>DASSJI010000033.1:0-43536 GCA_035691285.1 Vicinamibacteria bacterium | reverse complement strand
CAGCGGCCGCTTGGTTCCGTCCGTCTTCGGGATGTACTGGCGTCTCACCGGCTGCGGCCAGTACCTACCCGTCCGAAGGCGTCGCTGAATGTCGAGGAGAAGCTCACCCACGCCTTCCTGCTCGATTGCCGACAGGGTCTCCCCGTCGACGCCGGCAGCTCCCTTGTTCGTTCGCACCCGCTCCCATGCTTCCGCCAGGACGTCACCCCGGCAGATCCGGTCGTAGAGCGCATGGAAACGTCGCTTCCGGTTCCGCTTGGCAGACACGTACAGCCGCCGCTGGAGTTGTCGGACTTTATCCGCCGGGTTGTTGGCCCTCTCGAGCATGCCCTCGCCCTTACCCCCTTACGACGGCGCGACCAAAGCAGAGCCCTCTCGCTCCAGCGGCGTTACCCGCCTTCGTCGCTACTATGGGCCCCTCGGACTCCCTCTCGACACGGCAGGACTTCGCACCCGGCTTATACCCGCCGCCTTCGCCCGACGTGGGCCGTCGAGGAGGGCCCCCCAGTTCCGCACCAGGCTGTCCCTGCGTGCTGTCTCCCATACCCCGGAAGCGTCCTGCCTCCCTCCGGTATCCGGAGGCAGTCTGTTGCCTTCGCCGTGACGTGACCGGCTCGGCCACTCCCCCTTTCGGGTTCCTATCTCACGGGGCTGCAAAGTTCACACTGTCGTATTCGGCCCGCAGGTTCGCTCCCCTCGCGCGTGACCCTACGGCCACGGCAGGGCTTTCGATGCTCCGCATCGACACCGCCATCTCTGGCATCGTCTGGAGCCTGCTACGCGGCGCTCCGGCGCTTACCGCGGCGGGACTCGCACCCGCTAGTCCGGTGCTGCACCGACACCGAGTCATCCATGCTCGGCTTCGTTCAGGACGCTCCACGAGGCCATTATAGGGACGCGGTAGAATCGCCCGGCCCGCGAGCCCATGATCTCGGATCGAGTGGGCGGGCTCCTCTCTCGCCCCCTGGACGCCGTCGTGCGCGCCTTCGCGCACGCGAGCCCGGACGTGCTGACGATCGTCGGCCTCGCCTTGAACGGCGTGGCCTGTGCCTTCATCGCGATCGCCGGCGGGAAGGACTACCGCAGCCCCGAGCTGCTGCAGGTCGGCGGCCTGGTCGCCCTCGTCGCGAGCGTCTTCGACATGCTCGACGGCCGGGTGGCGCGCCTCCGCGGCCGCGAGACCAAGTTCGGCGCCTATCTCGACTCCACCATGGACCGCTACTCCGACATGGTCCTGTACATGGGCCTGCTGATCCTCTACGCGCGTGTGGACAAGACGCCCCACATGGTGCTCGTGTGGGTGGCCGCGTTCGGGAGCTTCATGACCTCCTACGCGCGTGCGCGGGCCGAGAGCCTGGTGCCGCGCTGCAACGTGGGCTTCATGGAGCGGCCAGAGCGCATCGTGCTCCTCATCTTCGGCCTGCTCACGAACAAGGTCGTGGCTGTCTTGTGGGTCATCGCGATCCTGGCCAACGTGACCGCGCTGCAGCGCGTCGTCTTCACGCTCCTCGAGCTGCGCCGCGCGGCGAAGGAGCAGCGGTGACCTTCACCGCCGAGGCCGAGCGCGTCCGGCGGGATCTCCTGAGCCCGCTCAAGCTCCGGCTCTACCTCTGGTGGCGGCTGCCGCTCGCCGCGGGGGCCGGGCTCAGGCTCGATCGCCTCGACGAGGCCCGCTGCGAGGTTTCCCTCCCGGGCGGATGGCGGACCCAGAACCCGTTCCGATCGATGTACTTCGCGGCCCAGGCGATGGCGGCGGAGTTGTCCACGGGCGCGCCCGCCCTCACGCTCGCGACGGGCTCCCACGCGTCGATCTCCACCCTCGTGCTGGGCCTGCGCGCGGAGTTCCTGAAGAAGGCCGTCGGCCGCTGCACGTTCGCATTCGAAGACGTCGCGGGGATGGCCCAGGCCATCGAGAGGGCCGCCCTGGGCCCCGATCCGGTGACCTTCTTGGCCCGGTCCAGGGGCCGGATGGGGGACGGCGCGGTGGTGGCCGTGTTCGACATCACCTGGACCTTCAAGCGCCGATGACCACGGGCTTCGTCGTCGCCGGTGGATCGAGCCGCCGCATGGGGCGCGACAAGGCGCTGCTGCCCTGGCAGGCCGCGACGCTCCTCGACCACGCAATCTCGCGGTTGCGCGAAGCGTGCGGGAGCGTCCGCCTGCTCAGCGGCCCGGAGCTGCGCTACGTGGACCGTGGACTGCCGGTGGACGCGGACATCCTCCGCGACGTCGGCGCGATCGCCGGGGTCCACACGGCCCTCGAGCGCTCGGACGGGCCCGCGCTCCTGCTCGCCGTCGACCTGCCGCACGTGCCGGTCGCGCTGCTGCGGCGGCTCGCGGAGCTCGTCCGCGACTTCGACGCGGTCGTGCCGATCTCTCCGGGCGGCCCCGAGCCGCTCTGCGCCGCGTACGGACCGGCGTGCCGCGAGGCGGTCCGCCGCGCACTGGATCGGGGCGCGTACAAGCTGACGGCCTTCTGGCCGGACGTGCGCGTGAAGGGTGTGGGCGTCGCGGAGCTCGCGACCTTTGGCGATCCCGCCACGCTGTTCACGAACCTGAACACGCCGACAGACTACGACCGGGCGGAGCCGGACTGACGGCATGCGCGGCGTCGAGCAGATCCCCTGGCTCTACGACCTGGGCATGTCCGCGATCGAGGCGACCGGCCTGGGGCGCTGGCGCGCGTGGCTGGTCAAGGGGACCGAGGGTCGCGTGCTCGACGTGGGCTGCGGCACGGGCCGGAACCTCGGGCTCCTGCTGGCGTCCGATCGGCCCGTGGGCGTCGATCCGTGCCTGTCCTCGCTCCTCGCGGCGCGACGGCGTGCGCCGGACGCCCGCCTGGTGCGCGCCCGCGCCGAGGCGCTGCCCTTCCGCGACGGCGTCTTCGACACGGTCCTGAGCGGGCTCGTCTTCTGCAGCGTCGGCGACCCGCCGCGCGGGCTTCGAGAGGTTCGCCGCGTTCTCCGGCCCGGCGGCGGCTTCCGGCTCCTGGAGCACGTGCGCGCCGAGCCCGCCTGGCAGGCGTGGCTCCAGGACCGGGTCCAGCCGCTCTGGACGTGGGTCACCGGGGGCTGCCGCCCAAACCGCGAGACCGAGCGGACGGTCGAGGCCGCAGGCTTTCTCGTCGACCCTGGCTCGCGGCGGGCGCGGGGCACGATGCGCCGCTGGGTGGCACGCCCGCGATAGGTATCTTGCGCGGGCCCGGGCGCCCGGCTATCCTGGGCTGTTTGACCGGAGGCTCATGAGCGACCGCAACCAGGCGATTCTCTACAGCGGCGGCCACAAGGGCGCCGAGGCCGAGTTCGGCCGCTGCGCCGAGCGCTGGGGCGTCCGGCAGGTGACCCTGTCCTACGACGGCCACGCCATGGAGTACTCCAAGGACGTTCGGCTGCTGCCCGCCGAGGAGCTGCTCAAGGGCGACGTCAGCATGGAGATCGTCTCGAAACGCCTGGGCCGCACCTACACGAGCGTCGAGCAGATCCGCCGGGTGTGCCAGCTCCTGTTCCACATGGTCTCGAACTCCTACGCGGTCTTCGCGATCGGCTGGATCCAGGGCGACGACACGGTCCAAGGCGGCACCGGCTGGGGCGTCGAGCTGGCGAAGTTCTTCAACCGGCCGACGAGCGTGTTCGACCAGGCGCGCCACGCCTGGTTCACCTGGAAGGACGGCCGCTGGACCAAGGACTCGCCGATCATCCCGGAGCGTCCCTTCGCGGCGACCGGCACGCGCCAGCTCACCGACGAGGGGCGGCGCGCGATCGGCGAGCTGTTCGAGCGCTCCTTCGGGCCCGCGAAGAAGTAGGGAAAGGAACCCCTTCATGGCGATCGCCACGTCGTCGACCACGCAGTCCTTCATCGAACAGGAAGACCGCTTCGGCGCCCACAACTACCACCCCCTCGACGTCGTGATCGAGAAGGGCGAGGGCGTCTACCTCTGGGACGTCGAGGGGAAGCGCTACATGGACTTCCTGGCGGCGTACTCGGCGGTGAACCAGGGCCACAACCACCCGCGCATCGCGGCGGCCGCGATCGAGCAGGTGAAGCGCCTCGCGCTGACCTCGCGCGCGTTCCGCAACAGCGCCTTCCCGCCGCTGCTCGAGAAGCTGTGCCGGCTCACGGGCTTCGAGAAGGCGCTGCTCATGAACAGCGGCGCGGAGGCGGTGGAGACCGCGATCAAGGCGATGCGCAAGTGGGCGTACGACGTGAAGGGCGTGCCGTACCCCGAGGCCGAGATCGTCGTCTTCGACGGCAACTTCCACGGCCGCACGACCACGATCGTCGGGTTCTCGACCGACCCCGACAGCACCAGCCGGTTCGGGCCGTTCACGCCGGGCTTCCGGATCGTCCCCTACGGCGACCTGGACGCGGTGAAGGCCGCGGTCGGACCGAAGACCGCCGCCATCTTCGTCGAGCCGATCCAGGGCGAGGGCGGCGTCGTGATCCCGCCGAAGGGCTTCCTGCGGGGCCTCCGAGAGCTCTGCGACCGGAATCGCGCGCTCTTGGTTCTCGACGAGATCCAGTCCGGACTCGGCCGGACCGGCAAGCTGTTCGCCTTCGAGCACGAAGGCATCCGGCCCGACGGCGTGACGATCGGCAAGGCGCTCTCGGGCGGCTTCTACCCGGTCTCGGCGTTCCTCTCGAGCCAGGAGGTGATGGACGTGTTCACCCCTGGCATCCACGGCTCGACCTACGGCGGCAACCCATTGGCCTGCGCCATCGCCAGCGCGGCCCTCGACGTGCTCGTGGACGAGAAGCTGATCGAGCGGGCGGCCGAGCTGGGCGGCCACCTCGAGGAGCGGCTCCGGGCCGTCCGCTCGCCGCTCGTGAAGGAGGTCCGCGCGATCGGCCTCTGGGCCGGCGTCGAGCTGACGGAGCAGGCCGGTGGCGCCCGAAAGTACTGCTATGCGCTGCGCGATCGCGGGCTGCTGTGCAAGGACACGCACACCCACACGATCCGGCTGGCGCCGCCGCTGGTCATCACGCGCGAGCAGCTCGACTGGGCCGTCGACCAGCTCGAGGCGGTGCTGGGATAGCCGTCAGCGCACGTCGACGGCGACCGCCACGTCGGTCGTACCCTTGCGGCACCAGCCCTGGCGCTTCGAGCAGTAGAAGTAGGTCACGGTCGCGGGCACCGTCTGCGCGCCCCTCGGCGCGCCCTTCGCGATCGCCACCGGGAAGTAGACGGGCAGGGCCAGGTCCAGGTAGCGCGCCGTCGCGGGATCGAAGGGCTGCACCCTCTCCGGCGCGGGCGCCTGCTTGTCCAGGAGCACGGCCTGATCCCCCAGCTTGAGGCGCGGCGCGGGCGTCTCGTTGATGTGGATGTCCGGGTCCGTCCCTGTGAAGATCACCGCGATCGAGCCGATGCCGCCGGCCCTGGCGGGCGGTTCGTAGCGAGCGCTCAGGCTGAAGTGCTCCGGGGCGGCCGCGAGGACAAGGGAGACGAGGAGCGCGAGACGCATACTGCGATCCTAGCAGCGTCCCTACCCGGCGTCGACGCTGTGCCGCTCCAGCACCTTCCCGAAGACGTCGTTGGCTTCCTCGTCGCGGCCCATCTGGCGAAGTACGAGGCCCAGGCGCACGAGGGCGGTCACGCCCTCCGGCTCCAGCCTCGCGCTCTCGCGATAGGCGTCCACCGCCTCGGAGAGGCGCCCTTCGCGCTCGAGCTGCAGGCCGCGGAAGAGGGGGTCGGTGGAGGGGACCGGCATCGACGGCTCCATGGACAAGCATGACGCAGCGAAGCCTGCTCCGGCCGTGACAGCTGTCACACGCTATACTTGAGTGTTTTGGGACGATGATTCTCGACTGGCAGAGGCGGCTCGGCACCGGAACCCAGGCGGCAGTGAAGGCCGCGTTCGGCGCCGAGCTGCCAGGCGTCGCGTTCCAGTACCCCCCGAAGATCGAGCTGGGCGACCTCGCGCTCACGGCCCCGTTCGACCTCGCCAGGTCGCTGAAGCGGAAGCCGCGGGAGATCGCGGAGGAGCTGGCACGGGCCCTGGACGGGCTGCCGGGCGTGAGCCGCGCGGAGGTCGCGGGCGGCGGCTACGTGAACCTGTTCCTGGACCGCGGCGCCTTCGCCCGCGAGCTGCGCCAGACGCTCGCCGACGGGCGGCTCGCGCCACGCCAGCCGGGCCGCGTGATCGTCGAACACACCAGCATCAACCCCAACAAGGCCGCGCACATCGGCCACCTGCGCAACGCCACGATCGGCGACACCTTCGTGCGCCTGCTGAAGAACCGCGGCCACGAGGTGAGCGTCCAGAACTACATCGACGACACGGGCGTTCAGGTGGCCGACGTGGTGGTGGGCTTCCAGCACCTCGAGAACAAGGGCCTCGACGAGGTCGCCGCCCTCGACGGGCGCTTCGACTACCACTGCTGGGAGCTGTACGCGCGCGTGGGCGACTTCTACGCCGCCGACCCGAAGCACAAGGCGCTCCAGGCCGAGACGCTTCACGCCATCGAGGAAGGCGGCAATCCAACGGCTCGCCTGGCCGAGCACATCGCCTCTCGCATCGTGGACGCCCACCTCGCGACCATGGGGCGCCTCGGGATCCGCTACGACCTGCTCGCCCGCGAGAGCGACATCCTGCGCCTGCACTTCTGGAACCGCGCTTTCGAGCTGCTCAAGGAGTCGGGCACGCTGCGCCTCGAGACCGAGGGCAAGAACGCCGGCTGCTGGGTCCTGGCCATGGAGGGCGAGGCCGCCGACGAGGACAAGATCATCGTGCGGTCGAACGGCACGGTCACGTACACCGGCAAGGACATCGCCTACCAGCTCTGGAAGCTCGGCCGCCTCGACCGCGACTTCCGCTACCGCCGCCACGGGGACGGGCTCTGGACCACGACCAGCGGCGAGGGCGAGACCACCGCGCCGCCCTTCGGCCACGCCAGCGCGGTCTACAACGTGATCGACGTGGGCCAGTCCTACCCGCAGCGGGTCGTGAAGGCCGGCGTCGCGGCCCTGGGCCACGGCGAGGGCGCGGCGGCGAGCCATCACCTCGCGTACGAGAAGGTCGTGCTGTCGAAGGCCACGGCCCGGGCCCTCGGCTACGACGTCTCCGAGGACGCGACGGCTGTCAAGGTCTCGGGACGCAAAGGCCTGGGCGTGAAGGCCGACGACCTGATCGACGCGCTCATCGCCAAAGCCGAGGCCGAGATCCAGGCCCGGGACCCCGAGCGGCCAGTCGCCGCCCGCCACCGCGACGCGACCGCGGTCGCGGTCGGCGCGCTGCGCTATTTCCTGCTCAAGTTCAGCCGGACGAAGATCATCACGTTCGACATGGAGGAGGCGCTGGCCTTCACGGGCGAGACGGGCCCGTACCTGCAGAACGCCCTGGTCCGCGCCCGCAACATCTTCGCGAAGCTCGAGGCCTCCGGCCACCCCGTCGCCGCGCTGCTGGAGCGGGCCGCGGGCCTCGACCTCGCTGCGCGCCTGACCGGCGAGGAAGGCGACGAGGCGTGGTCTCTCCTCCTGCTGATCGCGCGCACCGACGACGCCGTCGAGCAGGCCGTCCGAGGCGAGGAGCCCGCGATCGTCGCGAAGCACGCCTTCGCGGTCGCCCAGGCCTTCCACTCGTACTACCAGAAGCCCAAGTACTCGGTCCTGTACGCGGACGATGACGACACGCGGGCGTTCCGCACCCTGGTGGTGTCGGCCTTCGTGCGCCAGATGGAGGAGCTCGTCGGCCTCCTGGGCATCCCGATCCCGGACCGCATGTGACGCGCCCCGCCATCGGCATCACGATCGGCTACGACGAGGACCGGCCCGACCGCCATCTCCTGCGCGAGGACTACGTGAAGTCCGTGGTCGTCGCCGGGGGCCTGCCCTATGTGCTGGCGCCGGTCTTCGACCGGGACATCCCGGCGCTTCTCGACCGGCTGGAAGGACTGGTGCTGACCGGCGGCTCCGACGTGGACCCGGAAATCTACGGCGAGAAGGCCCATCCCCAGCTGGGCCCGGTGTTCCGGGTGCGCGACGATTTCGAGGTCGCCCTGTGCCGCGAGGCTCTCCGCCGCGATCTGCCGATCCTGGCTATCTGTCGGGGCCATCAGGTGTTAAACGTTGCTACCGGGGGAACACTGATCCAGGACCTGCCGTCTCAGCAGTCAGGGGGCGGCGTGGACCACGATCCCGACACCGAGCGTGCGCAACGGGTCCACGACGTGCGGATCGCCGAGGCCTGCCGGCTCCGCCGCCTCCTGGGCAAGGAGACCGTCGGAGTGAACAGCTTCCATCACCAGGCGATCCGCCACCTCGGGCCGGGGCTCGTGGCCACGGCCTGGTCGCCGGACGGCGTCGTCGAGGCCGTGGAGGCTTCCGCGCACCGGTACGTCCTGGGCGTGCAGTGGCATCCCGAGTCGTTCTGGCGGGAGGACGTGGGCTTCCGGCCCCTGTTCCGCGCGCTGGTCGAGGAAGCGGCGAAGTGATCGCGTCCGCCTTGATCGGCCTCGCCTTCGCCCTCGGAGGCGGCGCGCACGCGAGCGACATCCCCTGGGAGCGCGACTTCGCCGCGGCGACCAAGAAGGCGAAGGCGGCGGGCAAGCCGTTGCTGATCGACTTCTGGGCGGCGTGGTGCGGCTGGTGCGACAAGCTCGACGCCACGACCTATCGAGACCCGAAGGTCCTCAAGCTCGCTGCCGACTTCGTTCCGGTGAAGGTCAACACCGAGGGCACGCGGGCAGAGGCTCAGATCGCGCTGAAGTACGGCGTGTCCTCGCTGCCCACGATCGCGTTCGTCTCCCCGACCGGCCGCCCCCTGATCGTGATGCAGGGCTTCCAGGGGCCGGCCCAGTTCGTCTCCTCCCTGGAGAAGGGCCTCGAGGTCTCGGGCAAGGTGATGGCCTGGGAAGGCGCCCTCGAGAAGGACGAGAAGGACGCCGCGGCCCTCCTGGGTCTGGCCCTGCACCTCATCGACAACGACGACTACGACGAGGCGCGCACGCTCCTCGGCAGGGCCCGCGAGGCCGACGCCGGGCGTCCGGTCGCGGACCGCAAGCAGGCCCGGATGCTTCTCGCCACCCTGGAGTACTACGACGACAAGTACGGCAGGGCCGAGCAGATCCTGAAGGAGGGCCTGGCCCTCCGCCCGGAGAGCGAGTTCGAGCCGAAGATGATGTACGTCCTCGCCAAGGTCTACATCAAGTGGGGCCGAAAGGGCGAGGCCCGCACCGTTCTGCAGTCCGTGCTCGACGGCTACGCGACCAGCCCGATCGCGCAGAAGGCGCGCGAGACCCTGGTGGCGCTGGACGGGCAGAGGTAGGCGCGCACAAGAGGGCTCGGGGTCCGCTCGCTAAGCCCCCGCGTGGATCTCCTGCAGGCTCAGCACGTCCAGCTCGTGCTGGCGCAGCGCGCGGATGCCCTGGACCGTCGCGGCGGCGCCGGTCAGAGTCGTGACGCACAGCACCCCGTGGAGCGTCGCGCTCTTTCGGATCGCGCCGTCGTCGTAGAAGGACTCGCGGCCGAGGGGCGTGTTGAAGACGATGTCGATCTTGCCGCTCTTGATGTAGTCGACGACGTTGGGCCGGCCCTCGTTCACCTTGAGCACCATCTCGGCCGGCACGCCCTGGGCGTTCAGGAACTCGGCGGTGCCCCGGGTCGCGTAGATGTGGAAGCCCATCTCGTGGAGGGCCTTCGCCTGGGGCAGCACGCCGCCCTTGTCGAAGTCGTTGACGCTGACGAAGACCGCGCCGCTCGTCGGCATGTCGTAGCCCGCCGCCGCCTGGGACTTGGCGAAGGCGATGCCGAAGTCCTTCGAGATGCCCATCACCTCGCCGGTGGACTTCATCTCCGGCCCGAGCAGGATGTCCGTCCCGGTCAGCTTGAGGAAGGGGAACACCGACTCCTTCACGAAGATCCGGCTCACGGCCAGGTCCTGGGTGATCCCCTGGGACTGGAGCGACTGGCCCACCATCACCCTGGCCGCCACCTTCGCGAGGGGCACGCCGGTGGCTTTGCTCACGAACGGCGTCGTGCGGGAGGCGCGGGGGTTCACCTCGATCACGTAGACCACGTCGTTCTTGATCGCGTACTGCACGTTCATCAGGCCGCGCACGCCCAGGGCGAGGCCGAGCCTGCGCGTGTGCTCGCGGATCGTCGCCAGGTGCGGCGGCGCGATCTTCCAGGTCGGCAGCACCATCGCCGAGTCGCCGCTGTGGATGCCGGCCTCCTCGATATGCTGCAGGATGCCTCCGATCACGACCCGCTCCCCGTCGCCCACGGCATCGACGTCCACCTCGTACGCGTCCTCGAGGAAGCGGTCGACCAGCACGGGATGCTCGGGCGAGGCCTTGACCGCCTCCCGCGCGTAGCCCTCGAGGTGCCCCTCGTCGTACACGATGGCCATGGCCCGGCCGCCCAGCACGTAGCTCGGCCGCACCAGCACCGGGTAGCCGATGCGCCGGGCCACCTCCTTGGCCTCCTCGATCGAGCTGGCCGTCCCGCTCTCGGGCTGGGCGATGTCCAGCTCCCGGAGCAGCGCGCTGAAGCGCTTGCGGTCCTCGGCGAGGTCGATGGCGTCCGGGCTCGTCCCCAGGATCGGAACGCCCGCGCGGAAGAGCGGCACGGCCAGCTTGAGGGGCGTCTGGCCTCCGAACTGGATCACGACGCCCTCGGGCTTCTCCAGCTCGACGACGTTCATCACGTCCTCGAACGTCAGGGGCTCGAAGTAGAGGCGGTCCGAGGTGTCGTAGTCCGTCGAGACGGTCTCCGGGTTGCAGTTGACCATGATCGTCTCGAAGCCGGCCTCCTTGAACGCGAACGACGCATGGCAGCAGCAGTAGTCGAACTCGATGCCCTGCCCGATGCGGTTCGGCCCGCTGCCGAGGATCATGATCTTGCGGCGGTCGGTGGGCGCCGCCTCGCACTCGCTCTCGTAGGTCGAGTAGAGATACGGCGTGAAGGACTCGAACTCGGCGGAGCAGGTGTCGACGCGCTTGAAGACCGGCTTGATGCCGTGGGCGAGGCGCCGTGCGCGCATCTCGCCCTCGCCGCGGCCCGCGAGCTGGCCCAGCCGCGCGTCGGAGAAGCCTTGGCGCTTCGCCTCGCGGAGCAGGCCGGGATCCTCGAGCGCCTCGGGCCCCAGGCGCTTCTCCAGCTCGACGATCTGCTGCATCTGGTCCAGGAACCACGGGTCGATGCCGGTCATCCGGTGGACCTCGGCGTGGCTCCAGCCCAGGTCGAGGGCGCGCTTCACGTAGAAGATGCGGTCGGGGTCCGGGGAGAGCAGCTTCTCCTTGATCCGCCCGTCGTCGAGATCGCTGCGGGCGAAGCCCGAGGAGCCGATCTCGAGGCCGCGCAGGCCCTTCTGCAGCGCCTCCTTGAAGGTGCGGCCGATCGCCATCACTTCGCCCACGGACTTCATCTGTGTGCCGAGGAGCGGGCTCGCGTCGCGGAACTTCTCGAAGGCCCAGCGCGGGATCTTCACGACCACGTAGTCGAGGACCGGCTCGAAGGAGGCGGGCGTCACCCGGGTGATGTCGTTCCTGATCTCGTCCAGGTGGTAGCCGATCGCGAGCAGCGCGGCGATCTTGGCGATGGGAAAGCCGGTGGCCTTGCTGGCGAGGGCCGAGGAGCGCGACACGCGCGGGTTCATCTCGATCACCACCATGCGCCCGGTCTTCGGGTCCACCGCGAACTGGATGTTCGAGCCTCCGGTCTCGACGCCCACCTCGCGGATGATCTTGCGCGCGGCGTTGCGCATCGCCTGGTACTCTCGATCGGTCAGGGTCTGGGCCGGCGCGACGGTCACCGAGTCGCCGGTGTGGATGCCCATCGGATCGAAGTTCTCGATGGAGCAGATCACGACGAAGTTGTCGGCGCGATCGCGCATCACCTCGAGCTCGTACTCCTTCCAGCCCAGCACCGACTCCTCGATGAGCACCTCGTGGACCGGAGACAGCTCGAGGCCTCGGGAGGCGACCTCCTCGAGCTCTTCGTCGTTCCACGCCACGCCGCCGCCGGTGCCGCCGAGTGTGAAGGACGGCCGCACCACGGCGGGAAGGCCGGTGTGCCTGACCACGTCGCGAGCCTCGTCCAGGCTCTTCGCGAAGCCCGAGCGCGGCACCTCGAGGCCGATGCGCTGCATCGCCTCCTTGAACAGGCGGCGGTCTTCGCCCACCTCCACCGCGCGGCGCGAGGCGCCGATCAGGCGGACCCCGAGTCGGTCGAGGACTCCGCGCTTCGACAGCTCGACGGCCAGGTTGAGCGCCGTCTGGCCTCCGACCGTGGGCAGCACCGCGTCGGGCCGCTCCCGCTCCAGGACGCGCTCGAGCACCGCCGGCGTCAGCGGCTCGACGTAGGTGCGATCGGCGTACTCGGGGTCGGTCATGATCGTCGCCGGGTTGGAGTTGACCAGGGAGACGCGGATCCCCTCGGCCTTGAGGACCTTGATGGCCTGCGTGCCCGAGTAGTCGAACTCGCAGGCCTGGCCGATGACGATCGGCCCGGAGCCGATCACGAGCACCGAGCGGAGGCCTTGATCGCGCGGCATCAGGGCGACGGTGGTGCGCCTGCGCGGATCCGCGCCATCGCCTCCTCGGCCGCCGGCCGCACCGAGTCGAGCCTGGCGGCGCCCTCGAGGGCCGGCAGCGCCTCGGCCGCGGCCGGCCCGATCGCCCCCAGCGCCTTCGCGGCGCGCTGCCTCACGATGCCCTCGCGGTCCTTGAGCGCGCGCACGAGGTCCGGCACGGCCGGCGCCGCCGCGGGGCCCATGTTCTCGAGGGCCATGGCGGCGCCCACCCGCACCTCGTAGTCGGCATCGCCCAGGCAGGCGGCGAGGTCCGGGACTGCGGCACGGCCCTTCGCGCCCATGCCCCAGAGCGTCGCAGCAACGACCTTCCTGACGCGGGCGTCGCCTCCGCGAAGCGCGTCGGCCAGCGCGGGGGCCGCCGCCTCGCCGATGTCGACGAGCTTCAGGCTCGCGGCCCCGCTCTTCGCCTCGTCGGCTCCGATGAGGTCCGCCACCAGCGCCGGGATGTCCGGCGGCCTGGGCTTCGAGCGGCAGCCGGCGCCGGCCAGGGCGAGGCACGCCAGCAGGAGCGCGAAGCGCCGAGCCGTCACGTCCTCCTCGCTCGCATCATGGCAACGAACTCCTCGAAGAGGTAGTGGCTGTCGTGGGGCCCGGGGCTGGCCTCCGGGTGGTACTGCACCGAGATCAAGGGCAGGTCGCGGTGCCGGAAGCCCTCGACGGTGCCGTCGTTGAGGTTCACGTGGGTGAGGACGAACTCCGGCCGCTCGAAGAGCGCCGGATCCACCGAGAAGCCGTGGTTCTGCGCGGTGACCTCCACCTGGCCCGTCCCGAGGTTCTTCACGGGGTGGTTCGCGCCGCGGTGGCCGAACTTGAGCTTGAAGGTCGTGCCCCCGCAAGCCAGTCCCAGGATCTGGTGGCCGAGGCAGATGCCGAAGGTCGGCAGCTCCGCTTCCACGAACGCCTTCGCCGCCTCGATGCCGTAGCGCACCGGCTCCGGATCTCCCGGCCCGTTCGAGAGGAAGATGCCCTCGGGCTCCAGCGCCAGCGCCTCCCGCCCTGGCGTCGTGGCGGGGACCACCGTCACGTCGCAGCCGGCGCTGGCGAGCATCCGCAGGATGTTGCGCTTCATGCCGAAGTCGTACGCGACCACCCGGAAGGGCCGCGGGGCGTCCTGCGGGGCAGCGAAGCGCCAGGGTTCCGGGCAGGTCACCTCGCGGGCCAGGTCGAGGCCGACCATCTCCCGCGAGGCGCGGGCCTTCCTCACCAGCGACGCCCGGTCGCAGTCCAGCGTCGAGATCACGCCGCGCTTGGCGCCGTGCGTGCGCAGGTGCCGGGTCAGCGCCCGCGTGTCGATCTCGCTGATGCCGACGATCGCGTGCTCGTCGAGCCAGCGGTGCAGCTCGCCCGAGGCGCGCCACGAGGACGCCACCGTCGAGACCTCCCGCACGACGAATCCGGCGACCTGGGGGCGCGCCGACTCCACGTCCTCGACGTTCACGCCGTAGTTGCCGATGTGCGGATACGTCATCGTCACGATCTGGCCGGCGTAGGAGGGATCCGTCAGCACCTCCTGGTAACCGCACAGCGCCGTGTTGAAGACGACCTCGCCGGTCGTCTCGCCAGCGCGGCCGAAGGAGCGACCCTCGAAGAGCGTGCCGTCCTCGAGGGCCAGGTGGGCGCCTATCGCGTTCAAGTGCGGGCTTCGGTCAAGGGATCGCGCGCCCGGCTCCCGGGCGAGCCCCTAAGGATACTCGAAATGGCCGAGTGCGCGGCCCTAGCGGATCGGCCCCAGCTTGGACAGCGGCCAGAAGCGGAACCACGCCTTGCCGTAGATGTACCGCTCCGGCACCTCGCCCCAGGTCCGGCTGTCGTTGCTGCTGGTTCGGTGGTCGCCGAGCACGTAGTAGTAACCCGGGGGCACGACCACCGGCGGCAGCGTGTCGGCGTCGCGATAGGTGCCGAGGACGTAGTCCTCCCTCACCCGCTGGCCGTTGACGAAGAGCTGCCCGCGGCGGATCTCGACCGTGTCGCCCGGACGCCCGGCGACGCGCTTGATGAAGGAGACGGCGGGATCCTTCGGGTACCAGAACACCACCACGTCGCCGCGCTGGATCGGCCCGAACCGGTAGAGCAGCTTGTTCACGATGATCCGCTCGCCGTCCGCGAGCAGCGGCTGCATGCTGGTGCCCTGGACCCTGAAGGCCTGCGCCACGAAGGTGACGAGGAAGAAGCAGACGAGCACCGCGATCGAGAGGTCGTGGAGCACCTCGAGGACCGCGCGGAACAGGTCGACGCGGGTCTTCTCTCGCGTCACGGGCGCGTCGGGGGCGAGGGCGACTGACGCCGGGGCCACGGGCTCGGCGGACGCGGGCTCCAGGGTCACTCCCTCCGCCGCGCCACGCGCGTCCCGGCCAGCTTGTCGTGGAGGCCTTCGCCGGCGAATGGAATCAGGAGGAACCCCAGGCCCAGAGGCAGGGCCGAGACGACGTACCCGATCACGCGCACGAGGGCGCTGGCCGGACCGATCGGAATCGAGCCGTCGCGCGTCTCCACCACGAGCCCCATCAGCTTCTTCCCCGGCGTCGCCCCGGCGATGCCCCAACCCCACACGTAGTAGCCCGCGCCCAGCAGGAGGGCGACAGGGATCGCGGCCAGCGAGAGCAGGATCGGCAGGAACGGCACCTGCGCCGGATCGGCAGGCAGCTCGCGGCTCCACCAGTAACGCGTCACGGGCCCCAGCACGACGGCCTGTGCGACGCCGACCACGAGGAGGTCCAGGGCGCCGGCGATGGAGCGCGCCAGGAGCGGCGCGGGCGGCGAGGGACGCCGCACGTCCGGCACCGGAGGCTTCGCCGGCAAGACGCGCGCCGGTCGCGGAGGCGCAGGAGGCGCCGGTCGCGGGGGCGGAGGCGGGGGTGTCCGCGGCGGCTCGGTCGTGCGGGACGGCTCCGGCAAGCGCGGAGGCAGCGATGCCGGCGGAGGCACGGTGACGAGTGACGGGTCGGGCGGCGCTGGCTTCGGCGCCTCGGACTCCGCGACCTCGGGCTCCGGCTCCGCAGCCTCCGGCGCCGGGGCCTTCAACTCGTGCGCCTCCACGACCTCGGGCTCGGGCTCGTCGCGGGGGGCGGGATCGGCCAATGGCGGGGCGAGCGGCGGCTCGGGGACCGGCGCCACCGCGGCACCGCCGCTCGCGGCGGCCGCGGGCGCCGGCGGCGAAGCGGGAGGCGCCTCTGCCGGCAACGGCCGGCCGCAGGCGTTGCAGAAGCGCGCCGGCAGGACCACGGCCGTGCCGCACGAGGCGCACACCGCCTTCTGGGGCGGCGGCGGCGCCAGCCCCGCGCCGCACTGCTTGCAGAACAGATCGCCCTTGCGATAGTCGGCGCTGCACGTCGGGCACACCAGGCGCGGCGCCGACGGGTGCTGCACGACCTTCGAGCCCGGCTCCTCCACCACGTCGTCGCGGAACAGGAGGCGCGCGGTGCCGATCGCCACCAGGTCGCCGTCGCGCAGGCCGCGCTCGCTGACGCGGTCTCCGTTCACGAGGGAGCCGTTCGAGGAGTTGCAGTCCCGGATGAAGAACTGCCCCCCTCTCCACTCCACGACCGCGTGTCGGCGCGACACCATGGCGTCGGGCAGCACCAGGTCGTTCGAAGGATCGCGCCCGATCGAAAGCACGGTCCGCGGCAGCAGGATCTCCCGCTTCTGCGAGGAGCTCGGGTTGACGACGAGCTTCGCCACCATCGACCTCGGAGGCTAGCCGGCGCGGAAGGTCTGCTTGAACGCGATCTTGACCTTCACCTTGATCCCTTGCTTCACCGCGGGGGAGTACTTCCACTTGCGGACCGCCTTCAAGACGGCCTCGTCGATGACGGCTCCGCCCGTCTCCACGACCTTCGGCTCGTCGACGTCGCCGTTCTCGTCCACGACGAAGGTCACCGAGACGGAGACGGAGTCGCCCGACTTCAACCGCGGCGCGTTGGACGGGTAGGACGCCGTCCCGCCGGCGATCTTCTTGGCCAGCACGTCCACGTCGGCCGCGGTGTTCAGGTAGACCCTGGTGGGATCGACCGGCGGCGGGCCCGGCGTCGGCGTGGCCTTCGGGATCTCGCGGAGCGTCGCCTCGACGCGGGCCCTCTTTCCCGGCTCCACGTTGACGCCACCCGACCACGGCTCGTGGCCCTCGGCCGTGATCTCGATGCGATGGCTGCCGGGGCGGAGCTTGAGGTCGGCCAGGGGCGTCTGTCCAGCGCGGTTCCCGTCCACGGTCACGTCGGCGCCCGCCGGCTGCGACACGATCTCGACGCTGCCGGTCACGGGCGCGCTGCGCGCCAGCGCGAGACTGACCTGCGCGTGCGGCGAGCCGGCCAGGATCGTCACGGTCTCGGCCTTCGTGTCGTAGCCCTTGAGCTCGGCCCGTACCTCGTAGTTCCCCACCGCCAAGCCAGGGACCTCCAAGGGGGAGTTGCCGCGGGCCTCGCCGTTGACGCTGATCAAGGCGCCAGGGGGCGTCGTCTCGACACGGATCAGACCGGTCGCGACCAGGGGTGGGTGCGTGCTCGGGGGGGGCGTGGGCGTCGATTCGACGACGGGCGTCGGAACCGGCTCGGCCTGGCTGCGCTTCCAGACCATGTATCCCGCCAGGCCCAGGGCCACGACGAAGAAGACAGCGGCGCCGCCCAGCACGACGACCGGCGAAATGCCCGAGCGGGGCGCCCCGGACCTCGCCCCCGGCGCGACGGGGACGGGAGCGGGCGGCGGAGGCGCGACCCTCGGCGGCGGAGGGGGGGCAGGTGGCGGCGGCGCCGGCGGGCGGGGCGCCTTCGCCGTCGACACCGACACGCGGGCGGTGGCCGCATCCTCGACGGCCGGCGCCTTGACCGTGGCAGGCGGCGCAGGCGCCTTGAGGGTCACCTCTGGCGATCGCGGCGGCGGCGCCCCGGCGGGCCTCGTGCCAGGCACCGTCGGCGCCTTCGCGACGCTCGGCATCGCGACGGTGGCCATCTGCGGGGCGCCCATCAACACCGTGGCCGGCTCCTCCTGGGGGCTCGCCTTGGACGCCGGAGGCCCGGCGGCGGGCACGGCCGAGGCCGGCATGGGCGCCGTGCGCTCGGTCACCCGGATCTGCTCGGCCGCGATCGCCTGCGTGGCCATCTCGGCTTCGGCGCCGGCCGCGACCGCCTCGCGCGCTGCTCCGGCCACCGCCTGAGCGGCGCTCGCCTCGGACAGCGTCTCGGCTCCCACGCCGCCGAACCACGAGCCCAGGCAGAACTCCAGGTCGGCGACGAACTCCGCTGCGGTCTGGTAGCGATCATCGGGCTTCTTGGCCAGCACCTTGCCGAACACTTCGTGCCACTTCTGGGGCACCAGCCCGTGCATCTCCAGGCTCTGCGGCTCGACGGGCTCCACGTGGACCAGCTTGTAGAGGATCGAGGTGACGTTCGCACCGGGGAACGGCTGCTCCCCCGAAAGCATCTCGAAGGCGCAGACGCCCAGCGAGAAGATGTCGCTGCGGCCGTCGAGCTTTTCCCCCATCGCCTGCTCGGGCGACATGTAGGACGGCGTGCCGAGCAGGGTTCCCGACTGCGTCATCTCGCTGTCGACGAGCTTCGCGATGCCGAAGTCCGTGACCTTCACCCGATCCCCCTCGGAGAGGATCATGTTGGAGGGCTTGATGTCGCGGTGGATCACGCCCTTGCTGTGGGCGTAGTCGATCGCGGAAGCCACCTGGCTGACCAGGCTGACCACCTTCTCGGGCGGGAACTTCGTCCCGCGCTCGACGAGCGACGAGACGGTCTCCCCCTCGACGTATTCCATCGCCAGGTACGGGACGCCGCCTTCCTCGCCGATGTCGAAGAGCGTGACGATGTTCGGGTGGGAGAGCGTGCCCGAGATGCGAGCCTCGTGATAGAAGCGCTCGATGAACGACTTGTATTGCGGGCTGTTGCGCGGGATGTCCAGCCGGATCGTCTTGATCGCCAGGGTCCGCTTGATGAGGGGGTCGAAGGCCTTGTAGACGGCCCCCATCGCTCCGAAGCCGATGCTCTCCTGAACCTGATACCGTCCGATCGACGACGGCATCTGCTCGGGGAGCGCGCTCTTCGGATCCATGCTCGTCGGAACTCGAAATCTAGCATCTAGGTAAAAGAGTGTCAACGCGCGCGCCTCTCAAGTCTCGATTTCGGAAGGGCTTGCGGCCATTCCGATGGAACGGATCGCTTCGCTGCAGCGTAGATGCCGCAAACACCCGATGGCCTATAATCCCGCCGCCATGGCGGCTCCACCCGTGAGCCTGGACTACGGGTCCTTCCTCGCGCCGCCGAGCCGGCTCTTCCTCGACTACCTGCAGGGCGGGCCGGCGGCGCGCCGATTCTTCGAGGGCGGCTTCGAGGCTGCGGACCTGGCCGCAGCCGCCTCCCGCGCGCTCGTGCTCCCCCGTCCGCGCGCGGCCGTCGCCGAGGCCCTCGTCAGGCAGCAGCGGGCCCGGGGCGCGGAAGCCGCGGCTCGCGTCGCCGAGCGCCTGAACGATCCTCGGGCCGTCGCGGTGGTCACGGGCCAGCAGGCCGTGCTCTTCGGGGGCCCGCTGCTCGTCCTCTACAAGGCTCTCGCGGCCGTAAAGGCCGCGGAGGAGCTGGAGCCCCGTCATCAGGCTCCGGTCGTGCCGGTGTTCTGGGTCGCCTCGGACGATCACGACTTCGAGGAGATGCGGTCCGTGGAGGTCCTGGATCCCTCGGGCGGGCTCAAGCGCCTCCGCTACGCTCCCGCCGCCGATCCATCGGGGCTCCCGGCCTGGGGCATCGCCCTCGACCCCAGCGTCGAGACGCTCCTGGCCGAGCTCGCCGCCGCGCTACCCGAGACAGAGGGCCGGGAAGCGACGCTCTTGCGCCTCCGCCGATGTTACCGGACCGGCGTCTCCTTCTCGGACGCCTTCGCCGGTCTGCTGTCCTCCCTGCTCCCCTCCCTCGTCGTCCTCGATCCCGCCGATCCCGCCCTCAAGGCCTTGATGACTCCGCTGCTGCGCCGCGAGATCGAAGAGCGGTCGCCCACCACGCGCCTGGCGGCGGGCGTCGGCACCGCCCTCGACGCCGCGGGCTATCACGAGCAGGTGGCGGTGAGGGAGGGCTTCCTCAACGCGTTCGCCATCGAGCGCGGCGCCCGGCGGGCGCTGGCGGTGCGCGACGGCGAGGTCGAGGTCCGCGGCACGGGGCGCCGGATGAGCGTCGCCGAAGCCGTCGCGTGGCTCGAGCGCGAGCCGGAGGCCTTCAGCCCCGGCGCCCTGCTCCGTCCACTCGTCCAGGATGCGCTGCTCCCGACGGCAGCCTACGTCGGCGGCCCGGCCGAGGTCGCCTATCACGCGCAGATCGGCCCCTCCTACGCGCACTTCGGCATCCCCCGGCCGGCGCTCGTTCCGCGCCCCGGCGCGACGCTCCTCGAGCCGGCGCAGGCCCGCGCCCTCGAGGCGGAGGGGCTGACCCTCGTCGAGCTGCAGCGCGACCCGGAGGCGGTCCTGGCGCGCTGGGCGCGGGAGTCGCATCCCGGCGTGGACGAGGCCTTCGTCCGGGCGCGCGCCGCCATCGAGCGCGAGCTGCACGCGGTCGAGGAGGCGCTCGGCGCCGTCGACCCCACCCTGAAGGCGGCGGCCCACGCCGCGAAGGGGCGTGCGCTGCACCAGGTGGAGGGCCTCGAGGAGAAGGCCACGCGTGCCCTCAAGAAGCGTGATCTGGGGCGGGCCGAGCGCCTCCGCCGCACGAGGGACGCGCTGTTTCCGGCCGGCGAGCCGCAGGAACGGCGCATTGCGCTCGCCGCTTTCGTCGCCCGCTGGGGCGAGCCCCTCGTCGACACGGTGCGGGAACGCCTCGACGTCTTCGCCCGCGCCCACCAGGTGATCGCGCTGTGAACATCGGCATCACCTGCTACCCGACGGTCGGCGGCTCGGGGGCCGTGGCCGTCGAGCTCGGCAAGCGTCTCGCCGAGCGCGGCCACACCGTCCATTTCGTGTCCTACCGGCTCCCGTTCCGACTCGGCGATTTCCAGGAGAACGTGTCGTTCCACGAGGTGGACGTCTCCTCCTACGTCCTCTTCGAGTACCCGCCCCACGACCTGGCCCTCGCGGCGAAGATGGCCGAGTGCGCCCGGGAGCACCGCCTCGACCTCTTCCATGTCCACTACGCGATCCCCCACGCGATCACCGGGCTCCTCGCCAAGCAGATGCTCGGCCCGAGCGCGCCCCGGCTCGTGACGACCCTGCATGGGACCGACGTGACCCTGGTCGGGCAGGACCGCTCCTTCTTCGAGATCACGCGCTTCGGCATCGACCAGTCCGACGGCGTGACCGCCGTGTCCCACTTCCTGCGGCGCATGACCCTCGAGGAGTTCCAGATCCGGAACGGGATCGAGACCATCTACAACTTCGTCGACACGACCCAGCACTGCCCGACGCGTGCCTATCGCGACCGCGCCGCATTCGCCAGGCCCGACGAGCGCATCCTGCTCCACATCTCGAACTTCCGGCCGGTGAAGCGCGTGCTCGACACCGTGCGGATCCTCGAGCGCGTCGTCAAGGAGGTGCCCGCGGTCCTGCTGATGGTCGGCGAGGGACCCGAACGCTCGTCGGCGCAGGCCCTGGCGCGCCGGCTGGGCCTCGCCGACCGGGTCAGGTTCCTCGGCACGCGCGAGAGCGTCGAGGAGATCGCTCCGCTGGCCGACATCTTCCTGCTGCCTTCCGAGCTCGAGTCCTTCGGGCTCTCGGCCCTCGAAGCCATGGCCAGCGCCGTGCCCGTGATCGGCTCCGACGCCGGCGGGCTCCCCGAGGTCGTCGAGAACGGCGAGACGGGGTACCTGCTGCCTGTGGGCGACGTGGAGGGCATGGCGGCCCGCGCCGTCGAGATCCTCCGCGACGACGGCAGGCGCAAGGCCATGGGCAGCGCCGGGCGCGCGCGGGCCGAGGAGCACTTCAGCGCGGAGAGGATCGTCGGCCAGTACGAGCGCTTCTACGAGAGGGTGCTCGGAAGGTGAGGCGAGGCGCCATCGCGCTGCTCCTGGCCGCACCCCTCGCCGCCGCCGAGCTGCGCCACGATCAGGAGGGCGTACCCGCCGCGCTCTCCTGGCGGGCGCGGCTCGCGCCCGCGGGCGAGCCGGGAAGCCCCTTGGTCGTTTCGGGCACCGTGTTCGCGCCCGACGGCCGCACCCCGGCCGCAGGCGTCACGGTGTACGCCTACCACACCGACGCCACGGGCCTCTACCACCCGAACGGCGTGAGCGTCCCGCCGCGCCTGCGCGGCTGGATGAAGAGCGACGCGGCCGGCCGCTTCGAGCTCCGAACGATCCGGCCCGCGCCCTACCCGTCCGGAGGCGTCCCGGCTCACGTCCACTTCGTGCTGTTCGGCGGCGGCTACCCGCGCCAGTGGACGGACGAGCTGGTCTTCGACGACGACCCGAGCGTGAACCGGCGGACGCGGGAGCACGCGGCGGCCATGGGCGGGTTCGGGATGGTGCGGCCCCTGGTGCGCGGCGACGACGGCATCCTGCGCGCGACGGTCAAGCTCCGGCTGCTGACGCAGTCCAACTTCGAATGAGCGACTTCGACGTCGCCGCGTTCTTCGCCCATCCGGACGACGCGGAGCTGACCTGCGGCGGCACGCTCGCCCTGGAGGCCGGGCGCGGGCGGCGCGTGGCGATCGTGGACCTCACGCGCGGCGAGAGCGGCAGCCGCGGCACGCCCGAGACGCGCGAGGCGGAGGCGCAGGCCGCCGCTCGCATCCTGGGCGCGGCGCATCGCGAGTCGCTCGGGCTGCCCGACTCGCGGCTCGTGGCGACGCCGGAAATGCGCGACGTCGTCGTGGCCGCCGTGCGTCGGCTCCGCCCGCGGCTCGTGTTGCTGCCGCACTGGGAGCAGCGCCATCCCGACCACACGGCCGCCGGCAGGCTCGTGTACGACGCGTGGTTCGTGGCCGGCCTGCGCAACTACCGGCCGGAGCTGGGCGCTGCGTTCCGCCCGGCCAGGCTCGTCTACGTGCCGTCCGTCACCGAGGCCGCGGAGGTTCCGCCCAGCTTCGTCGTGGACGTCACGGCGGCATGGGAAACGAAGCTGCGCTCCCTTGCGGCATACGAGAGCCAGTTCCGAAAGACGGGCGCCGACGCGTCGAATCCCCTCGACGGGTTCCGGGCCGCGGCCGAGCTCTCGGCGCGCCGGGCCGGGCAG
This sequence comes from Vicinamibacteria bacterium, assembly GCA_035691285.1. Taxonomy (GTDB): domain Bacteria; phylum Acidobacteriota; class Vicinamibacteria; order Fen-336; family Fen-336; genus DATFEN01. Next base: position 20,871 of record DASSJI010000033.1, on the reverse strand, counting down.
CGCATCGGCGTGACCTACGGCGAGGGCTTCGTCACACGCGAGCCCCTGACCGTCCGCGACCTTCTCGCCCTGGCCGGCGCGTCGTAGGGGCCAGGCCGACCGCTACGGCGTGGCCCCTCGGCAGCGGCCGATCCAGGCCTCGAGCACGGCGACCGCCCGCTCCACGTCGGGCGCATGGACCAGCAGGTGGTCCTTGAGGAACCCGCACTGCGGGACGATCGAGATGCCCGCCGCCGCCAAGCGGGCCGCAGCCGGAGCGAGATAGCCACAGACGCCGAGATCCAGGTCGAGGTCGAGAGTGATCGCCCTGTAGGGGCCGCTCTCGCGGCGCGCCCGCGCCCGCAGCGGGCTCGCACGCCAGAGGCCTTCGGGCGCGGTCAGCGACACCTCGTCGCGCTCGAGCACGAGGGCCAGGAAGCACCCGGACCTGCTGGCGACGAACGCGGCGGCGGCGGGCAGCGCCTCTGCCGGCAGGCTGGCGAGGGCGTAGTCCTCGGGCCAGAGGCGCAGCGACGTCCGCGCCCAGAGCGCCTGCACGTCCTCGCGTCGTCCGCTCATCGAATGCGACTTCACCATAGCGGCGGCGCCGCGTCCAGGGAAGCGAATCCCTCCAATTCGTTGAGCGGCGTTTCTCTTGAATACTTTTTTGAATATTCGAACGATCGCGAATTCCGCGAACCTTCCTGCGCGGCTGCGCGTCTCATCGCAGTAACCGACGCCATCCCGGGAGGTCACGATGGTCGCTCTGGCCGCAGCCGCGCTGACCCTGGTGCTCACGAACCTCCAAGGCCTGCCTCTGTCCCGGCCCACGCTGGAGCGCGCCGTGGCCGCGGCGCTGGCCGACACCGGCCTCGCGCTGCGCTGGGACGCGGCCCCGCCCGGGACCGGTCGCACGCACGGCGCGGGCGAAGTCCGGATCATTCTCCTGGATGCGCACCCGCGACGCGGCAGGGACCTGGTCCTCGGGTCGGTGCTTCGAGAGCGCGGGCGGACCCACGCGCTCTGGGTCTACGTCGGAGACGTCCGTCGGGTGCTCGAGGGGGCCCGGCCCGGCTCATCCAACGCCTTGCAGCTCTCGATCGCCGTGGGACGGGTCATCGCCCACGAGATCGCCCACCTCGTCGCGCCCCGCCAGCCGCATGCCGGCGACGGGCTGATGGGCCGGCGTGTCGACCGCCGCGTCCTCCTGGCGCAGGAGGCGCCCCTCGACGCGGACAGCCAGTCGGCGATTCGCTCGGCGCTCGCCGGCGCGCCGGGCGCTGACCGGCCCGCGGGCGCCGCGTCCGCGTTCTCGATCCCCGGCGCCCTGGACGGGGCAGCCTCGGGCCTGCTGCGCTAGGCGGCTCGCCGCTGGCGCCGCTGCCGACCCCTCCAGACCAGCGCTCCACGGCGCGTTTCGGCCGGTTCGTCACGGCCTCGACGGCGTGCGGTCCACGCCTGCTAAACTTGCCGCCCCGCGTGAGCCTCTTGAGACGCGATGTCGGACCTTACCTGCGGATGGCCGCCTGGGGCGTGGGACTCTGGGTCGTCTACGACTCCGTCTTCATCGCCCAGAGCGTCCTGTGGCACCTCGAGAAAGGCATGCGCGTGCCCTGGGGCCGCCTCACCGCGAACTACCTCGACAGCGTGTTCTTCGGCCTGGGCGCGCCGGTGGCGGTCTGGATCTCGACCCGGTGGCCGTTCGCACGCGACGCCTGGCCAAGGGCCGCGGCGGCGCATCTCGCCGCCGGAACACTGATCCACCTCGGCTACATCGCGACGGTCCAGCCCATCCGGCCCTACTACGCCGTGTTCTTCGACGACCCGAACATCGCGCGCCCCACGACGTGGATCCTGTTCGTCCAGACCTACCTGGGCGCTCTCCTGATGTACGTGCAGATGGCCTTCGTCAGCCACGGCGTCCTCTACTACCGGCGCTGGCGCGAGCGGGAGCTCAGGGCCTCGCGCCTCGAGACGCAGCTGGCCCAGGCGCAGCTCCAGATGCTGCGGATGCAGCTCCACCCGCACTTCCTGTTCAACACGCTGCACTCGGTCTCGGCGCTCATGCACACCGACGTGAAGGCGGCGGATCACATTCTGGCGCTGCTCGGCGACCTCTTGCGGGACTCCCTGGACAAAGTCGGCGCCCAGGAGGTGACCCTGAAGCAGGAGCTCGACTTCATCGATCGCTACCTCGAGATCGAGCGCACCCGGTTCCGCGACCGGCTGTCGGTGAAGACCCTGGTCGATCCTGAGGCGTGGGACGTGCAGGTCCCGAACCTGATCCTGCAGCCCCTCGTCGAGAACGCGATCCGTCACGGAATCTCGCGGCGCGCCGGCACCGGGCACCTCGTGATCACCGCCGCGCGCGTGGGGAGCCGGCTCGTCCTGGGGGTCTCCGACGACGGGCCCGGCCTGCCCGCAGAGGGCCTCGTCCGAGGCCGGGGCGGCGTGGGCCTGGCCAATACGCAAGCGCGCCTTCACCAGCTCTACGGAGGCGAGGCGTCGTTCGAGCTGCGCAGCCGCGCCGACGGACGTGGTGTCGAGGCGCGCGTCGAGATCCCGGTCCGCGCCGCAACGGCGGGGCTCCAGGCTCCAGTCGTCCATTAGTTCGCCTCCCGGCTTCGCGGGCGTCCAAATTGCATTCATCCTGTGCAGTCGTGGTGTTCATCTGCTTGGATGTCGTTGAGCTTTCGGAACTTACAGAGCTTCCGGCTCGTAGCTTGGAGTCGGGCATCTCCATCCGCACGAAGCGGAGTCCATCGAAGTGAAGATCCGCGTCCTGATCGTCGACGACGAGCCGATCGCTCGGGAGCGCCTGCGCACGCTCCTCGCGCCCGGGGCCGACGTCGAGATCGTCGGAGAGTGTAGCGACGGCAACGAAGCCGTCGACACGATACGGAAGGAGCGTCCCGACCTCGTCTTCCTCGACGTGCAGGTTCCAGAGCTCGACGGCTTCGGAGTGGTCAAGGCCCTGGAGGGCGAGAAGCTGCCGGCGATCGTCTTCGTGACGGCCTACGATCAGTACGCGCTGCAGGCCTTCGAGGTGCACGCGGTCGACTACCTGCTGAAGCCCTTCGACGAGGAGCGCTTCCGGCTGGCCCTCGAACGAGCGCGCAGGACCGTCGAAGCCGAGGCGGGCAACGGCGTCAACGATCGGCTCCTCGCCCTGCTCAAGGACCTGAAGCCCGAGCCGCAGTTCCTCGAGCGGGTCGTCGTGAGGAGCTCCGGTCGGCTCTTTTTCCTGCGCACGGACGAGATCGACTGGGTCGAGTCCTCGGGGAACTACGTGTGCCTGCACGCCGGCAAGGAGTCTCACCTGGTGCGCGAGACGATGAGCGCGCTGGAAGCGCGCCTCGACCCGGCGCAGTTCATCCGCATCCATCGCACCGCCATCGTCCGCATCGACCAGATCAAGGAGCTCCACCCGCTGTTCCACGGCGAGTACGAGGTCGTCCTGCGCGACGGCACACGGCTGACCCTCTCCCGCAGCTACCGCGACCGTCTCCAGGGCCTGCTCGGCAAGGAGCTCTGAGGTCGGCGCGCCTACAATCCCGCCATGGAAATACTGCTGGCTCTCTCCCTGCTCGCCCCGAGCGCCGCCGTCCCGTCCGAGCCGCCGCTACGCAGCATCGGCTTCCTGGTGCTTCCGGGCGTCTACAACTCGGAGCTGATGGCGCCTTACGACGTGCTCCACCACCTTCGCTTCCACGTCGGCGAGGCTCCGGAGGTGTTCACGGTCGCGCCCCGCAAGGGCGCGATCCGCACCTTCGAAGGCCTCTGGCTGCAGCCCGCCTACACCTTCGAGAACGCGCCGCCCATCGACCTCCTCGTGGTGCCGAGCGCCGAGCACAACATGGACAGCGACCTGCGTGACCAGGCCCTGCTCGCTTGGGTGAGGGAGAAGGGCGGGAAAGCGCGCTACGTCATGTCCCTCTGCGACGGCGCCTTCCTCCTGGCGAAGGCCGGCCTGCTCGACGGGCTGGAGGCGACCACCTTCCCGGGCGATCAAGACCGCTTCGGCGAGTGGTTTCCGGCCGTCAAGCTGAAGAAGGGTCCGCTGTTCGTCCACGACGGCAAGGCCATCACGAGCGCCGGCGGAGCGCGGAGCTACGAGCCGGCCCTGTACCTGGTCGAGAGGCTCTACGGCGCCGAGGCCGCGCGGAAGATCGGCGTCGGCCTGGTCATCGACTGGAAGCTCCCGGCCCTCGATCACCGCGTCGCGCCGGGGGCCCGGTAGCGCCCCGGTTTGACCGCAAGAATCGTGTAGAGCCGGAGCCGCGAGGCGCGTATCTTCGGATCGTCATGAGGGTGATCGCGATCGCCGAGCGCGACAGGCGCTGGCGGGCAGTGGCCCGACGGGACCGGAGCGCCGACGGGCGCTTCGTCTTCGCGGTCAGCACCACGGGAATCTACTGCAGGCCCTCCTGTCCGGCGCGGCGGCCCAGGCGGGAGCGGGTCGCCTTCTACGACAACTGCGAGGCCGCGGAGGCGGCGGGCTTTCGGGCCTGCCGCCGTTGCCGGCCGCGGCTCGGCGATCCGCGAGCCTCGCTCGTGACGAGGGTGCGCCGCCTGATCGACGCGAGCCCGGAGGCTCCACCCAGCCTCGCCAGCCTCGGCGAGGCCACGGGCCTGAGCCCCTGGCACCTGCAGCGGACGTTCCGCGAGGCGACGGGCTTCTCGCCGAGGCAGTACGCGGCGGCGCAGCGGCTCGAGGCGCTCAAGAGGCGCCTCAAGGAGGGGGACGCCGTGACCGAGGCGATCTACGAAGCCGGCTATGGATCGAGCACGCGCGCGTACGCCGAGACGCGCGGGCGGTTGGGCATGACGCCCGCCGTCTATCGCAAGGGGGGCCGCGGGCTCCGCCTCGGCTACACGGTGGTCGAGACGCCGCTCGGTCGGATGCTGGTCGCGGCGTCCGACCGGGGCGTGTCGGCCGTGCAGTTCGGGAGGAGCGAGCGGGAGCTGGTCGCCGGCCTCCGGCGCGAGTACCCCGCCGCGGACATCGTCCGCGACCGCGGCTCCCGCGCCGAGTGGGTGCAGGCGGTCGTGGCCCGCGTCAAGGGCGGAACGAGCGTCGAGATCCCGGTGGACATCCAGGCCACGGCCTTCCAGTGGCGTGTCTTCGAGGCGCTGCGCGAGATCCCGCAGGGCGAGACGCGCAGCTACGGGGAGATCGCCCGCGCGATCGGGGAGCCCGGCGCGGCCCGCGCCGTCGGCCGCGCCTGCGCCACGAACCCGGTCGCGGTGGTGATCCCGTGCCACCGGGCCGTGGGAGCGAGCGGCAAGCCCACCGGCTACCGCTGGGGCATCCCCCGCAAGGAGAAGCTGCTCGCGAACGAGGCGAGGCGATAGCCCGACTGGTCGTCCACGCGTCAGGAACGCTGCGTCCCCTGGGGCGCGGCGGCCGGAGCTTCGCCCGAAAGCGCCGTGATCGCGAGGCCGGAGACGAGCACCGCGAGGGTACCGATCAGGTTGTACCAGAGGAAGTGGATGGACGTCGTCCAGGCCACGAGCGCGACGGTCGACATGCCGACGACCAGGCCGTAGAAGGCCCCTCGCGGCCCGGCCCGCGGCGTCAGCACCGCCAGCGCGAACACCCCGAGGATCGAGCCATAGAAATAGGACCCGAAACGGTTCACCACCTCGATCGCGGTGCCGAGCCTCCCGGCCTGGAGCGCGACCAGGCAGGCGAATCCGCCCCAGAACGCCGTGAGCAGACGCGACACGAGGAGCTCGTGGGCGTCACCGCCGCTCGGGCGAACGTAGCGCTTGTAGAAGTCCACCATGGTGGCGGTGGCCAGCGAGTTGAACTCGCCCGACAGCGTGGACATCGCCGCGGCGAAGATGACTGCGATCACGAGCCCAGCGAGACCCCGGGGCAACTGGGTGAGAACGTAGGTTGGGAAGATGTAGTTGGTGTCGTTGTACGTCGGCGCCTTGATTCCCAGGATGCGCGCCAGGCGGTCGGCCAGGGGCGAGCGGGCTTCCCGGGTCGTGGTACGGTCGGCGATGTCGACGGCCACCCTTCGGGCGGCCTCGAGCTCGCGCCCGCGCTCGCGGTATCGCTCTGCGGCCTCGGCGCTCCGGGTCGCGACGTACTCGTCGGCGGCGACTCGCCGGGCCGCGTAGGCTCGCTCGAACCCCTCGCGCGCGGCGGCGAGCTCCCGCGGCGCTTCCCGCTCGAGGCGGTGGAGCTCGACGCGGTTCCACAGGATCGGCGGCGCGTGGAAGTGATAGAACACGAACACCAGCACGCCCGTGAGCAGAATCAGGAACTGCATCGGCACCTTGAGGAAGGCGTTGAAGAGCAGCGACAACCGGCTCTGCGTGAGGCTCTTGCCAGACAGGTAGCGCTGCACCTGGCTCTGGTCGCAGCCGAAGTAGGACAGCATCAGGAACAGCCCGCCCACGAGGCCGCTCCAGAGCGTGTAGGGCTGGGTCAAGGAAGGAGAACCGTCCATCACGCGCAGCTTGTCGCCGGCCTGGGCGAGAGCCAGAGCATCACGGAGTCCGACGTCGTCGGGAAGCTGGCGGATCGCCACCCCGAAGCAGAGAAGGATGCCCGCCCAGATGATCGCCATCTGCACCACGTCGGTCCAGATCACCGAGCGGTTGCCCCCGTACATCACGTAGACGATCGTGGAGAGCCCCATGAGCAGGACCGTCGGCGCCTCGCCCCAGCCGAGCAGGACCGAGAGCACGAGGGACGGCGCGTAGAGCGTCACGCCCACGGACAGTCCCCGGGACAGCAGGAACAGCAGGCTCGTCAGTGTGCGCGTCCGCGCGTCGAAGCGGCGCTCCAGATACTCGTAGGCGGTGAACACCCGCGCCTGGTAGAAGAAGGGCACGAGGGTCGCGCACAGGATCACCATGGCGAAGGGCAAGCCGAAGTAGACGACCAGGAAGCGCATGCCGTCGGTGTAGGCCTGCCCCGTGGTGCCGATGAAGGTGATCGCGCTGATCTGGGTGGCCATCACCGAGAGGCCGACCGCCCACCAGCGCATCTCGCGCCCTGCGAGGAAGAAGTCGTCGATGCGGCGGTTGCCGCGGCCAGCCCACAGGCCGAAGCCGACGATGCCGACCAGGTAGACGGCGAGCACCGCCCAGTCGAGGGTGGACAAGGTCAGTAGCGGTAGCGCGAGAAGCCGGCGACGAGCAACATGACCAGGACGGCGCAGACGATCACGGCCGCGTAGATGACTCGCCAGGTGCCGAAGACGGGAACGCGGTCGTCCTGATCTGCCACGGCACCTCCACGCCTTGACAAGCTTCCGAGGCGGACCCGAGAATCGTGCCAGTCGTGATCACCGGATTCAACACGGACGTGAAGTACCGGGGCACGGTCTACCACGTCCAGACCGAGGACAAGGGGCAGACGAACCCGCTGATCGAGACGCTCGTCTACAAGAAGGGCGAGATCCTGGCCTCGCGGCGGCTGCCTTACGCCGACATCATCACCGACCGCTCCGACGAGGCCGCCATCACGAAGCTGATGGAGGATCAGCACCGGGGCATGATCCTGGAGATCAAGCGTGGGCGCTTCGACGCCGACGGCGCCCAGACGGTGATGGAGGACCTGTCCCTCGACGAGATCGTGCTCGCGTACCTGGCCGCCCGCGCCGCCGGCACGCTGCCGCACTGAGCTTTGGCCGACATCGAGATCGTCCTGAACGGCGAGGCTCGCCGGGTGCCCGAGGGATCGAGCGTGACGGACCTCTTGCGGCTGCTCGGCCTCGGCGACCGCTCGCGGCTGGCGGTCGAGCGGAACCGGCAGGTGGTGCCGAGGGCGCAGCAGGCCGCGACGGCCCTCCTCCCGGGAGACCGCGTCGAGATCGTCACCTTCGTCGGCGGCGGCCGGGGCTGATAGTATCGAATCATGCTGGACGGGCTGGTTCTCGCGGGCAGGAGCTTCCGCTCGAGGCTGATCGTCGGCACCGGGAAGTACCCGAGCTTCGAGGTCATGAAGCGCGCCCACGAGGCGTCCGGCGCCGACATGGTCACGGTCGCCGTGCGACGCGTCGACCTCGCCAAGCGCGGACCCGACAACCTCCTCGACCACATCGACGGCGACCGCTACTTCCTGCTGCCGAACACCGCGGCCTGCTACACCGCCGAGGACGCCATCCGCACGGCGCGCCTCGGGCGCGAGGCCGGCCTCAGCCATTGGGTGAAGCTCGAGGTGATCGGCGACGAGAAGACGCTGTTCCCGGACGTCGAGGGCCTGCTCGAGGCGACGCGGGTGCTGGTCAAGGAGGGCTTCGTGGTCCTGCCGTACACGAGCGACGACGTGGTGGCGGCGAAGAAGCTCGAGGACGCGGGCGCCGCGGCGGTCATGCCCCTGGCCGCGCCGATCGGCAGCGGCCTGGGGATCCAGAACCGCGTCAACCTGCAGCTCATCCGCGAGGCCATCCACGTGCCGATGATCGTGGACGCGGGGGTCGGGACCGCCTCCGACGCCGCGATCGCCATGGAGCTGGGGGCCGACGGCGTCCTGATGAACACCGCCATCGCGCTGGCCGAGAAGCCGGTCCTCATGGCCTCGGCGATGAGGAAGGCCGTGGAAGCCGGCCGCGAGGCCTTCCTCGCCGGCCGTATTCCCAGGAAGATGTACGCGTCGGCCTCTTCACCCCTTGCAGGCGTGATCGGCCGGTAGTCCTTGGCCGAGGACTCGGCGGACCTCCGGGCGCTGCGCGAGAAGCTCGCGGCAGAGGAATCCGCGTATGCCGAGGTGCTGGCGGCGGTCGACTCCCTCGCGTCGTTCCCGCTGCCGGCGGAGTCCCTCCTCGAGCTGCCCGCCCAGCGCGAGCGCCTGAACGAGGCCTGGCGCACGGCCCCGGCGCCGGAGGGAGGCGTCCTCGCGCCCAGGGTGTGGGCGGCCGTGGCTCCCGCTCTGAAGCGCCAGGAGCAGTGGAACGCGACCGTCGTCCAGGTCCTCAACGGCCAGCTCGAGGAGAACGCCCGCCTGTTCGCGCGGCTCCGCGAGCTGGCGGCGGCGCTCGTCCGCTACCTGCAGCGCGTGCAGCCGCTGGTGGACGCCCGCGCCCGTATGGCCTCCGCTCTCGCCACCACGCGCAGCGAGCTGATCCTCGAGGCCTTCGACCGCCGCCTCGAGTCCCTGGGCCGGCGCCTGACGGGCCTGCTGGCGCTCCGCGACCGTCTCGAGGCGGTTTCCGAGGAGACGCGGGCGATCCGCGCGGCCCTGGACCGGAAGCCGACGCCGGAGCAGACGAAACAGGCGGCGCGGGCCGCGGCCGACTCGGGCTACGTTGCGTTCGAAGGCCGCTTTCGGGGCGCCCCCGACGAGATCCGCGAGCGGCTGCGCGACTACGTGCCCCTCTTCCGGGACAAGGCTCCGGTGGCCGATCTCGGCTGCGGCCGCGGCGAGTTCCTCGCGCTGCTCGCCGAGGCTGGCGTCGAGGCGCGAGGCGTCGAGGCCAACGCCCAGATGGTCGAGGCGTCGCGGGCGCGGGGCCTCGACGTCGTGCGCGGAGACCTGCTGGAGTTCCTGCGGTCCGAGAAGGACGGCGCCCTTGGCGGCGTCTTCGCCGCCCAGGTCGCCGAGCACCTGCCGCCGGCCGTGCTCCAAAGCCTGCTGACCGAGGCCTTCCGCGTGCTGCGGTCGGAGGGCCTGCTGGCGCTCGAGACGGTGAACCCTCGCTCCGTCGTGGGCTTTCTCGAGGTCTACAACCGCGATCTCACCCACGAGCGGCCCCTGCATCCCGACACCCTCGCGTTCCTGGCCGCGGCAGCGGGCTTCAGCGACGTGCGGGTGGAGTACCGCTCGCCGATCGACGCGGCGAGCCGGCTGCATCCGATCCCGGTCGACGACCTTCCCGAGCGCGCGGCGCGCCTGCTGAACGAGAACATCGAGCGCCTCAACGGCCTGCTCTACGGCCCGCAGGAGTACGTCCTACTCGCGAGGCGCTGAATGCGCATCGCCTTCGTCTCGCCGCTTCCGCCCGCGGCGACCGGCATCGCGGACTACGCGGCCGAGGTGCTCGGCCTGCTGGCCCCGCGCCACGCCCTCGAAGCCTTCCACGAGCAGCCCGAGGTCGACCTCGACCGGCTGCCCCCGGCCTGCCGCGTGTTCGCGGCAAGCGAGTTGCCCGGCCGGCACGCCGCGCAGCCCTACGACGCGGTCGTGTACCAGATGGGCAACGGCCCGGCCCACGCCTTCCTTTACCCGCTGCTGCGGCGCGTGCCGGGGCTCCTGGTGCTCCACGACCTGGTCCTGCACCATTCGCGTGCCCGCATGTTCCTCGACGCGCCCGAGGTGCGTGCCTACGCGGCCGATCCTTCGAGCGCCGCGCTCCGGTCCGACGCCCTCCGCCCGCTCTCCGAATACACGGCCGAGCTGCGCCACTGCTATCCCGGAGTGGCCGAGCGGCTTGCCGAGGCCCAGCTCGCCACGGTCGGGCCGCTGCTGCCGTATGCCTATCCGCTCTTCCGGCTGCCCGTCGAGGTGTCGCGAGCCACGGCCGTGCACAACGCGTTCATGGCCGCCGCGATCCGGGACGAGGTTCCCGACGCGCACGTGTTCCGCATCCCGATGCCCGTCGAGAGGCAGCCGGTCTCCCCCGTTGCGGTCACGGCGCTGCGGCGGCGCTACGGACTCGCTCCCGACGCCTTCGTGGTCGCGTCCCTGGGCCTGCTCACGCCCGAGAAGCGCATCGCCACGGTCGCTCACGCAGTGGGACGCGTCGCGGGCGCGCTCCCGCACGTGCGCCTCCTGCTGGTCGGACCCGTGCCGGATCGCGCCGCGCTGGACGACGCCCTCTCACGGGCGGGCATCGTGGATCGCACCGTCGTGACGGGACGCGTTCCCTTCACGGAGCTGGCGGCTCACCTCGACCTCGCCGACGTCGCGGTGCACCTGCGCTATCCCACGGCGAGGGAGACCTCGGCCGCCCTGCTCCACCTCCTGGCCCAGGGGCGCGCAACGGTGATGTCGGACCTCGAGCACCTCGCCGAAGTTCCGGACGGCGCCGTCGTGCGCGTGGATCCGGTCGACGAGGAGGGCGATGTTGTCCGTGCCCTCCTGCGCCTGGCCGAGCGGCCCGAAGCCCGCCGACGCATCGGAGAGCGCGCACAGGACTTCGTGCAGCGGGAGCACGCGCCTGCGCAGGCTCTCGAGGCCTACGAGGCCGCCCTCGTGGCGACGGCGGCGCGCCCGGCCCCGCAGCGCCGCTCCCTGCCGGCGCACTGGACGGCGTGACGGTCCTCATCGCGCTGGTCCTCGCGCTGCTTCCCGGGGCGGTGGCCTTCGCCACCGGAGCGCGTCTCCGACGCCTGGCCGGCGACGCCGCGCTGGCCGAGCGCCTGCTGTCGCGGCGCCGGCTCGTGTCCCAGGTGTGGGTCGTCGCGCTGGTCCTCACGTTGTTCCTGGCGCGCGACCACGCCGCCTGGTCGCTGCCGGCGATGGGGCTGCTCGCCCTGGCCCTCGGCTTCCCGACGCGGCGGGCGCTCTTCGGCGACACGCTGGAGCTCGTCGCATATCTGGCGCAGGCGACGCGCTGGATCCTCGCCGGCTTCGGGTTCTGGATCGCGCTGGCCGTGGCGCCGGCGCTCGCCTCGAGAGCGGACTGGGCTGCGGGGCTCCTCGCCCTCGCGCTCGCCGCCTGGGGCGCCGCCCACGCGGAGCTCTTCGCCTGGCTGGTCGACGCCTCGCCGCTGGCGCGGGCCGACCTCGAGAGCGGCATCGACGACGTCGTCCGCCGCTCACGGATCCCGCGACCGCGCCTGCTCGCGGCCGGACATCCGGGATCGCGGTGGGCCAACGCATTCGCACTTCCGTCCCTGGCCCGGCCGGCCGTGCTCCTCACCCACACGCTGCTCGAGGCCTTTCCGGCCGACGAGATCCTTGCGGTCTTCGCGCACGAGGTCGCCCACCTCGAGCACCACGACCGCCGGCGCACGCGCGTCGGGTTCGCCCTGGTCCTGCTCCTGGTCGCCGCCGCGAGCTTCGGCGTGCCTCGGCTCCTGACGCTCCCCGTCTGGGGAGGGCACGTGATGCTCGCCTGGCCCCTTTTCCTGTTCGTGGCGCTCCTGGTCCGCATGGCTCGCCACCAGGGCCACGAGGCGGAGAGCGACCGCCGCGCGGTCGAGCTCCTCGGCGATCCCGAGCCACTGGCGCGCGCCCTGGTGCGCTTGCACGCGATGAGCCACCTGCCCCGGCGTCTCGACCCCGAGATGGAGCGCAGCGCGTCGCATCCGAGCCTGGCCCGAAGGCTGCAGGCGATCCGCGCCCAGGCGCCGCTTCCGCACGAGGCCCGCTTCGAACCCGTCGTGCTCGACACCGAGCGGCCCGGCACGGCGGTAATCCTGGAAGCCGACCGCGCCCACTGGCTCGAGGGCGTTCCCTTTGGTGCGTCGCGCGACGTCACGCTACGCGACAAGGCCGGACGCGTGCGCTCGGTCGCCTACACCGAGCTCGGAGCGTTGCGTGTCCACGTGGGGTGGACCGGCCGCGTCTCGCTGCAGGCGACCGACGCGTCGGGTCGGAGCTGGAAGGTGCCGTTGCGGGCCGCCGAACTGGCGGCCGCGCAGGCGGCCCTCGACGGCATCGACGCGCGCCTGGGCGCCGCGAGGCCGTCGCCGTGGCTGCATCCCGTCCCGGACGCCCTGATCTGCTGTGCCCTGCTCCTGGCGGCGCTCGCGGCGGGCCGGGTGGGCGTGTTCCTGTTGCCTCCCGCTGGCGGCCTCCTGGCTCCGACGCCTCCTCTGCTGGTCGCGTCCGGGGCGGGCGCGGCGATCGAGCTCTGGCGCGGGGCGTCGGCCGGAGCGCTGCCGTTCGCCCCGAGCGAGGCGGCTCGCTGGTCCCTCCCCGGGCTCGCGCTCGCCGCGCTGCTGGTGGGCGCATGGAAGGGTCGACGCCCGTCTCCATGGAACGCACCGACGACGGTGGTGGCGACGCTTCTGGGGCTGCTCGGAGCGGCCTCGAGCGCGGGCCTCCTGCTGGCCGCGCTCCACGAGCCCCGCCTGGCCCGCGTGCACGTGGTGGCGGCGGAGCGCCCGGGGGCCGCCGTCGCCTTCGTCGCGCTGGCCTCGATGCTTCTCGTCGCCCGCCGCTTGACCTGGGCGGCCGCGCTCGGCGCCGTGGGTGCGCTGCCGCTGTTGGCCGCGAGCCAGGCGGCTGCCCGTCTCTCGGAAGACCCGCTTCTCCGCACGGCTCCCGTTCTCCGCACGACCGAGCGCCGCCTCGGCGAGATCGCCAGTGTCCGGCTCGAGGCGTCCGCCAGCGACGTCCGCCTGGCGCCTGACGCGAGCGTATGGGCCGTGCGCGAGCACGGCGCCGAGGCCGAGGAGCCGGCCATCCGATTCAGGGTCGGACGCTTTTCCGGCACCTCGCGCCTCGTAGACGCGCTCGACGTGGCCTTCCTCCGCGACGAACGCCTTCTTCGCCTTCGCGACGGCGGCGGGCGAAGCGTGCTCGAGGCCACTGGCTTGATGGACGATGAGCCGACCTGGCGCCTGGAGCTGCCGAGCTTCGCCGGCTCGACCCTGGAGCTCGCAGGCGACGGTCTGGACTGGCTCGTGACGGGCTGGTCGTTCGATGAACGGGGCCTGCTGATCGCGTCGGGCCGCGTCGGCGAGGCGACGGTCAGCCTGCGGCCGTCCCGGACCGCGAGCGGCGTCGGCTCGACATCGCAGCAGGTGGCCGGCGCGCGGGAGACCCTCGTCCTGCGCTGGCAGGCGCGCCTGGCCCCGTTCGCCGTTGTGGCCGCGCTCTCTGGCACGCCGCTCACGACGGTGGAGCTCCTCTGGTCCGCCGCGGGCGGCGAGCGCTCCATCGCGAGGACGCCGGGCCAGGTCCGCTGCATCCCACGCCGGGCCGCGGCCGATTTCGTCTGCGCGACGAGCCAGGCCGGACGGACGCGCTTCTTCCGGCTGCCCGAGGGCGGGTCCCGGTTCGCGCCGCTCGGCACGCTGGAGGCGCGCACCTGGAGGGAGCAGCTCGGAGCCGACGGACGGCTCTACGCCTGGGCGGAGAACGGCCGCTTCGTCGAGCTCGACTTCGACGCAGGTGAGGCACGCCGGCTCGTCTTCGGGAACGGGCGCCGCGTCCATGCCCTCGGCCTGGCGCCGGGCTTCGCGGCGGCTCTCGGCGCGGACGAGGCGGGATCCAGCGTCTTGAGCCTGCACCGGCTCCCCTGATCGCGCCGAATTCAGGCCTGGCCGCGGCCGGGCTTCAGGCTGTCCAGGGTGTCGAGCAGGCGGCGGTGCGCCGCTTCGGGGAACGCGGCGAACTCGAGGCCGACGCCATACACGCGGCGCCGGCTCTGCGCGAGAACCGAGCAACACGCCACGCGGGCTTCCACGTCGGCGTTCTCGCCCTCGACCACCACGCGCAGCGTCAGCCGCTGCTCGCGCTCCATGGGCACGAGCGACTCGATCAGCATCCCGTGGGCGCTGACGTTCACCACGCGCGCGCCGACCACCGAGATCCCGGAGCCGCGCGCCGGCAGCGCGATCCGTTCGGAGCGGCGTCGCTCGAAGCCCCCGCCGACGGCCTGGCTCACGGAGCCTCGCGCAGCACGCGGAAGCCGTAGTCCGAGTAGCGCAGCTCGGGCAAGAGGCTGCTGCGGGCGGAGGGCGACGACCAGCGCACGCGATGGCGCCACGAGCCGCCGCGGCTCGCCCGGCGACGCGGATCGCCGGGGTACTCGTCGAGGCACCACTCGTGGACGATGGTCCCCATGTCGAAGAGGCCGTAGCCGTTCGGCGTCCCCGCTCCCGCCGGCCACGGTCCGTCGAGCGGTCCGCTCGGCACTTCACCGTCCGGCAGGAGGTCGCCCCAGGCTGTCGACCCGTCGGCGATTCCGCCGCGCGCGGCGCGCTCCCATTCGGCTTCGGTGGGCAGCCGCCAAGCGCCGCCGAGCTCCTCCCCCAGCCACTCGGCGAACCAGGCCGCCTCGAACCATGTCACTCCGACGACAGGATGCCGCGGGCCGCAGAATGCCGGCGCGCTCCAGAACGGCGGCGCGGGCGCCAGCCCTGCCGAAACGAACGGAGCGTACTCGGCGTTGGTCACTGGCGTGCGGCCGAGCAGGAAAGGCTCCACCTCGACGACCCGGACAGGCCGCTCGTCGGGGCGCCCGGTTTCGGAGCCCATCCGGAACGGCCCGCCCGGCACCGGCACGAGGGAGGGGATCGCAACCGCCGCAGCGCAGCTCATCGTGCGAAGGCCGAGAGTTGAATCGAGTATAGCGCCGAATAAGCTAGGCCGATGACCCGGCACGCCGCCCTCCCCCTGCTTGCATCCCTGGCGCTCATGGGCCAGGCGCCCGCAACGGCCCGCGTCTCGCCGGCCGAGAGAACGGCGGCGGCCGCGATCCGGGCGGAGGGCCTCCGCGCCGACGTCCGCTACCTGGCGAGCGACCTCCTCGAGGGCCGCGGGCCCGCGACCCGCGGCGACCGGCTCGCCCGCGCCTACATCGCCGCCCGCATGGAGGCGATCGGCCTCGAGCCCTCCGGCGATGGCGGCGGCTTCGTCCAGGGCTTCGACCTGGTGAGCGTCAAGACGCGGGTCGAGCGCTTCGCCCTTCACAGCGGCGCCGCGGCCCTGGCCCTGCGCGAGGGCGAGGACTTCGTCGCCTTCCCGGGGGCCGTGCCGGACACGCGGCTCCAGGGCGAGGTCGTCTTCGTCGGCTACGGCATCCAGGCGCCCGAGTTCGAGTGGGACGACTACAAGGGCCAGGACCTCGCCGGGAAGGTCCTGCTGCTGCTGAACAGCGATCCCGAGGACGATCCCCGGATCTTCGCCGGCAAGGCCCGTCTCTACTACGGGCGTTACGACTACAAGTACGCGATGGCCGCGAAGCTCGGCGCCGCGGGTGCGCTCCTCATCCACACCGACCACTCCGCCGGCTACGGCTGGCAGGTCGTGCGGACCGGATGGGCCGCGGGCCGCGAGCGCTTCCAGCTCCCGACGCCCAGCCTTCCGGCGCCTCCGCTGCGAGGCTGGCTGAGCGAGGAGGCAGCGC
The DNA here is from genome assembly GCA_035691285.1 of Vicinamibacteria bacterium. Lineage (GTDB taxonomy): Bacteria > Acidobacteriota > Vicinamibacteria > Fen-336 > Fen-336 > DATFEN01. The sequence continues at coordinate 4,906 of DASSJI010000033.1, read as the reverse complement.
GCCGGCTCGCGCGGCTCGCGGGCCGGGATCTCGAGGCGCTGCGCGCCGCCGCCCAGGAGCGCGCCTTTCGTCCCACGCCGCTGGGCGTCACGCTCGACGCCGCGCTCGCAGCCGAGGTACACGCCCGGAAGAGCGGCAACGTGATCGGCCGCCTGGCGGGCGGCGATCCCGCCCTGGCCCGGGAGGCGGTCCTCTACACGGCCCATCACGACCACCTCGGCCTGAAGGCCGACGCCAGGCCCGGCGAGGACGCCGTCTTCAACGGCGCCCTGGACAACGCTTCCGGGGTCGCGTCCATGCTGGCCATCGCCGAGGCGATGAAGGCTCTCCCGAGCCCGCCCGGGCGAACCGTGTACTTCGCCGCGGTGGGCGCCGAGGAGCAAGGCCTGCTGGGCTCCGAGTACCTGGCCGCCCACCTGCCGGTCCCCGCGGGCCGCCTCGCCGCGAACCTCAACATCGACGGCGTGAACATCTACGGCCGCACCCGCGACGTCGTCCTCGTCGGCTTCGGCAAGTCGAACCTCGACGACAGGCTCCGGGCCCTCGCGGCGATGCAGGGCCGCGTCGTGGTCGCCGACCTGTTCCCGGACAAGGGCTTCTTCTACCGCTCCGACCAGCTCAACTTCGCCCGCCTCGGCGTGCCCGCCGCCTATGCCGACGCAGGCGTGGACGTGATCGGCAAGCCCGCGGGCTGGGGCCGCGAGCAGCAGCTCGATTACGAGGCGGAGCACTACCATCAGGTCTCGGACGAGCTGCGCGACTGGAACCTCGAGGGAGCCGTGGAGGACGCCCGGCTCTTCTTCCACCTCGGCATGCAGGTGGCGAACGCCGCGCGGATGCCGGCCTGGAAGCCGGGCGACGAGTTCGAGCCCGCGAGGAAGAAGGCGCTGTCCGAGGCGGCGGCTAGGGACGCAGGGGCGGCGGCGGCGCGCCCGTGATGAGGCGCGCGCCGCGCCGGAAGGTCAGGTACGAATACGCCCACTGCAGCATGACGATGAGGCGGTTGCGGAAGCCGATCAGGAAGAAGATGTGAATCGCGAGCCACGCCAGCCAGGCCGGAGTCCCGGAGAGCCGGAACCCTCCCGGCAGCTCGCCGACGGCCGCGCCCCGGCCGATCGTGGCGAAGCTCCCCTTGTCCCTGTAGCGGAAGGGGCGCAGCGGCTCGCCGCGGAGGCGTCGCAGCACGTTGGCCGCGGCGTGGCGTCCCTCCTGGATCGCCGCCGGGCACACGCCGGGGACGGGCTTGCCGTCCTGCTCGAGGGCCGCGAGGTCGCCGATCACGAACACGTCGTCGTGGCCCGGGATCGTCAGCTCGGCACGCACCAGGACTCTCCCGGCCCGGTCGAGGGGCACGCCCAGGGTTCTCGCCAGGGGCGAGGCCTGGACGCCCGCGGCCCAGACGACGGTACGCGCCGGGATGCGCTCGTCGCCGACCTGCACGCCCCGCTCGTCGATGCCGGTCACACGCGCTCCGGTGCGGACTTCGACACCCAGCCGCTCCGCCTGCCGCCGCGCCCGCTCGGACAGCGCTTCGGGGTAGGGCGGCAGGACCCGTGGCAGGCCTTCGACCAGCACGATGCGCGCCTCCCCCGGGTCGATCTCGTCGAACTCCGAGGCCAGCGCGTGGCGTGAGATCTCGGCGAGGGCGCCGGCCATCTCGATGCCCGTGGCGCCCGCTCCGATGATCACGAAGCTCATCCATTCGCGGCGCCGCTCCGGATCGCTCTCGCGCTCCGCCGCCTCGTAGGCGAGGAACACACGCCGGCGGATCTCCAGAGCGTCCTCGACGCTCTTCAACCCGGGCGCCAGCGCCGCCCACCCGTCGTGCCCGAAGTACGAGTGCGTGGCGCCGGTGGCCACGATCAGCGCGTCGTAGGCGAGCTCGCCATCGCCGAGCAGCACCCGCTTCCCGGCGCTGTCCACCGCCGTAGCCTCGGCCAGCAGGACGCGGACGTTTTCCTGGCCGCGCAGGATGCTGCGGATGGGCGCGGCGATGTCGGCCGGGTTCAGGGCCGCCGTCGCCACCTGGTAGAGCAGCGGCTGGAACAGGTGATGGTTGCGTCGGTCCACGATCGTGACGCCGACCGGCGCCCGCCGCAGCGCCTTGGCGGCATACAAGCCACCGAAGCCGCCGCCCAGGATCACGACGCGCGGCCGCCCGTTCATGCGACCATTCTGCCCGATGAGAGCCGTGTGGCTGCGCGGGGGCGCGCTCACGCTGGCCGACGCGCCGGAGCCCGAGCCTCCTCCAGGCGAGGCGCTCGTGCGGGTGTTGCTGGCCGGCGTGTGCCGGACCGACCTCGAGCTCGTGCACGGTTACCGGGCGCTGGACGGAATCCCCGGCCACGAGTTCGTGGGCCGGGTCGAAGCGTCACCCTCCGCCCCAGAGTGGGTGGGTCGCCGCGTGGTCGGAGAGATCAACGCCTCGTGCGGCGGCTGCGCCGCGTGTCGGGCCGGCCGGCGCAGCCACTGCGAGCGCCGCACGGTCCTCGGCATCCGGGGGCGTCACGGCGCGTTCGCCGAGCGCCTGAGCCTCCCCGTCGCCAACCTCCACGCCGTGCCGGATCGGCTCTCGGACGAGGAGGCGGTCTTCACCGAGCCCCTCGCCGCCGCCCTCGAGGTCCAGCAACAGGTCCCGGTGGAAACCGGCGACCGCGTCGTCGTCGTGGGCGACGGCAAGCTGGGCCAGCTCGTTGGCCAGACCCTGGCCGCCACCGGCTGCAGCCTCACGGTCGTGGGCCGCCACGACGCCAAGCTCTCGCTGCTTGCCGGGCGCGGCATCCGAGCGGTCGACGCGCGGAGCGGCTCGCTGCCCCCGGGTCGCTCGGCGGACCTCGTCGTCGAGTGCACCGGGAACCAGGAGGGAGTGTCCCTCGCGCTGCGCCTGGTGCGGCCGCGCGGCACCGTCGTGCTGAAGAGCACCTACCACGGCCACGCGCAGCTCGACCTGTCCGCCGTGGTCGTCGACGAGGTCACGCTCGTCGGCTCGCGGTGCGGGCCTTTCGCGCCGGCCCTCGACCTGCTCGCTCGCGGGGCGGTGGACGTGCGACGACTCGTCCACGCGCGCTACCGGCTCGCGGACGCCCTGGCGGCCTTCGACCACGCCGCTCGCCCAGGCGTGCTGAAGGTGCTGATCGAGCCGTGATCAGCCTACGACGAAGGTGGGCACGCTGCCGCCGCCCGCGCTGACGTTGATCACCGCGCTGCGCGAGGCGCGCGTCACCGCTCCAACGTCGAAGCCAGCCACGTAGAACGGGTTCGCGTTGACCTTGAGGCTCTCGAGGGTGACGCCACGGGCCTCGACGATCGGGAACGGTTCCTCTGGAATCGCCACCCGCTCCTGCACGATCCAGGGGCCGCCCACGCCCTCGCACACCGCGCTCTCCCAGGCCGTCGGCGTCGTCTCGTCCCCGACGAACACCGATCGGCCGCCGTAGCCGTGGGCGGGCTTGAGAACGAGCCGTTCCCGGTTTTCGAGGATCCAGGGCAGCAGGTCGATCTCGAGGCCTTCCCGCCGCAGCCGCCGCTCGGCGACCTTTGCGGTCCAAGGCACGACCCGCGCCGCGAAGCGGGCCTCGTCCTCGCTCATCAGGAAGGCGAAGTCCGGGTCAAGGAGCAATGCGAAGAAGCCCTTGTCCTCGGCGAGATGGCAGCGCAGCGAGTTGACGAACAGCGCTGCGCCCTGGCGATACGCTTCGAGAAAGTCGCGGACCTCGTCCTCCCGCTCCACGAGCTCCGAGAGGACGGCGCGCCGGTACACGACGTCGATGCCGCGGCCGCGGGCCGTGAGCCGCCCGCCGCCCAGCTCGAGCTCGCGAGGGTCGGCGAGCAGGCACGGCACGCCCGCGGCCTCGAACGCCTCGAGCAGGATCTCCTGGTCGGCTCGGGTCCTCACGTCCGCGTAGTCGACGATCGCGACGGCCGGAGGACCGCCGCCGCGCCGACGGCCGTCGCGGCGCCAGGCGCTCAGGACCGACTCCACGACCCTGGGGCTCGAGGCGAGGTAGTCGACCTGGACGCCGCGGGCGAACTCCCGGAACAGCGGGAGCTCGCCGAACACCTCGGCCATCCTGTCGCCGTAGCCGAAGCCGGCCGGCGCGTCGCTGTTCACCTCGATGAAGCGCGGCCCCTCCGGCGTCAGGAACGCGTCGAGGCGCGAGAGCACGACGTCGGGTTCGCCGGGATCCAGGGCCACCCAGCGCGCCAGCGCCTCGGGCACGCCGAGCCACGCGCACAGCCGCGCGGCGTCCCCGTCGAAGGCTGCCCGCGCGACCCGCGACGCCAGCTCGAGCAGGCGGCGCCCGTCGTCCCGCAGGCGATTCCACGCGGCGCGCTCCACGAAGTGCGGCCGCAGGAAGCTGCGCATGGGCTCGTCGCCGAAGGTGACGCGCCGCCGCGCGAAGGCGCTGCGCAGCCACTCGGCCTGCTCGCGAGCGGCGGCCTGGTCCGCGAGCACGAGCCGGTTGTACCGGTCGGCCGGGGTCACACCCGGAACACGACGCGTCCGCCGACGACCGTCGCCACCGCGCGGCCGGTGAGGGCAAGACCGGCGAAGGGCGTGTTGCGGCCCTTGGAGGCGAAGCGCTCCGGCTCGACCACCCAGCAACGCTCGAGGTCGAGGACCGTCACGTCTCCGGGCGCGCCGGGCGCCAGGCTCCCACCCGGAAGATCGAGGATCCGGGCCGGCTGTGTGGAAAGGAGCGCCACCAGGCGAGGCAGCGCGATCGTGCGCGGTCGCACCAGCCGGTCCAGGCACAGGCCCACGGCCGTCTCGAGACCCACGACGCCGAAGGCGGCCTGGTCGTACTCGACCTTCTTGTCGTCGATCGTGTGCGGCGCGTGGTCGGTTGCGATGCAGTCGATGGTGCCGTCGAGGATGCCCTCGACGAGCGCCAGGCGGTCGTCC
>DASSJI010000032.1:0-11047 GCA_035691285.1 Vicinamibacteria bacterium | reverse complement strand
TTCGTCCAGTACAGCGCGTCGATCGTCTGGGGCAGGCTGCCCTTCGGATAGGACTCCAGGTACTGGTGGAAGGGCTGCACGTACTCGGCGAGGTAGGGCGAGTTCTTGAGCAGCTCGCGGAACTCGCCGGACAGCGCCCTGGGCTTGTCCTTGTCCACGACCGCGCCCATGGCGTCGGTGCCGTCGGCCTGGTAGGCCGCCACGTAGGCGACCATCAGCTCCCGGATCAGCGCCACGACCCGGGTCCGAGCGTTGGGGTCGGACCAGTTGATCTCCTTCTGCAACCGCTCCAGGCCCTCAACGCCCACCTTCACGTCGCACTTGCCGGGCTTGCAGCGCTGGAACGCGTCGAGGTCGGCCTGGGGCCAGGTGAGCCCCTGGAGGTCCTCCACGCGCGGCGGCGTCGAGAAGCGCCCGATCTCGGGGATCTCGGGGACCTTGCGGAAGCTCTGGAGGTCGCGGGCCCTCTCGACCAGCGTGTCGATCGAGCCCTCGACCTTGACCACGCCGAAGGCGGCGATCTCGGCCTTCTCGGTGGTCGAAAGCTGCTTCGTGACGACCTCGCCGCGCTCCATCGCCTGGAGCTGCGCGTCGCTCAGCTGGATCACCTTGCGAAGGAACGGGCGCGGCGGAACCTCGGTCGCCTGCGCCTGGGCGGCGCCGGCCAGGGCGCCGCCCATGAGCAACCAGGCACGGCGGAGGGGAAGCCTTGACATGTCACCCCCTACCTGCGGCAGCGTTCATCAGACCTTGGCCACCAGGAGCACAGAGTATAGAATCACCCGTTTGATTCGGAGGCTGCGATGCGAGCTGTGTTAGGGATGTCCATGGCGGCGGCGCTCGTCGCTGCGGGATCGGAGTTCGAGTCGGCGCCTGCCTTCCAGGCGTCGAAGCTCCTCCCGCCGAAGGCGCTCAAGGGGCCGCATCACACGGTCTCGGAGGCCGTCAAGGCCGAGGGCTTCTTCCAGCAGTTCCGCGTCGTGTCCTCTTTCGGCGAGATCGACGCCGAGGGCCGCACGGTGCTCGCCACCCGCCTCCTGGAGGTGGACGCCCTGGCGCAGCTCTCCGAGGTGTCGAAGGGCGAGGTGTTCGTCCAGGCGGCCGGCGGCGCGGTCCTGAACGTGGGCAAGGGCGTGGCCAGCGTCGTGAAGGATCCCGGCGCCACGGCCGAGGGCATCGGCACCGGCGTGAAGCGCCTCGGGGTCAACCTGGGCCGGAAGGCCAAGCGCACCGCCGATTCCGCGACCCAGGACGACAAGAAGCCCGACGACCCGAGCATGTCCGGGAGCGACAAGGCCGCGGCGGCCGGCGCGAGCGCCGCGAGCAGCGTGCTCGGGATCAACAAGTCGGCCCGCAAGTGGGCGCAGAAGCTGGGCGTCGATCCCTACACGACGAACCCGGTGCTCCACAAGGCGCTGGTCGACATCGGCAAGATCGACTCGGCGGGCAGCATCGCGGTCAAGGTGGCGGTTCCGATTCCGCCCGTCGTGTCCACGACGGCCAGCGTCGGGAACCTCGTCTGGGGCGCCGATCCGGAGGAGGTGCGGAAGGTCAACGAGAAGGGCGCGGCCGCGCTGGGCGTCCCTGCCGAGACGGCGGCGCGATTCTTCCGCAACGGCAACTACACCATCACGAGCCAGACCCGCTTCATCGCGGCCCTCGGCGCGGTCAAGGCCAAGGGTTGCGCCGACTACGTGGACGCCGCCAGCGAGGCCAAGGACGAACGCGAGGCGCTCTTCTTCGTGGAGAGCGCGGAGCTGCTCGCGGGCTTCCACAAGACGTCTCCCGTGACGGCCGTCCTCGAAGACTCGCGCGGCCTCGTGGCCCGGAGCGGCGACCGTGCCGTGGCGCTTCTGCCGTTCGACCACCTGTACTGGACCGAGCCCCTCAAGAAGGCGGCGGCCGAGATCGGAGGCCGCGCGAAGGCCGAGCTGGGCGCCAGGAGCCTCGAGGCCCACGTCGTCGGCAAGGCGTCGGAGGCCGCCCGGAGCGGGCTCGCCGCCGCGGGCTGGCAGGTCAAGGAGGGCACAGCCGAGGGTCTGAGCGTCAAGCCCGCCGACTGATGATCGCTCGCCCCTGGCTGGCCCTCGCCGTGGCTGCAGCGCTCCTGTCGGGAGCGGCCTGCCGCCGGCGAGAGCCGCCCGAGGCCGTGCGGGCCCGGGCGAACGCGGCGTTCCTCGAGAGCCAGCTCGCGAGCCTCGAGGCGCTCGTCGCCAAGGCGGAGGCCGGCGAGCTCAAGACGCGCGATCACATCGCGATCGGGATCTCGGAGGGCGTCGTCAAGGAGCTGCTCGATGCCTCGCTCCCCCAGGAAACGACCGTCGCCGGGCGGCTACGCGTGCGCATCGAATCGGGCACGCCCGTGTTTCGAGGCAACAAGGCCTTCCTGGTGTTCCGGGCCCGGATGAGCAGCGTGCGCGCTCCGTCCGCCTTCGCTTCGGTCGAGCTGGGCGGCGGCCTGGACGAGTTCCGCCTCAAGGAGGGGCGCCTGCTCGCCCAGGTCGCCCTGGGCCACTTCACCGTCCTCGAAACCTCCGTCGGCGATCTCGCCGCCGACGTCCTCGACAACCTCATCAGGAACAACCTCGAGGCGATCCAGGGCGCGATCCCCAACCTGGAGATCCCGGTCAGCCTGGAGCAGACCATCGAGATCGGCGGGCTCGACGAGGGCGCCGTGCGCGTGAAGCCGGGCGCGCTGCCGCTCCAGATGGCGGTCGCCCACGTCGTGCCGGTGAACGCGCGGCTCTGGGTCTTCATCGACGCGAAGGCCGGCCCCTGGCAGCGCAAGGCGACGGCCGCCGAATGAAGCGCGCCGGCGCTGTCCTCGCGCTGCTGCTGGCGGCCGCCGGGGGCGGCGTGGCCTACGTGCGCACGCGCCCGCCGGACCTGCCGCCTCCGCCGACCGAGGAGCAGCTCGCCGCGCTGCGCGCACGCCGCGACGCGCTCCAGGATCGGCTGCGCGCCGTGGTGATCGCGTCGGGCGAGAAGAGCCTCGAGCAGGCTCCGCAGGCCGGCCTGATGATCGGCATCCCTACGGCGTTCACGCGCTCGATCATCGACCAGATCGTCACCGGCGTCTTCCAGGAGCTCACCCTGACCCTCAGGAACCTCAAGGTGCACAAGGAGGGCTCGGTCAAGGCGAAGATGCTGATCCGGAAGAAGGAGGTCGGCGCCTACGTCCTGGACGTGCAGATCCACGAGGTCCAGGGCGTCCTCCGCCCGGGCCGGCCCGAGGTGACGTTCACGCGGAACCGCGTGGCCCTCAAGCTGCCCGTGAAGCTCGCCGAGGGCAAGGGCAACGCCGACATCCGCCTCCAGTGGGACAGCAAGGGCCTGGCTGCGAACGCGGTCTGTGGCGACGTGGACGTCACGAAACCGGTCACCGGCGGTGTCATCCCCCAGGATTACGAGCTCGCCGGCGCCTTCGCCATCGCGGCCTCGGGCGAGAAGATCACCCTGACGCCCGACTTCCCCGAGCTCGCCGTGCGAATCATCGTGGATCCCTCCGAGCAGGCCTGGGCAGCGGTCGACGAGGTCGTCAAGGAGCAGCGTGCCGGCTGCGAGGTCGCCCTGAACAAGGTGGACATCAGGACCCAGCTCGCCAAGATCGTGGGCCGCGGCTTCAACGTGAAGATCCCCCCGAAGCTCATCAAGCCCGTGAGGCTGCCGGCCGGCGTGAGCCAGTCCCTCGAGGTCCAGGGCATCCGCCTCGACCTCCAGCTCAAGCCGACCGGCGTCCTCGTGGCCGGCGACCGCCTGTGGTACGGCGCCGACCTGACGGTTGGCTCGGCCGCCAAGCCAAAGGCGCCAACGCAGCCTTGACCGCGCGCCGGTTTGCGGCCTCGGTCCTCGTGGCGCTGGCCGCGCCCGCCGGCGGCCAGGAGCTGGAGCCGCGCGCCTACGCTCCCAACCCCAAGGGCGCGACGTTCGCGCTGCTGGCGTACACGCGCACGTCCGGCGAGGTGGTCTTCGACCCTTCGCTGCCGTTCGAGGACGTCAACGCAGACGTCAACGCAGGGACGTTTCTGGCGGGCCACACCCTGGGCCTGCTGGGCCGCTCGGCCAGCGCCGCGGTTTCGATGCCCTACGTCTGGGGCTCCATGGAGGGCAACGTCGCCGAGCAGTTCCGGAGCATCACGCGGTCGGGACTCGGCGATCTGCGCGCCCGCTTCGCCATGAACCTGGTCGGCGGCCCGGCCCTCGACGTCCGCGAGTTCGCGGCGCGACGGCTTCGCACGACGCTGGGCACGAGCCTGGTCGTGGTGGCGCCCACGGGGCAGTACGATCCCGCGAAGCTCGTCAACATCGGGGCGAACCGCTGGGCATTCAAGCCGGAGCTCGGCTTGTCCCACCCCACGGGACACTGGTACCTCGAAGCCTACGCCGGCGCCTGGCTGTTCACGGCGAACGACGACTTCTTCGGAGGCCGGCGCCGCGAGCAGGACCCCCTCGGCTCCTTCCAGGGCCACGTCGCCTACGTGTTTCGCCCGCGGCTGTGGCTCTCGGCGGACGCGACGTACTACACAGGAGGTCGCACCACCGTGAACGGCGTGCGCAACGCGGACACGCAAAGCAACTCGCGCGTCGGCCTCACCTTCTCCCTTCCGGTCGGCAGGCGAAGCTCGATCAAGGTCGCCTGGGCCACCGGCTTCACGACGCGGATCGGCGGCGACTTCGACACCGTCGGCGTCGCCTGGCAGACGCTCTGGCTTCCGGAGGCTCGATGACTTCCCCCCTGCCCGACGAGTCCCAGTTCCACTTCGATCGCGGCGGACCGGCCTACCGGCTGATGCAGAGGATCGGCGTGATCCGCGGCGAGGGCCCGTCCCTGCTCCGGCGCATGTTCTGGTTCCTGATGATCACGTGGGTCCCGATGCTGCTGCTCTCGCTCTTCGAGGGCAACGCGCTCGGGGCGACCCCGCGGGAGTCGTTCCTGCTCGACTTCGCCTGCTATGCGCGCTTCTTCGTCGCGGTGCCGCTCCTGATCCTGCCCGAGGTCGTCGTCGGTCCCCGGCTCACGACGGCCGGACTACACTTCGTCCGCGGTGGCTTCGTACGAACCGCCGACGCGCCCGCCTTCTCGGCGGCGGTGGCGCGCGCCATCAGGCGCCGCGAGTCCGGCTGGGCCGAGCTGATCATCCTGGGGATCGCCCTGGTCGGGGCGCAGACCTTCTCGGTCCAGGCCGCCTACGGGGAGACGACGAGAGGCTGGCAGCTCGTTTCGGCGCCGGACGGCGCCCGCCTCTCGATGGCCGGCTTCTGGTACCACTTCGCGGCCGTGCCGCTCATCCAGTTCCTCGGGCTGCGCTGGATCTGGCGGCTGGGCATCTGGTTCGCCTTCCTGCGCGAAATGGCGCGTCTGGACCTCGACCTCGTGCCCGACCATGCCGACGAGGCGGGCGGCCTGGCGTTCCTCGGCACCGCTCACACCACGCTCTCGATCTTCGCCTTCGGCGTCGGCAGCGTCCTGAGCGCCGACGCCGCCTTCCGCATCGTCTACGAGGGGGCCGGGCTCCAATCGTTCCGGGTGACCTTCGCCGCGCACCTGATCCTGTGGGAGCTCTTCTGTCTGGGCCCGTTGCTGCTCTTCGCGCCGGCGCTGGCCCGGGCGCGCCGCGCCGGCCTGCGCACCTACGGCGTGCTGGTGAACCGCTACAATCGCGCCTTCTTCGACAAGTGGGTAGTCGGGCCAGCGCCGGAAGGAGAGCCCCTCCTCGGGAGCGCCGACATCCAGAGCCTCGCGGACCTCGGCAACAGCTACGACCGGATCCGCAGCATGAAGCTCGTCCCGTTCACGCAGCGCGTCGTGCTTCAGGTGGCCGTGGTCGCCGCGCTTCCCAGCCTGCCGCTGGTCCTGCTCGTGATCCCCGTGACCGAGATCCTCAAGCTCCTCGCCGGGGCGCTGCTCTAGCCTGGAGCCTGGCGCGCGTGACGCAGGATAGGATAGGGATGTCCACGTAGGCACGGGAGGAGACCCCAATGCTCGTCCGTCTCGGCGCTTGCCTGCTGCTCCTCGGCTGGGGAGCGGCCGCTGCCCAGGACGCACCCGACCTCGCGGGGGTCTGGAAGCTCAACCACGAGCTGAGCGACGACGTCAGGGCCAGGATCGAGGCGTCGGCGGGCTCCCAGTACATGTCGGGCGGCCCGAACTGGGCGGCCGAGACCTGGATCCCCTGGGGCACGAGCTTCAGCGAGGGCCAGCGGGTCAGCGTGCGCGAGTTCCTGATCGCCACCGTTCCCGCCTTCGAGGCGCTGGAGATCGAGCAGAGCGCGAAGGAGGTCAAGACGATCCACGGCGAGTCGGGCGTGCGTATCTTCAACCTGACGCGGGCGAGCGCCGGAACGAGTGCCTTGGGCGGGGAGACCGTGACGCGGCAGGCGCGCTGGCAGGGCCAGCAGCTCGTGCTCGACTCGAAGGGCAAGGAGGGCCGGCTGACCGAGGCCGTGACCCTGGTCCCGGCCCGGAACCAGCTCACCTATGCGCTTCGCCTGGAGTACAAGCTCCTGAAGTCGCCCCTCGAGGTCAGCCTCGTCTACGATCGGGCGCAGCCCGACCGGTGAGCTCCATGCGAACCCCGCTTCTCGTCGTCCTGTGCGGCCTTCCTGCGATGGCCGCGGCCTCCCAGGAGCCGCACCCCGTCTCGCCCTCGAAGAAGGTGGAGCTGGAGTGGAACCACGAGGTCGACTTCTCCCGGTACAGGACGTACGCCTGGGTTCCCTACCAGCAGCCTGTCGAGAACCCCGCCAACCACGTGCGGATCACGCGCGCCGTCGAGCGCGAGCTTCTGGCCAAGGGCTTCGCGAAGGCGTCGCCCGCCCCCGAGGCCGACGTCTTCGTCGAGTACAAGGCGAAGCTCGACAAGCAGGTGAAGGGGACGCCCTACGAGGGCGGCGCGGCGTGGGCCCCGACGAACGAGCGTTTCATGGTCCGCTTCGACAAGATCGAGGTGGGAACGCTCGTGGTCCAGCTCTGGGACGGGAAGACGAAGGACGTGGTCTGGCAGGCCAAGGGATCCGAGAGGATCTCCACGCCGGACCAGACCGAGCGCCTGATCAACGCGGTCGTGACGCGCCTGTTCGAGGGCTACCCGCCCGGGCAGGATCCGGCGAAGTAGCGCGGCGCGCGACTCCCTACTTCTTCTCCTTCTTCTTCCACTGCCGCACGCCCATCAGCCGCTGCGGCCCGGTGGTGAAGGGCGTCGACTCGACGACGATCTGGCCCTCCTCGTTCATGGACAGCTTCGCGGCGGGGATCGTCATGCCCTCTCCCTCGCCTTTCGCGTCGAGCTTCAGCTCGACGATGCCGAACTCGTAGTCCTTCGAGCGCGTGGCGTAATAGGCCTCGCCGAACGCGATCGGCCGCTCGGTGAACAGGCGCACGATGCGGCCCCCGTCGGGCTGCGGGATCGAGGCCGCCACGTCGACCTCCCAGGACGGCCAGCGGGCCAGGGCCGGCGGCACGATGTAGCCGGCCTTCTGCTTCCGGAGCTCCTTCATCAGGGCCTCGCTGCCGCCCTCCTTGAAGACGCCCAGCAGGCGCTTGCGCTCCTCGAGGCTCGTCCACTGCTCGACGTTCATGGTGATCTGGAAGGTCCCGCCGCCCGGCAGGCGCATGTTGGACGTCTGCACGACCGTCGCGAAGAACGTCTCTTTCTCGTCGGCCGGAGCCGCGCCGGCCGGGAGGAGGGCGACGAACGCCAGGGCCGAGACCACTGCCGCGCTCCGCTTCACTGGCTCCCCCGGGGCGCAGGAACACCCGGGGTTGCGCCAGGCCCCTGGCCTCGCTTCGGGGAGCGAACCGCCGCCTGCGCTTTCGGCTCGGAGGCGCAGGCGACCAGCTCCCAACCGCCCCGGATGGTGGTGCCGCCACAATAGCTCTTGCCCACGCTGTTCGGGGTGTTCAGGTAGTCCAGGATGCTCTGACAGGTCTCGTCCTTCGCAGGCGCCACCTCGCAAACCCCGGAGTAGGCCGCGTTCTTGAAGCAGCACGTCGCGTCGTCGGCCAGGGCCCCCGATGCGGCCGCGATGGAGGCGAGCAGCAAGGCCCTGCGCATCACGCACCTCCCTCCTGCGACTTTCCGCCCAACGCTTCCCTCGCCGCCTGGAGCTCCTTGAGCTTCTCCTTCCCCACCTTGGGATACTCGAGGTCGAGGGACGCGAGGGCGTCGATCACCGCCGCGGCGACCACCAGCCGGGTGAACCACTTGTTGTCCGCAGGCACCACGTACCAGGGCGCCGCCTTCGTCGCCGTCTCCCGGATCGTGTCCTCGTACGCCTCCATGTACTCGTCCCAGTGCTCGCGCTCCTTGGCGTCGGTGGCGGAGAACTTCCAGTTCTTCTCGGGCTTGTCCAGCCGCTCCAGGAAGCGCTTCTTCTGCTCGCCCTTCGAGACGTGGAGGAAGAACTTCCGGATCAGGATCCCGTTCCGGGAGAGGTAGCGCTCGACGCTGCGGATGTCCTTGTAGCGCTCCTTCCAGACGTCCTTGGTGACGAGCTCCCTGGGGAGCTTCTGCTTCTCGAGCAGCTCGGGGTGCACGCGCACCACCAGCGTCTCCTCGTAGTAGCTCCGGTTGAAGACGCCGATCCGCCCGCGCTCGGGCAGGCTCCTCATGCACCGCCAGAGGAAATCGTGGTCCAGCTCCTCGCTGGTCGGCGCCTTGAAGGAGAACACCTGGCAGCCCTGGGGGTTGACGCCCGACATCACGTGCTTGATGGCGCCGTCCTTCCCCGCCGCGTCCATGGCCTGGAAGATCAGGAGCACGGCCCAGCGGTCCTGGGCGTAGAGCATGTCCTGGAGCTCCGCAAGCGCTTCCACCCCGGTCGCGAGGGCCTCCTCGGCGGCCGGCCTGTCTTCCTTCTTGAAGTCCTGCGTGTCGTCGGGATCGACGTCCTTCAGGCGGAAGCCCTCGCCGTCCCTCACCCTGTAGTGGTCCGCCAGCTCCGCGGAACGCTTGACGATCTCCTTGAGCTTCATGGGTCCCTTTCTACGAAACGCGCCCCCAAGCCTTCGCCTTCAGGCCCAGGGCCTTCAGCCGGTCCTCGAGAGGCTGGAGGCGCTTGCGGTCGCCCTCCTCGATCCTCAGGAAGTAGTCCGCCTTGTGGAACACCCGCACCGTGAGCTGCAGCTCCGGGGCGAACTCCGTCTCGGCCCGCAGCCGCACGGCCGCCTGGACGGGGTCGGCCTCGAAGCGCGCGACGGCGGCCTCCGCCGGGAACACGGCCGCAGCCAGCTCCTCGAGCTTCGCGGCGACCTCCGGGAACGCCTTCCTTCGCTCGTCGGGACCGGTGGCGGCGGGCGGGAACTGCGCGAAGACGTTGAACTCGAAGCCGACCTGCATCCTGGCGCCTTCGTGCTGCTCGACGAGCGGCTGGACCTCCCAGCAGGCCCTGTGGGTGCGCGCCCACTCCTGCCACTCCCGGTCGCTCGTCACTGGCCGGCACCTGTGCTCGACGCGGCTTCGGCCGCCGGGGGCCAGCCGCCGCCCAGGGCCTTGTAAAGGCGAACCAGGGACACGAGGTTGCTGCCGATCGTCTGCGTCTCGTCGAGCTCGGCGTTGAAGAGCGAGCGCTGCGCGTCCAGCACCTCGAGGTAGGCGGCGACGCCCCCCCGGTAGCGCAGCTCGGCCAGCTCCAGCACCTTGCGCTCGGCCCGGACGCGGTCGCCCTGCGCGGTTCTTTGCTCCCCCGTCTTCCGGTAGGTGACGAGCGCGTCCTCGGTCTCGCGAAAGGCCTGCAGGATGGCGCGCTCGTACGTGTACAGGAGCTGCCGCTGGCGCGACTCGGTGATCTGGACGCGGCGCTTGTTCTTGCTGAAGTGGAAGATCGGCTGCAGCAGGTTGCCCAGGATGTTCCAGGACTTGCTGGGCCCCTCGAACAGCGTGTCGAACTCCGTGCTGGCGAAGCCGTAGGAGCCAGTCAGCGCGATGCGGGGAAACAGCAGCGCCTTGGCCTCTCCGATGTTCGCCGTGGCGGCGGCGAGCGTCTGCTCGGCCTCCCGGAGGTCGGGGCGGCGGTCCAGCAGGGTCGACGGCAGGCCCGCAGGAACCGCGGTCGGCAGCTTCTGCTCCAGGAGCGGGCGGCCGCGCGCGATCGGTCCGGGGTTGCGGCCCAAGAGCACCGAGATCTCGTTCTCCTTGAGGGCGATGCCGCGCTCGAGGTCGAAGAGGATCACCTCGACGCGGCGCAGCTCGGCCTCGGCCTGGCGATAGTCGATCTCGGCGGTGATGCCGCCCTCGAAGCGGTCCTTCGCGAGCTGCAGGTACTCTCGGCGCGACTCGATGGTGCGCTTCGCGACCTCGAGGCGCAGATCGAGGTCGCGCAGCTCGAAGTAGGCGCGGGCGACGTCCGCGACGAGCGCCAGCACCGTCGCCCGCCGCGCCTCCTGGGTGCCCAGGAACAGCGCGTTCTGGGCCTCGGACGCCCGGCGGATGCGACCGAAGAAGTCGATCTCCCACGAGACGTCGGCGGAGACCGCGTAGATCGAACGCTCGGTGTCGCGGCTCGCGGGGCGGTCCCCGTCGGGTGTGTGGAGGAGGCTCGCCTCGCTGAAGCGCAGGCGGCCGGCCGTGCCGCTCAGGTCCAGCTTCGGCCACAGGTCCGCCTTGGTGAAGCCGTAGCGCGCCCGCGCCTCTTCGATGCGCTCGACGGCGATCTTCAGGTCCTTGTTCTCGACCAGGGCGATCCGGATCAGCTCCTGGAGCTGCGCGTCGTCGAACAGCTCCCACCATGCGGTGTTCGCGAGGCTCTCGGCCTCGGCAGCGGGCAGGTCGCGCCAGCTCGGCGGCGCCGGCACTTCCGGCCGCTTGTAGTTCGGCCCGAGGGCGCAGCCGGACGCGAGCAGGGCGATGGGGACGAGCAGTCGGCGCGTCATCTCAGTGCGCTCCTCCGTGGGACGGCTGGATGAGCGTCGGCGCCTCCGCTGCGGGCTGTTTCTTGCGGCCCAGGGACTCCACGAACGCGAAGTTCCCCGGGATGAGGAACACGCCGAGCGCGGTGGCGACCAGCATGCCCCAGAAGACGGCCGTGCCCATCACGTTCTGCGAGCCCG
>DASSJI010000031.1:0-6433 GCA_035691285.1 Vicinamibacteria bacterium | reverse complement strand
CATCGGCCACGAGCTGACCCACGGCTTCGACGACCAGGGCCGCCAGTTCGCAGCGAACGGCAACCTGGAGGACTGGTGGACGGAGCAGGACGCCGCCGAGTTCGAGAAGCGCGCCGCCTGCGTCGTGGAGCAGTACGCCGGTTACACGGCCGTGGACGACGTGAAGCTCAACGGCAAGCTGACGCTGGGGGAGAACGTCGCCGACAACGGCGGCGTCCGCATCGCGTACATGGCCCTCCTGGAGAGCCTGAAGGACCAGCAGGCGGCGAAGACCGACGGCTTCACGCCCGAGCAGCGCTTCTTCCTGGGCTGGGGCCAGGTGTGGTGCGCCTCGTACCGGCCGGAGCTGGCGAGGCTCCGGGCCCAGACCGATCCCCACTCGCTGCCGCGCTTCCGGGTCAACGGCGTCGTCAGCAACATGCCGGAGTTCCAGCGGGCCTTCGCCTGCCCGGCGACGGCGCCGATGGTCCGCGGCGACAAGGCGTGCCGGGTGTGGTAGCGATAGGGGCGTGAAGGCGCTCCCGCGGCTTCGCCACAACCTCGACCTGATGCCGTCGCCGGTCGCCGACCGGCCCGGCCTGCTCGTCCGGGATCCCTACGGCTACGCCGACGGGGTCTTGATCATTCCGCCGCCCCTGGTGCCGTGCCTGCTCTGCTTCGACGGCGAGAAGACCGAGGGCGACCTGCGCGAGGCCCTCGTGCGGATCACCGGGGAGCTCGAGGTGGGCGAGCTGCTGCGCCACCTGACGACCACGCTGGACGAAGGCGGCTTCCTGGACAACGCGGCGCTGGAGCGGCGCCGCGCGTCACGGCACCAGGCCTTCGCCGAGGCGCCGCGGCGGGTGCCGTCGCACGCCGGCGCCGCGTATCCCGCGGAGGGAGAGGCGCTGCGGCGCCAGCTCGACGCCTGGATCGGGCCCGAGCCGACGCCCGCCGCGCGGCCGGGCGACGGGCTGGTCGGCATCGCCGCGCCGCACGTCAGCCCCGAGGGAGGGCATCGATCCTTCGCCGCTGCCTACGCCGCCCTCCCTCCTTCGGTCGGCGACCGCACCTTCGTGATCCTCGGCACGTCCCATTACGGCGTGCCTGGACGCTTCGGCCTGACCCGGAAGCGGTTCGCGACGCCCTTGGGCGACGCGGAGGTCGACGCCGCGCTCGTCGGCCGGCTGGCGGACTCGGGGGGCGCCGCGCTGGTCGAGGACTACTGCCACGCCGTGGAGCACTCGATCGAGTTCCAGGTCGTCTTCCTGCAGCACCGCTTCACGCCAGGGGTGAGGATCGTGCCGATCCTGTGCGGACCCTTCGCGCCCGACGCCGGAGCGCCCGACGCGGACGAGGCGGTCGCGGCCTTCTTCGAGGCGCTCGCCGCCGAGGCGGCGTCGCGGCGAGATCTCGTCTTCGTCCTCGGGGTGGACATGGCCCACGTGGGACGCCGCTACGGCGACCGCATCGAGGCCCGGGCCGGGAAGGGCGCGATGGTCGAGGTCGAGCGCCGCGACCGCGAGCGGCTCGAGCGCGTCGCCGCGGCCGACGCCGACGGCTTCTGGAGGCTCCTGGCCGACGGCGAGGGCGACGCGCTGCGCTGGTGCGGCGCCTCGCCCCTGTACACGTTCCTCCGCGTCGCGCGACCCGCGCGCGGCGAGCTGCTCCGGTACGAGCAGTGGAACATCGACGAGACGAGCGTCGTCAGCTTCGCCGGGATGGCCTTCTACGGCGATCCGGCGGGAAAGGAAGTCCGATGAGAACCGCCCTGCTGCTCCTCCTGCTCGGAGGCGATCCGCCCGGCGACGCCGTCGCCGTCGTCGAGGGCACGCCGATCACCCGAGCCGCCCTCGAGCAGAGGGCCCGCGGCGCGCTCGCCCAGCTGCGCCAGCAAGAGTACGAGACGCGGCGCCAGGCCCTCGAGGCCCTCGTGGCCGAGGAGCTCCTGAAGCGGGAGGCGGCGCGTCGCGGCGTGACGGTCGAGGAGCTCCTCAAGAAGGAGGTCGAGGAGAAGGTCGCGCCCGTCACGGCGGAGCAAGTGCAGGCCCAGTACGCCGCCGTCAAGGCGCGCCTCGGCCCCCGCAGCGAGGAGGACGGCAAGAAGCTCGTCGAGCGGAACCTCGCGCAGCAGCGACAGAACGAGCGCCGCGCGGCGTTCCTGAGGGAGCTGCGCGGAAAAGCCGGGGTGAGGATCCTCCTCGAGCCGCCCCGGGTCGCCGTGGAGGTGGCCGACGCGCCGACGAAGGGCAGCGCGGGCGCGCCGGTCACGATCGTGGAGTTCTCGGACTTCGAGTGCCCGTTCTGCGTGCGGGCCCGGGCGACGCTGAAGCGGATCGCCGAGGTCTACGGCGACAAGGTCCGGATCGCGTTCCGCGACTACCCGCTGCCGAACCACGCCAAGGCCCCGAAGGCGGCCGAGGCCGCGGACTGCGCAGGGGACCAGGGGAAGTTCTGGGAGATGCACGACAAGCTGTTCGGCGCGAGCCCGAAGCTCGACGTGGCCGACCTCAAGCGCTACGCCGGCGAGCTCGGTCTCGACGCTGCGGGCTTCGACGCCTGCCTCGACGACGGCCGCCACGCGGCGTCCGTGAAGGCCGACGTCGAGGCCGGGGCAGGCTACGGCGTCAGCGCGACGCCGGCCTTCTTCATCAACGGGCGGCTCCTGTCCGGAGCGCAGCCCTTCGAGCGCTTCGCCGAGGTGATCGACGACGAGCTGCAGCGGACGGGGGCGGCGACGGCGCCGACGCAGTAGGGCGCCTACGTGGCGATCGAGAAGGGCGTGAAGTTGGTCCCCCGGTCGTAGTAGTCCTCGTTCTCGGCGCGCTTCAGGAAGCCGACGATTCGGTACGTGAAGGGCGTCATGGCCGCCTCCCAGCCCACCTTCAGCGCGTAGTTCGTGAGGAGGACCTCGAGGACCTGCTCGTTCGTCCACACGCCGTAGAAGGCCAGGGGATAGAAGACCAGGGAGTCCACGCCTTCGCCGGCGATCGTCGACCCGATCGTGCGCATCCAGAGGAAGCGCCCCGAGGTGAGGAGCTTCATCTTGGCCAAGGTGTAGGAGTTGCAGAACTCGCCGCAGAAGTACGCCGCGAGGGAGGCCGCCACGATGCGCGGCGTGCCGCCGAAGGCCGTCTCGAGGGCGGCCTGGTGCGGCCAGCCGTCGGCCGGCGGGAAGGCGAGCACGGCGGTGGCCATGGCCGCGGCGAAGATCTCCGCCGCGAAGCCCGCCCACACCACGCGTCGGGCGCGGGCGTAGCCGTAGACCTCGGTGAGGACGTCCCCGAAGATGTAGCTGATCGGGAAGAACAGCACGCCGGCCCCGAAGCGGAAGCCGAACAGCGAGGCCTGCTTCGAGGCGCCGATCAGGTTCGAGCACACGAGCACCGTGACGAACGCCGCCATCACGAGGTCGTAGTAGCGATAGGTACGATGGGGCGGCGCGGAGGGCGCGGCGCTAACGGTCGGGGCCATGCGGCGGGCGGGATTCGCTCGATATCAGTCGCACCCGCTCGCGATGCCCAGTGCGCGACACACGTCGCGCATCTTCCCGGCGCCGACCGTCCCGACGAACTGGCGCAGGTCGGACTGCGGGACCGTGAACAGGTGGCAGAGGTTGACGCAGCAGGGGCCCTTGAGCCCTTCGTCCACGCCGAGCTCGACCTCGGTGGGCGAACCTCGACGCGTCGAAGTGATCGCCGCGACGGTCACGGTGTGGAGGACGGCGATCAACGCGGGCCTGCTCAGGACGAGCACCGGCCTGCGCTTGTCGGGCCGGGGACGATCCAGGAGCCAGACCTCGGCCCGGTTCAGTCGGCGGGCCATACCTGAGCGTCCAGCAGGCCCTCGACCTCGGCCAGCATGGCGCGCCCGCCGCCCGCGTAGGCTGCGCGGATCGAGGCGTCGATCTCCCGCCGCCGCTTGGCGCCGAGGTAGCTGGAGACCGCGGAACGGATGAACGCCGACCGTCCCCGCTCGCGCGTCTCGGGATCGGCGTCGATGCGGCGCAGCAGCTCCACGTCGATCGACACCTGCACGGGCTTGGCTGACATGTTGGCATGATACCACAGCAAAGTATTGGCTTGACACCGCGGCCCGTGCCGGAATCGATTCGGCCTCGGGCCTGCGGTGTGTCGTGGGCTTGGTGGGCGCTGCAGGATTCGAACCTGCGACTTCCACCGTGTGAAGGTGGCACTCTACCGCTGAGTTAAGCGCCCGACGGGCAAGCAGTCTAGCACCGCCGCCTTCAGGGTCAAGGCCGAGGGAAGGGCTCAGCTCTCCTTGAGCTTCTCGTACTCCCTGCGCGCCTCGATCAGGATCGGAACGTCGGGATCGGCGTCTTTCCAGAACGCGAAGAAGTCCTGGTAGGCGCGGCGGCTCTTTGCGGTGTCGCCCGCGAGTGCGTGGGCGCGCGCGAGGCCCAGGTGGGACAGCGGCCAGAAGATGGAGAGCGGGTCCACGTACCGGCGGCCCAGCACCTTCTGGAACTCCTGGGCGGCCTCGCTGCCGCGCCGAAGGTCGAGAAGAGCATGGCCGCGCAGGTACACCACCCAGTGCCCCGCGCGCTCGCCGAGTTCGTACGGCGCGGCCGGCCCGAGCAGCTCGACGGCGCCCGCCGGGTTTCGGCGGTTCAGCTCGATCGCAGCGCGGGCCACGGGAAGGTCGATGCCCTGCACGAACGTGGCCGACGGGAACCTCCGCGCCAGCTCCTCGACGAAGGGCTGAGCCTTCTCCGGCGCGCCGGCGAGGGCGAAGATCGTTGCGGCCGCGGCGAGGCTTTCCGCGCCGCGGTCGAGCGCCAGACCGGCCTCGAGGCGAGCGCGCGCGAGCCCGGCGTTGCCAACCGACGCTTCGACGGCGGCCGCGCTGAGAAGGTAGCCTGCGGCGGTCCCCTTTCGACCCGCGCGTTCCACCATCCCCACGGCCTCGGCCTGCAGCTCGCGGAACCGCCGCAAACGTCCTTGCCAGGCGGCCAGCGAGGCCTCGCTGCTGCGGAAGAAATCCTCGGCGGGATTGCCGTGCGCCCACTCCACCTGGCGGCGCATGCCCTCGGCGTCGCCTTCGAGGAAGGCGAACGTGAAGAGGAACCAGTGCATGTCCGGCGTGTCGATCCTGTCGTTGAAGGCCGCCGCCAACGTCGACTTCGCTTCCTCGATCTTCCCGAGGTTCAGATACGCGCCGATGACGCTCGCATACGAGTAGGCGCTCTTGTCCAGGGCGAGCTCTTCGCGAGCGGCCTGCATGGCGCGGTCGTAATGGCCCATTGCGCGGTGGGTGCCGGCCAGGTAGTTGTAGACGACGGGGTCGCGGGGATACGTTCGCGCCCACAGCTCCAGGACCTCCGTCCTCTTCTCAATGTCCAGGCTCACAATCCCGTAGTGGCGGACCGCGATGTAGAAGCGCTCCCGCTCGCTGACGCGGTCCTTCAGCTCGAAGGCCCTCTTCGTGTATTCGATCGAGCGCTCGCGCTCGCCGGTGTTCCAGTGGACGGTGCCGAGCTTCGCCCAGGCCATCGCGAAGTTCGGGTCCAGCTCCACAGCGCGGCGCAGGTGCGGGAGCGCCTCGAACTCGCCCTTGGTCGACCGCAGCGTCTCCGCCGTGCTGAAGGACTTGAGCGCCTCGAGGGAGGACGTCGTCGCCTTCTCGACCGGCGTGTCGTAAGCCTTGAGGGTGCTCAGCGATTCGCCGAGCTTGCCGCGCAGCCGCGAGGTGGCCTGGCCGAGCGATTTCAGGACCTGTTCCTTGCTCTCGGCCTCCGCCTGCTCGCGCGCGAAGGGCTCGCCGCTGCGGGCGTTCAGGGCCTCGAGGGTCAGCACGTAGTGGCTGCCCAGGGGCGCGATCGAGCCGGTCAGGAGCGCCTTGATGCCCTCGCGTTCGCAGACCTCCCGGCCCACGGCCGGCGTGAGGCGCTCCTCGGCGGGGCGTCCCATGAGACCGAGCGTCTGGCGGATGCGCTCGTCCGACACGACATTGAGGAACGGCGACTGCCCGAGCTGGACGGCCAGAGCCTGCCGCAGCGTCCCGTCGAATACGGCGTCGCCTGTCGTGTTGGTGAAGTCGGCGATGAGCAGCTCGTCGCGCGCGCTCAGCGCCTGGCTCTTCCGGAGCGGGAGCAGGCTCGCCGCAGCGATCGCGACGGCGAACACCAGCGCCGCGATCGCGCGCGAGCGCCGCGTGGGCAGCAGGCGCGCGGCCGTGGTCGAGATCGCGCTGCGCGAAGCGGACGTCGCGGCGGCCGGGACAGGCGCAGACGCCGGCGCAGGGGACGGCTCCGCGACCGCCGGCGCGCTGGCCACGGCTGAGCGGCCCGAATCGCTGTCGCGCCGGAGGCGCCTCAGGTCGGCTTCGAGATCGGCCGCCGTCTGGTAGCGCAGCTTCGGATCCTTCTCGACGGCCTTCAGGATGATCCGCTCCAGCTCCGCGGGGAGCCCGGGGTTGAGGCGCACCGGAGGCG
>DASSJI010000030.1:0-10596 GCA_035691285.1 Vicinamibacteria bacterium | reverse complement strand
CGACGAGCCGCAGCGCGGTGAGCGTGCTCACCCGCACCTGGCGGTGAGCCAGCTCACGCCTCGGGTCAGAGCGCCGGCACGACTTTGTAGACGGCGCCGCGATGGTCGACCACGTACATCTCGCCCTCGGCGTCCACGCCGGGGCGGCGTGAGGCCCGCCGTGCTGCAGCCGCTCGCGGGATTGAAGCAGAGGCTGCCCTCCACGATGCTCCACCCGTAGTTCTCGCCGCCGCGGCGGGACGCGAGGCCGACGTCCACCTCCTCCCGCTCGTCCTGGCCGGGCCGTTGCCCGCCACGGGCCCGCGTGAGGCGAGGCGTCGTTCAGCGCGAGGCTACTTGCAGGTCTTGGCGCCCGGCTTGCCCTTGCAGGAGTTCGAGCAGCACTCGGAGTTCATCGAGCAGCTCTGCCCGGCCGCCTTGCAGGATCCGCCGCCGACCAGGAACGGGGCCACCTGGGAGAAGTAGTTCGCGAAGGCTCCGTCCACGGTGGCGTTGCTCTCGGAGTCGCAGGAGTCGTTCACGTTGAAGCCGCAGGCTCCCGAGAGCTGGCCGACGACCTGGCTCGAGCCGTTGACGACCGGCGACCCGCTGCTGCCGCCCTCGGTCGCGCCCAGGACGTCCTGGCTGTAGATCCAGGCGCCGCGCGGCCAGGAGCTGCACGTCGTCTTGCCCGTATCGACGTCATGCTCCGAGTACGCCTGCGGAGAGCCGGCCGGGTGGCTGATTCGATAGAGGTGCGTGCCGTCGGTGTTCGCGACAGGCGTTGCGTTCCAGCCGAGGTAGACCTCGCCGCCCTCGGTACTCGGCGTCGACGAGAGCTGCAGGAGCGTGAAGTCGCTGGTCCGATTCTTGGCCTTGATCGTCGCGCCGAGCGTCTCCGGATTGCGCGGGCTTGCGTCGAACGGCGCCGTGCAGTTCGTCTGGCCGCAAGCGATCGTGTAGTCGAAATACGTCTCCAGGCTCGACGCCTCGCCGGGCTTCGAGATGCAGTGGTTGGCCGTCAGGAAGTAGGGGATGTCACCCGGGGCGCTGTCGGCCAAGAGGCCGCCGGTGCAAAGGTAGTAGAACCCGCCCGAGGCGAACAGCATGTCGGCGACCGCCTGCTTGGCGCTCTCTGCCGGCGTGCCGTTGTGGCACTCGGCGTTCTCGACACAGAGAGCGTTGTCGGCGCACAAGCCCGCCTGCTCAAGAGCGCCGGGGAAGGCCTTCCCCATGTAGCCCACCGAAGCCACGACCAGCCGAGCACGCTTCGCGCCTTCGGGCAGGCGGAGTTGCAAGCGCACCTCCTCGCCCCGCACCGTGTTGGTCCAGAGCTGGCCGTCGTCGATCGGCCCACGCCCGGTGTACGGACCGAAGGCCTGGCGATCGGGCCCGTACACGTACAGCTCGGCGCCCTCCGGCAGCTCGAAGGGCGAGAGCTCGAGGCGCAGGGCGCTCGCACCCGGCGCCCGCACTGCGCCCGACCAGACCCGACTGCCGTCCGGGCGCGTCTCGCGCTCGCCGAAGGGCAGCGCCTTGCGCGAAAAGTCGACCACGATGCCCACGGCCTTCGAGACGCCCACGCGGTAGCGGCCATCCTTGGCCTCCGGCTCCGCCGAGGCCTTTTCCACCGAGGAGAGGTCGACCGCGAGCGCCCGGCCGAGGCCTCGTCCGGGCTCGGTCCCCTTGAGCGACTCGTGCAGCTCGCGCATCTGGGCGCCGCGGTCGGTCGCGGGATGCCGAACCGTCTCGCTCTGCTTCTCCCGGACCGCAGGGTCCGCAGCCAGCGCCGAGGCCGCAACGCCCAGGCACACGCCAACGCCGAAGATCGAGGACCCCCATCGTCTCATCGACTATTTCCTCCTGGGCAGGCCTTGGGGGAGGGAACCTTGAGGCCGCCGCGGCGACTCCACGCGGTTGAACTGATGGAAGTATCCGGAACAGGTCTCCGATCGAGTGTGATCCGGGTCACATCGGAAGGGTCCGCAAGATTCGCAGCGCGGCGTTTGCGCGCCGGCCGCCAAACAGGTGGGCGGCGAACCCCAGGTCGCACGCCCAAGAAGAACGTTAAAGAGCTGATTGGTAGTGACTTGCCTTTCTGCTGGCCGTGGCCTCGCTTTGCGGCATGTCGATTGCTCCCGGACGATCACGGGCGTCGCATGACCGGACCGGCCGTGTCTTCGATGGGCCTGGGCGCCGGCGAGTCGTCGATCTTCGCCATGGACGCGAGCGGTCGCGTCGTGGCCTGGAACGACGCGTCTGCCCGGCTCTTCGGAGTGTCCCCGGAGCAGGCCCTGGGACGGCCGTGCTGGGAGCTGATCGGCGGCCGCGACGCCTTCGGCAACCGCTTCTGCCACGAGCGCTGCGCCGTGCGCTGCATGCTGGGCCGGGGAGAGGCGGTCTCGACCTTCGAGATCATCTCCGAAGGAGCGGGTCTTCAGGCCCAGGAGCTGAGCGTCGCCGTGTTCCGCCTGTCGCCGGGGCGGCCGGGCAGCCAGAGCCTCGTGCACGTCGTCCAGCCTCTGGACGGCGCGCACGCTCGGATCAGGCCCGGCGGGCTGCCGGTCGCGGGGGTCGTGGCGCTCACCCGGCGCGAGCGGCAGATCCTGGGCTGGATCGCCGCGGGACTCCAGAACAAGGAGATCGCCCAGGAGGCCAGCATCAGCCTGGCGACCGTCCGCAACCACGTCCACAACCTCCTCGAGAAGCTCGGGCTCCACTCCAAGCTGGAGGCGATCTCGCTGGCGTTTCGCAACGGGTGGGTCGGCCAGGCTCCCAGGGGGGCGTCCCCTCAGCCTGCGCCGCAGGGCGTCTCGGGGCGCAAGGCCGCCTGCTCCGCGCGTATCGCCTGACTCGACGCGCGGCGTCGCGGCCGCGCGGCGTCCGCCTGCAGAACAAGCTCGGGCGCCAGCAGGTCGTCCAGGCTCTCGCGGCGCCTCACGAGGCGCGCGCCGTCCGTGTCCACGAGCACGACCGCGGGACAGGGCCCGGCGAAGCGCGTGGCCGTCGAGGTCAGGTAGGCGCCCGCGTCCATTAAGGCCAGCAGGTCGCCGGGCTCGAGGTCGGGGAGCGACGCGTTGCGGCGTAGCGTGTCCATGGGGCTCGGGGTGCTGCCGAAGACGCTCGTGGGGCGGCTTCCCGGCGCAGGCTCGCGGTTGACGAGCAGCAGCTCGTGGTACTCCGAGAGCAGCGCGGCCGAGAGGCTCATGGCGCCGCCGTCGGCGAAGACCAGGCGCGGCAGCCCGGGGCGCTCCTTCACGCCCCGGACGCGGAGCAGCAGGAGCTGCGCGTCGCTCGACACGGAGCGTCCGGGCTCCAGGACCAGGGCGGGCGGCGCCAGGCCGAGGCGGCGGCAGCCGGCGGTCACCGCGCGGCACACCGCCTCCGCGTAGCTGTCGACGAAGGGGCGCGCCGGCGGAGACGGCGGAGCCGGCGGGCGTCCGAATCCCAGGTAGCTCAGCATCTCCACCGTCGTGAACGGCTGCGAGTGGGCCACGGCCAGGCCGCCGCCGACGTCGAGGAGGTCCGCTGGGAAGCCGGCGCTCCGCATCCGGCCCAGCACCGCCACGAGGCGGCGAATCATCTCCTCGACGGCGCCGAAGTCGCGTATCCCGGAGCCGACGTGTCCCATCACGCCGCGCAGGCGCAGGTGCGGGGCGAGTCGCGCGCGGCGAAGCGCTGCATCCAGCTCGCCCGAGCGGGGGTCGAGGCCGAACTGCTGGCGGCGGGATCCCGTCTGGAAGGACGCGCCCGCGTGCCGCGCCGTCACGTCCGGGCAGACGCGCAGCGCCACGCCGAGCGCCCGCCCTCGCGTCGCGGCGCCCGCCTCCAGGCGTGGGATCTCGTCCGCGTGGTCCACGACGAAGAGCCCGACGCCCGCCTCCGCGGCGGCGACGATGTCCGCATCGGTCCGTGCCAGGCCTCCAAAGACGATCCGGTCCGGCGGCACGTCCAGCGCGAGAGCCAGGCGCAGCTCCCATCCGTTGGACACTTCGGCGCCCAGGCCGCGGGCATGGATGACCTGGAGCACGCCTGCGACGGGGTTGCACTTGTACGAATAGTGAGCGGAGACGGGGCCCGGGTAGCGCGCGAAGGCGTGCAGCAGCTCGTCGCAGCGCTCGCGGAGCCGGCGCGCCGAGGCCACGTAGAGGGGCGTTCCGTGGACCTCTGAGAGCGGCACGAGATCGACCCCGTCCATCACGAGGTGGCCCAGCTCGCGGGTGAGCCCCCAGCACGACGGGTCGGGAGCGACTCGGACGCGGCCCCGGAAGCCTCGGCGCGCGGCGGCGCCCGAGGCCCACCAGGCGCCCAGGGCCAGCGCCGCGCCGTACACGACGTCGGCGAGGTAGTGCTGCTTGACGAAGAGCGTGGACGCGGAGATGGCCAGCGTGAGCGCGAGCAGCAGCCCGGCGCCAAGGAACCGCTCACGGCAGGCCAGGTAGACGAGCCATGTGATCGCGACGTGCAGGCTCGGGAAGTGGTTGTAGGAAGGGTCGAGGTACTCGAGGGCGAGCAGCTTCTCGGCGAAGGTGGTCGGCGCGAGCGCGGGGCGCTCGAGGTAGACGGGGAAGAGCCCGTACGTCGAGTAGGCGACGGCGAGGACGATCCCGAAGGCGGTTGCGACGCGCCGGTACTCGTGACGCTGGCGCACGCCGGCCAGGAGCAGTAAGGGCATCACGTAGGTGAGCGCGTAGAGGTACTCGAACTCGGGCAGGAAGGGGATCCCTTCCTCGCCGGGCAGGTAGAGGACGTGCGCCGGCCTGCCGACGCTCCAGCGGTTGATCGGCACGTAGGTCGCCGCGAAGGCCAGGTAGCCGGCCACGAGGCCGAGGGCGACCGTCCGCCGCGAGACGGGGTCGGGGCGCGCGTTCATGCGGCCCTCGCCCAGGAGCGGCGCCAGGCCTCGAGGGCGTTTCGCATGCGGAACGCCGCCTCCAGGCGGAACTGCCACATCTCTCCCCTCGCCGCGACCTGGAGGACGTCGGCCCCTTCGATCGTGATGCTCGCGAGCTCTCCGAGAGCTATCCGAACTTCCCGGAACGCGAGGCCGTCGGGGCTCGCCTCGAGCCGGCCTTCGCCGAGCGCCAGGAGCGGCCGGATCGGACCCGTGGTCGCGCGCTCGCGGGCGGCCGCCGCGTTGGCGTGGAGTGCTCCCGTCTCCGGCACGGCCCAGACGCGCGCCCCGAGGGCGGCGAGGCTGCGCAGGCTGCCGTCGAGCGTGCGCAATCCCCCGGTCGGCTCCGGCGTCCAGCGCGCGCCGCAGTCCGTGCACCTCAGCTCGGCCGCGCGCCATCCGGCCTCGCGGAGGCAGTCCGGGCACCGCCACAGCACCCGGCCCAGCCGCCTCCGGAGCCGTCCGTCGAGCCGGACCGGCTGCGGATCCTGGCGGAGCAATCGGACGAGCGCCCGGTCGACGGCACGTGCCGGGTCCCCGCCTCCGAAGGATACGGACCCGCCCACGGCGACCTGGACGCGGCCGCGCCGAAGGACGTCGGCCCATCGCGGCCCGCAGTCGTACGAGCCGCTGATGCCCACGGGGATCACGGGCGCGCCGAGCCGGCACACGGCCCTCGCGACGGCGTCCAGCGCGCCGCCGTACTCGCCGAGGGGCGAGCGCTCTCCCTCGGGGAACACGCCGACGAGCTCTCCTGCCTCGAGCAGCCGGACGACCTCGCGCGCGGCTCGCGGATCGGCGACGTAGCGCCGCACCGGAACGGCTCCGACACCGCGCAGGTAGGCCGCCAGCGCGGGACGCCTGTAGGCCTCGGCCGTCGCGAGGAAGTGAACGCGCCGCAGCGTCGTGCGCCCGACGAAGGCCGGGTCGAGGTAGCAGCAGTGGTTGGCGACGAGGATCGCCGGCCCGCGCCGAGGGACGTTCTCACAGCCGCTGAACTCGGTCGGCCAGGCGCGGGCCGCCAGTCGGCTCGACGTGACCAGCGGAAGCGGCGGCACGAGCCCCACCCGCCGCCGGTAGGTGCGGTAGGAACGCCCGAAGCGACGCGCCAGCGCCCGGTCCTCGATCCACGCGTAGGCGAGCCAGAGGGGAAGGAGCGCCGGCGCGACGATCAAGCTCAGGGCCGGTGATCCGATCGCCAGACCCGCGCCGACCGCGGCGACGTTGAAGCCGAGGTAGATCGGGTGCCGCGCGAAGCGATATGGGCCCCGACGCGCGAGCCGGGACGGCGGCACGGCGCTCACGGGAGGACCGTGCCCCTCGACGGCGAGCTGGACGACGGCCGCGGCGACCAGCGCCAGAGCCGGCACGGCGAGGACGAAGCCCCAGGGAGACGGCGCGGCTCGCCAGCCCGCCGCCGCGTCGAGAGCCCGGGCGCAGGCCAGCAGCGCCAGCGGCAGGGCCACGCCGAACGCGAGGCCGTAGGCCGCGACGATCAGGCCACGAGCGGCAGTCCCGCCGAGCCCCATGCGACTTCCTCGTACGTCGCCCGTCCCCAGGCGTTCCCGAGCCGAGCGTCGGCGGTCCACCGGAGCTGGCACGGGTCGCTCGTCAAGAAGCGCGCGATCGGACGCAGCCAGCGCGCCCTGCCCGTCAGGCGTTCCGCGAGGCGCTCGCGCAGCACGAGGCGTGCGTCCTCGAGCCTCGGCAGCCGGGGCAGCGCGGACTCCACGCGGCCGTTCTCCCAGCCGGCGCGTATCGTTCCCTCGGCCGTCTCGGCCTCGAACCAGACGGTCGCCAGGTCGTCGGCTGCGGCATGCCCCCAACGCAGCTTCACCAGGGGGAAGCGCCAGGGCTTGGCCTTCGCGTAGACGCGATCGCGATAGCCACGGGCCTTGACCTCACGGCCGCCTCCCGGCCACCACAACCTCCCGGACACGTCGGCGTCCGGCACCTCCACCCACCAGCGGACGAGCTGCCGCGTGTCGCGGACGATCGGGTCGCAGAGGACGGCCGGACGATGGCGCGGGCGGATCTCCAGGTCGCCGTCGAGCCGGCCGAGGCGGAAGCGCAGGCGGGGGCCGGCGATGGAGACCGGACCGAACTCCAGCCATCCGTGCCCGCCGCGGACCCGACGGGCCCTCGTAGCGCCACGGCGCACGCTCCCGTCGGCGCTCCGCAGCTCGGCCGCGGCCCAGGCGAGAGGCGGCAAGCCCAGCACGCGCAGCGAGACGAGCGTGAGGACGAGCAGGGCGGGGTCGGGGCGGGGCAGCAGCGCGTCCAGGTACCACTTCTCCGCCACCGCGAGACCGCGCCCATCGCGCAACTGGAAGTCGGGCTGCTCCAGCGCGTCGCCCGCGGCGCCCGTCACGGCTCGCTCCGGAGATGACCCTCGGCGACCGTCGCGATCCGCCAGTCGATCGGGACGGAGGGCGCGCCGGGAAGGGGGCTCACGCGGTCGGCCAGGCACACCGGGAGCAGCCGGCCGTTGCGCACGGTCGCGTCCGGGCAGTGGTAGCAGAGACGCAGGGTCCCTTCCTCGGGATCCCACTCGGGGGCGTCCTGGATGACGAGGTAGTGGAAGCGGAGAGCCCGACCCAGCCCTGATCCCGCGAGCAGCCGCAGGGCCTCGGCCAGGCGCCTGGGGGAGCGGGACAGCTCCAGCAGCAACGTACTCAGAAGCGCTGTCCGGAAGGCACGTCGCGAGGGCGTCTGGCCGAACAGCTCGCGACCGGTGAGCCTGCGGTGGAGGCGCAGGTACGCGCGGCAGAGCGCCGGCGACAGCGGGAAGGCGCGGCCGGTCCGCGCGTTGAAATAATAGAAGTACATCAGCCAGCGGACGTCGGCGTCGTCGAGGTTCGACGGTATGTAGAGGCTGGGCGCGAGGCCGAGTTCGCGGGCGAGCGTCGCCTGCTCGGCGGCCAGCGAGGGGCGCCTCCGGGTTCGAGACGCCGTCAAGGAGGCGTCGGGATCCTGCGCGATGAGAGCCAGCACCCCGTCGAAGTGGGGATAGCGGGCGAACTCCCGGACGAGAGGCGG
The DNA here is from genome assembly GCA_035691285.1 of Vicinamibacteria bacterium. Classification (GTDB taxonomy): domain Bacteria; phylum Acidobacteriota; class Vicinamibacteria; order Fen-336; family Fen-336; genus DATFEN01. Next base: position 2,684 of record DASSJI010000030.1, on the reverse strand, counting down.
AAGGCCGCCGCCGTCGTACACGGTCCACGCGAGGGAATGGAACAGGCCGCGGCGCTCGAAGCGCGCGAACAAGACGTGGATCGCCTTCAGGGGATCCGGGTGGACGTGCCGCTGTCCCTCGTCCACGTGCAGCAGCACGCGCTTCAGGCCGGCCTCGACGAGCGCGTCCAGGTAGGCGTCGCCGCCCTCTTCGAGGAAGCGCAGGCCGTTGGTCAGGAGCTGGGGCGTGACCCCGCGCCGGGCCACCTGGCGCACGATCTCGACGAGAGCGGGATGAAGGGTCGGCTCGCCGCCGAGGAGCGTGATGGCGTCGGCGCGCCTGAGGCCCAGGGCCTGGTCGATCTCCTCGAGCACGAGGCGGAGCGGCTTGACCGTGGTGCGGTCCAGGTTGTAGCAGGCGCGACACCGGATGTTGCAGTCGAGGTTCGTCTCGATGGCGACGTGAGGCACGTCGCGCAGCGGGGGCTTCCAGGGCGCCAGCTCGTCGGCGTTCGGTAGCTCGGCGACCTGCATGGTGGCTCGCTCGACGGCTGCTCGACGGACTCGCGCCTACCGCGGGGCGCTGATCGGCGCAGCCGAACGGGCCTCCTCTCTCGCGAGTGCGACGGCGAAACGGCCGAGGGCGGTCGGCTCCCGGAGCAGCTCTTCGAGCAGCGCCTCCTGGGGCTCGCCGAGCGGATCGAGGATCAGCGAGTAGTATCCCGTCGCCTTCAGGACGAACGAGCGCTCTCCCGAGACCGGTCGCGCAGGGGCGTCGAAGGCGAGGTCGAGGACGCCGGCGCGCGGCAGCACATGACGGCGCCCGTCGGCGGCGCGCAGCGCTTCACGCGCGGCGCTCGGACCGTCCGCGTCCCGTGGCGTCCGTGCCTCGAGGACCGTCACGGAGACGGGGTCCGCTCCGGACTCGCCGAAGGCCACGACGACCGCGTCGATCGACCAGGTCCCGGGCGGTCCGTCGATGCGCAGGCGCAGGCGCTCGCCCGGGCTCTCCCGCAGGTCGAGGGACGCTGCCTGGGTCGTCCACACCACCGTCGGGAGCGCCGCGGTCACGTAGGCCATCGGCCGCCACCGCTCTCCATCCCAGAGCCGCAGCACCGGCACCGCCTCCATCTGCAGGCGATCCAGGCTGCCTTGCAGGGCCCGGTCCCTCCCCACGCGCCCGTACCAGGCCTCGAGGTCGCTGCCGTGCAGGGACAGGAACCGCCGCACGAGGGCCGGACCCGCCGGGGTTCCACGAGCGCGGACCGCGACCCGCGCGCGCGTCTCTCCGCGCGGCCGCTCGAACTCCAGCACGAGCCCGTCGCGGCCTCCCTTCACGTCGTCCGGATCGTGGCCGAGGGGGTTCGCCACCCACGGCTGCTCGTCCTCGGCGGAGACGAGGTCCCGCACGTCCGCTCCCGACAGGTCCCGGGCCGCGACGGGCCGCCCGATCTCGTCCAGCACGTGCACTCCGCCGAACGGGTCCGGCGCAACGGCCGTGCCCTCGGGGTGGTCCACGACGAGCAGCTTGACCTCGTCCAGGTACTCGATCTCCTCGAGCTCGTTCGTGACGCGGAGCCGGTACTCGCCGTCCACCTCTCGGAGATGGTCCAGCCGGGCGAAGTCGGTGCGCTGCGCGGCCTCCATGGTGGCGCCGCTGAACGGCTCCGCGTCCAGCACGTAACGCGTGCCGTCGAAGCTGTGGAAGAAGGGGCACGAGCTCTCCGTGCCCGTCGTCGTGGAAGACCCGCCGGAACTGTCGGCCATCAGAGCGGCGATCACGACGGCGTCGATCGCCGCGCCGACGATGATGCCGGTCGTCTTGCCTTTCGAAGTGCCGCGGACGGAGACGCGGGACACGTCCTCCAGGTTGATGCGCGAACGGCCCTCCGCGGTGTCGACGGCCAGCGTTCGGCTGAAGGGCACCCGCCCGGCTTCCATGAGGGACTGGAGCGCCGAGCCCTTGATCGAGCGACCCTCGGGATCGACGATGTCCTCGATGGTGTCGACGGCCAGGCTGCTGGCCTGCGCCTGCCCGGGGAGCTGGACGTGTATGGTTCCGGGGTCGAAGCCCAGGATCTCGCAGTCGGCCTCCTTGCCGCCGACCTTGCGCAGCCTGGCGCCGGGACCCAGCGTCGGCGGCCGGTCCTCGCCGAGCGCGGCCCTCTCCTGCACGGCGTTGGCGTACTCCGCGGCCTTGCGGGGCTCGAGGCCGGCGAAGCGGCCCTCCAGGACGCGCCCGTCGCGCGTGCGAACCTCGACCTTGGCCCCGGTCGAGACGACCTTCGGCTCCCACCAGCGGCTCACCTGTCGCTGCTTGTCGGACTTGGAGTCGGCGACGCTCCCGACGCCGAGCCCGACCAGGGTGCAACCGGCGCTGCAGAAAGCCAGCAGGGCGATCAGGCCGGTGGCCGAAACGAGTACCGGGTGACGCATGACCCCCTCCTGCGATCCAGCCTCCCACCCGGGCGCGCGATGTCAATGATGCGAATGATCCAGGCGTACCGTGGACCGGGCAGCGCCCTTGCATGGGCGCGCTTCGATGAGGAGCGGCGCGACCCGCGTCCTCGGCGGCCCCGCGGCGCTCGGGCCACAGCTCTTGTTCTGCCTCTCGGTCTTCGGGAAGTGGGCGTTCGCGCGGCACCGCTACCCGCTGCTCTTCCTGGATCCCAGGAGGGGCGGCTTCCTCGGGACCTTGACGCTTC
>DASSJI010000029.1:0-2593 GCA_035691285.1 Vicinamibacteria bacterium | reverse complement strand
CTCCCGGTGCCGCCCATCGAGGGCGTCCCGGCCGTGCTGCGAGACCAGCTCGTGCGTCCCTACGTGGACGGCCTGAACCTGGCGCGGGCGCTTCACGCCCGCGGCGGCTGGGACGCGCTGCGGGAGGCCTGGTCGCGGCCGCCACGCTCCACGGAACAGGTGCTTCACCCGGAGAAGCTCTTCGCCGGCGACGAGCCGCGGCAGGTCGCGAGCCGCTGGGCTCCGGAGCCGGGAAAGCTGCTGGCGGAGGGCGTGCTGGGCGAGCTGCTGGCGGGCACGCTCCTCGGTGGCGACTCTCCCGCGACCGCGGGATGGGGCGGCGACCTCTATCGAAGCTGGGACGTGAGCGGCGGGACGCTCCTCGTGTGGCAGTCGGTGTGGGACACCCCGACGGACGAGGCGGAGTTCCGGGAGGCGCTGCGAACGCGCTTCGAGGGCTCGCACGGCGTCGGCGCACAGAAGGGTTCGTTCCGGGTGTTCACGCGCGCGCCCTGGCGGATCGCCGTCGGCGGCCCGCCGGGAGCGGCGCTCCTCGTCTCTTCGGACGCCTCCGCGGCGTTCGAGGCGGCGCTCGTGGCCCTCTCCCATCCTTGACAACGCCAGGAGGCGCCCCGGATAATCCGCGCCGCGCATTCCCCGTTCCGATCCTCGAGGAGGAGTCATGGGCTCTCCCGCATCTCCCTCCGGCGGCCAGACGAACCTCGGCATGGCGCCGAACGTCGCCGGCATGTTGTGCTACTTCCCGCTATGTTGCGTCGGGATCATCATGTCGGTCGTGGCCGCGGTCGTGGAGAAGCAAAGCCGCTTCGTCCGCTTCCACGCGTTCCAGAGCCTGCTCGTCCACGGCGTGTTGATCGTCGTGGTCATCTCGATGCAGATCTTCCAGGTCGTGCTGGGCATGGTCTCCGGCCTGCTGGCCCTGCTCTTCACCGCGATCTTCGGCCTGCTCGGCCTCGGAGTGCTGGCGGCCATGGTCTTCCTCATGATCAAGGCCTACAACAACGAGGAGTACCAGCTCCCGACCATCGGCGAGATGGCGAAGAAGTGGGCGCAGGGGGCGTAGGGCGGAACGGTCAACCCGCCGCCCGCGGCGACAAGAGCCTCCGCAGGGCGGCCGAGAGCGAGGCGATGGCCGGCTCGAGGCGGGCCGCGAAGGCCCGCCAGCGGGCCGAGGCCGCGGCGTCTTCGAACAGCGTGTAGAAGACCGGCGTCGCGAGGAGCGTCAGCAGCAAGGACAGCGTCTGTCCTCCGATCACGACGATCGCGATCGAGCGCCGCTCTTCGGCGCCGGGCCCAGTGCCGACGGGCCGCGGTTTCCGACATTTCTTAAACGCGGCGTGCAGCGCGTCGGGCAGGAGTGGTCGCTGGTCTGCACAGCGCACAACCTGCTGAAGCTGTACGGGGCGTCGGCATGACCAAGACCAGCCTCGACCCCGGGCCGGCCGCAAAGCCCAACTCGTTCCAGAACGAGTTCCCATCTCATTCGACTCAACCCACGATTCGAGCGCTGCCAGTCTCGCCACCTTCGCCGCCCGTTACTCGGACGGGCTGCTAGAGTGGCGGGCGGCCATGCCCGAACCCGTGCGCGTCCACGTCGTCGACGGCACCTACGAGTTGTTCCGCGCCTACTACGGCGCGCCGCCGGCGCGGGCGCCGGACGGGCGCGAGGTGGGTGCGGTCCGCGGGTTGCTGCGGACGCTTCTGTCGCTGCTCGGCGAGGACGGCGTCAACCACGTGGCCTGCGCGTTCGACCGGGTCATCGAGTCGTTCCGGAACGAGCTCTTCCCGGGCTACAAGACCGGCGACGGCGTCCCGGAGGACCTGATGCGGCAGTTCCAGCTCGCGGAGCGCGCCGCCGCGCTCCTGGGCATCGTGGTCTGGCCGATGGTCGAGTTCGAGGCCGACGACGCCCTGGCCACGGCCGCGGCGCGCTGGGCGGACCGCGCGGACGTCGGCCAGGTCGTGATCTGCTCGCCCGACAAGGACCTGGCCCAGTGCGTCCGCGGCGAACGAGTCGTCTGCCTCGACCGGCTCCGCCGGCGCGTGCTCGACGAGGCCGGCGTGATCGCGAAGTTCGGCGTTCCGCCCGCCGCTATTCCAGACTTCCTCGCCCTCGTGGGCGACGCTGCGGACGGGATTCCGGGGATCCCGGGCTGGGGGGCCAGATCCGCGTCGACCGTCCTCGCACGCTACGGCCGGATCGAGGCCATCCCGGATGACGCAGGCTCCTGGGACGTGAGCGTGCGCGGCGCGGCAAGGCTGGCGGGAGCGCTTTCGGGGCGGCGCGAGGACGCGGGACTCTACAAGCGGCTCGCGACGAAGCGTACCGATGTTCCGCTGGAGGAAAGTCTCGAGGACCTGCGCTGGCACGGTGTGCGCCGCGAGGAGCTCCTCGGCCTGTGCACCGAGCTGGGCGACGACGAGCTGCGCTCGTGGAGGTGGAACGCCTGAGTGGCCCGCTACCGGTGCGCCTGCTCCACGAGCAGGCGTCCGCTGCCCTCGAGGCGGATGAGGGCGTCGGGGCTGTGGCCGGCGAGCATGACCTCGTAGACCTCGCGGTCGTCCACCGCGCAGGGGACCACGTCCCCGCTCC
>DASSJI010000028.1:0-7769 GCA_035691285.1 Vicinamibacteria bacterium | reverse complement strand
GCTCCGGTGAGCGAGGAGCCCCTCGACTTCATCCGGGAGATCGTGAAGGCCGACCTCGCGTCGGGCAAGCACGCGAGCGTCGTCACCCGCTTCCCGCCCGAGCCGAACGGCTACCTGCACGTGGGCCACGCCAAGTCGATCTGCCTGAACTTCGGCGTCGCCCAGGAGTTCGGAGGCCGCTGCCACCTGCGCTTCGACGACACGAACCCGACCAAGGAGGAGCAGGAGTACATCGACGCGATCGAGGCCGACGTGCGCTGGCTGGGCTTCGACTGGGGCCGGCACCTCCATCACGCGTCCGACTACTTCCAGCAGCTCTACGACTGGGCGCAGCTGCTGATCGAGGCGGGCAAGGCCTACGTGGACGACCTCTCGGCCGACGAGATCCGCGAGCACCGCGGGACGCTGTCCGAGCCGGGCAGGAACAGCCCGTACCGGGAGCGCACGGTCGAGGAGAACCTCGACCTCTTCGCGCGCATGCGCAAGGGCGAGTTCCCGGACGGCAGCCGCGTGCTGCGCGCGAAGATCGACATGGCCGCGGGCAACATCAACCTGCGCGACCCTGTGATGTACCGCATCCTGCACGCGGAGCATCCGCGGACCGGCGGCGCCTGGTGCATCTACCCGACCTACGACTACGCCCACGGCCAGAGCGACGCCCTCGAGGGCATCACCCACTCGATCTGCACCCTGGAGTTCGAGGACCACCGGCCGCTCTACGACTGGTTCGTGGAGAACCTGCCCGTGCCTTCGCGGCCGCGGCAGTACGAGTTCGCGCGCCTCAACCTCACCTACACGGTGCTCTCGAAGCGCTTCCTGCTGCGCCTCGTGAACGAGAGGCGGGTCCGGGGCTGGGACGACCCGCGCATGCCCACGCTCTCGGGCATCCGCCGCCGCGGCTGCCCGCCCGAGGCGCTGCGCCTGTTCGCCGACATGATCGGCGTGGCGCGGCGCGAGAGCGTCGTGGACTACGCGGCGCTCGAGTACTGCGTGCGCCAGGTGCTCAACAAGAGCGCCGAGCGCCGAATGGCGGTGCTGCGGCCGCTCAAGATCGTCCTCGTCGACTACCCGGAGGGCCAGGTCGAGGAGTTCGACGTCGACAACAACCCGGAGGACAAGACGGGCGCCGCGGGCACGCGGAAGGTCCCGTTCTCGCGCGAGCTCTACGTCGAGCGCGAGGACTTCATGGAGGAGCCGCCGAAGAAGTTCTACCGCCTGGCGCCAGGGCGCGAGGTGCGGCTGCGCTCGGCCTACTTCGTCACGTGCCGCGAGGTCGTGAAGGACGCGAACGGGGAGGTGGTCGAGCTCAGGTGCACCTACGATCCCGCGACGCGCGGCGGGAGCGCCCCTGACGGCCGCTCGCCCAAGGCGACGCTCCACTGGGTCTCGGCGCGGCACGCGATCCAGGCGGAGGTGCGCCTCTACGACCACCTGTTCGTGCGGCCGGACCCGGGAGCCGAACGGGACCTGCTCGAGGACCTGAACCCGAAGTCGGAGGAGGTCCTGACCGGCTGCCGTCTCGAGCCGGCGCTGGCCTCGCTGCCGGCCGGCGCGCGCGTCCAGTTCGAGAGGCTCGGCTACTTCTGCGTCGACCCGGACGCGGCGCCGGGACGTCCCGTCTTCAACCGCACCGCCACGCTGCGCGACACGTGGGCGAACGTCCAGAAGCGCGCATAGATTTCGTCGCCGCGCACGAGTCAGACCTCTTGACTTCCGTTCGAATGGAGCGCGATACTCGGCGCCGACATCCCTCCCCTGTTCCCGGACTCGTTCTGTCAAGGAGTGCTCTGCTCATGAAACGCTGGTTGACCATGTTCTTCACGCTCGGGGCCGGCCTCTTCGGTCTCGCCGCCACGAGCCGCCCGCTCCCTTCGGACGAGGGGGCGCTTCGCGTCCCTCCCGCCGCCGAGCGACGGGGGGCGCTGCACCTGACCGCTCCCGGCAAGGAAGGCGAAGCCGGCGACGGTCGCCTCTCCTACAGCGAGGAGAAGTACGCGAACCGCGCCTATCCCGAGGCCGAGATCCCGTTCACCCACTACGCCGCCGCCGGCCAGGCCTTCGACGCCGTGAAAGGCCGCGGCCTCGGCCGCGCCCGGACCGGTGATTGGGTGTCCCTGGGGCCCACGAGCGCCGTGTACCAGGAGACGAAGTGGCGCTTCAGCTACGTCCCCAGCCAGTACGAATCGTCCGGGCGCGTCACGGCCATGGCGCTCGGCGGCGAATGCGCGCCGGGGAACTGTCGGCTGTACGTCGCGGCCGCCGGGGGCGGCCTCTGGCGCACCGACGACGCCCTCGCCGGCAGCCCGCAGTGGAAGTTCCTCACGGCGGACATCGGGATCAACACCGCGGGCTCCGTCGTCGTCGACGGCGACACGGTCTGGGTCGGCACCGGGGAGGCGAACGCCTCGGGCGACTCGGGCGCGGGCGTCGGCCTCTACCGCTCCGACGACGGCGGCGACACCTGGACCGGGCCCATCGGCGGCACGTACTTCGCCGGCCGTTCCGTCGGCTCGATCGCCCTGGCGCCGGGCGCGATCTACGTCGGCACCACGCGCGGCGTGCGCGGCGTGTCTTCGGTGACCGGCGGCGCCACGACGAACCCACCGGTCGCCCAGCCGTTCGGGCTGTGGAAGTCCACCGACGGCGGCGCGACCTTCACGTTCCTCCACAACGGCACGGCCAACGCCGCCGACTGCTATCCCGTGACCGGAGTCGCCTGCTCCATCCGAGGTGTCCGGCGCGTCGCGATCGATCCCGCCGACCCGAGCATCGTGTACGCCGGCTCGTACCAGCGTGGCGTGTGGCGCTCCAACGACGCGGGGGCCACCTGGACGCAGATCAAGCCGTCGCTGAACGCGGCCGAGAACACCATGCGGCCGGAGATCGCCGTCACGTTGCTGGCGAACGGCAAGACGCGGATGTACGTGGGCGAGGGCTCGGTGGGCTCGCCCTCGCCCTACGCCCGCCTCTTCCGCAGCGACGACGTGGCGACCGGCGCGCCGGTGTTCACGGACCTGACGAGCGCAGACCCCGCCAACTCGGGCTTCGGCAGCTACAACTACTGCACGGGCCAGTGCTGGTACGACAACATGGTCGTGACGCCGCCCGGGCACCCGGACATCGTTTACATCGGCGGCTCCTATCAGTACGGCGAGCCGACCAACATCTCGAACGGCCGCGCGGTGGTGCTCTCGACCGACGCCGGCGTGTCGTTCACGGACATGACCAAGGACGGCACGGACAGCTTCTATCCGAACGGCCTGCACCCCGATCACCACGCGCTGCTCGTGAACCCGGGCAACCCGTTCCAGTTCTGGTCCGGCTCCGACGGGGGCGTGATGCGCTCGAGCGGCGGCTTCGTGAACGGCTCCAAGAGCTGCAACTGGCGCACCCTGAGCGCGCCCGCCCGCGCCCGCTGCGAGCAGCTCCTCTCGCGCATCCCGGCTCGCCTCGAAGCCATCAACCGAGGCCTCGCGACGCTCCAGTTCCAGAGCCTCTCGGTCGATCCGCGCAACGCGAACCAGCTCCAGGGCGGCACCCAGGACAACGGCACGTTCCAGACCTCCGCGTCGCCCACCTACTGGAAGCAGACGTTCTGGGGCGACGGCGGCCAGTCCGGATACGATGCCGCCGACGGATCGTTCCGCTTCCACACCTTCTTCGCCGCCACACCCGAGGCGAACTTCACGAACGGCGCGGTCCACGACTGGAACTGGATCGCCGACCGGCTCTACTACGGCAACGAGCCGCAGGCGTTCTACATCCCGATCATCTCGGACCCGGTCGAGAGCGGCTGGATGTACGCGGGCCTCAGCCACGTCTGGCGCACCAAGACCCACGGCCGCGGCGCCCTCTCGGTTCAGGGCCTGCGCGCCCGCTGCAACGAGTTCAAGGGCAGCTTCACGGACTTCTGCGGCGACTGGCTGCCGCTCGGCGCGACGGCGTACACAACGCCGCCGTTCCCGTCCTTGCCGAGCCCCGGGAGCTACCAGGCTACGCGTCTGACCTACGGGGGCATGACGCCGCCCGCGCAGTACGGCACCGACCGCTCCGGTGGCACGGTGTCGGCGGTGGAGCGGGCGCCGGGCGACTCGCAGACGCTGTGGGCCGCCACCAGCACGGGACGCGTGTTCATCTCGAGGAACGCCGACGCCGAGCCGGCGAGCGCGGTCACGTTCACCCGCCTCGACAGCCTCGCGCCGAACGATCCGAACCGCTTCGTGAGCAGCATCTACGTGGATCCTCAGAACGCCAACCGCGCCTGGATCTCGTACGGCGGCTACAGCGCCGTCACGCCGTTGACGCCCGGCCACGTCTTCGAGGTCGTCTACGACCCCGGCGCCGGGACCGCGACCTGGACCAGCCTGGACGGCAGCGGAGGAACCGCACTCGGCGACCTGCCCGCGAACGACGTCGCGCGCGACGACCTGACCGGTGATCTGTACGTCGCGACGGACTTCGGCGTGCTGCGCCGCGCGGCGGGATCCGCCGCCTGGCTCAACGCCGCGGACGGGCTGCCCAAGGCCGAGGTCTCGGGGCTCACCATCGCGCCGGCCGCGCGGCGGCTGTACGCGGCCACGCACGGGCTCGGGGCCTGGATGCTGGCGCTGCCCTAGGCCGCACACGACCCTTCGCCCCGGATCGCTCGCGCGGTCCGGGGCTTTCTTCCCGAAGCGGGATCAGGCCTTCGGCCCGCCCAGCTCGCCGGCCCGCACGCTCGCCACCTCGACGGCGCGGGAGAGCACCGAGCGGATCCGGCCGTCCTCGAGGGCCAGGATGCCGGCGATGGTGCAGCCCGCCGGCGTCGTCACGTCGTCCTTCAGCGCGGCCGGGTGGCGGCCGGACTCGAGCACCATCGCTGCGGCGCCAAACACCATCTGCGCGGCCATCTCGATCGCCACCTGGCGCGGCAGGCCGCGCGCCACGCCGCCGTCGGCCAGCGCCTCGATCATCACGAACACGAAGGCCGGCCCGGAGGCGCTGAGGCCGGTGACCGTGTCCATGTGCTTCTCCTCCAGCTCGGCGACGCGGCCGAGCGGAGCGAACAGCTTGCGCGCGAGCGCGATGTGACCCTCGCCGGCACGGGGTCCGCGCGACAGCACGGTCATGCCCTGGCCGATCGCGCACGGCGTGTTCGGCATGGCGCGCACGATGGGCACGTGGTCGCCCAGCACCCCGGCGATGGCCTCGATCTTCACCCCGGCGGCGATGGAGATGACGAGGGCGCCGCGCTTCACGGCCTTCGCCTCGACGAGGGCGCGGCAGACCGGCAGGATGTTCATGGGCTTCAGGGTGAGCACCACCACGTCGGCTCGCGAGGCGGCCGCGGCGTTGTCGGTCCCGACCTTGATCCCGTGCTCGCGGGCGAGGCGCGCCGCCGCGTCGCGCGTGCGCGTCGTGGCGACCACGCGGCCGCGCGGCTGGCCGTGGGCGATGAGCCCGCCCACGATGGCCTGGCCCATCGTGCCGGCTCCCAGGACGGCGATCGTCTTCTTCTCGAGCATGTCGGTATCCCGCCGCAGACTCTAACCCAGGCGGCGGGAGGCCGACGAGCCTAACGGCGGGGCAGCACCAGGGGCTTCGACAGGCGGACGCGCACGAGGGCGCCCGCGGGCAGCGTCACGTCCTCGCCCTTCGTGCCGACGACCGCTCCGGTGCCGCCGAGGACGACACCGACGATGGCGCCCTCCTTGCCTCCGAAGATGCCACCCAGCACGGCGCCCAGCGTGGCGCCGATGCCGGCCTTGCCCGCTTCCTTCTTGAGTCCGCCTTCTCCCACCGCCGTGACACGGCCCAGCATGGCGACGCGCTCGCGGTCGAGATAGACGGCGTCGAACTCGAGCTCCAGGCGGCCTTCCTTCGACGGCCGCTCCGCCGGCTCGACGCTTCGGACGATGCCGCGCACGCGCGTCCCGGCGGGAAGTGCGAGGCGGCCGTCGGCCCGGAGAGGCGACGCCACCGACGCCTCCACGCGGTCTTCGCGGCGGGCGGTCTTCGACGAGACGGCCTGGTCGAGACGCACGTCGAACTCGGTGCCTTCGGACAGGCGCAGCTCGCGGTCGTCATAGCGGCCGCCGAAGGCGGCCTCGACATCCTCGCGCAGGTCGCGAATCGACCGGTGGAGCTCCGCGACCTCGTCGTACGAGACGCCGGTGCCCTCGCGGCCCGCGCGCTCGTGCTTGCGCATCTTCACCTTGAGGTAGATGGCCTCTTCGCGGATCTCCTCGGCGCGGTCGCGGAAGTCCTCGGCCTGCCGATCGCCGGGCTCGAGGCCCTTGAGCTGCTCGTCGAGATTCTGCAGCTCCTCCTGGAGGCGCTGGATGTCGCGCGGGCGGGCCTCGTCACGGTCCTGCGCGCGCAGAGGCGGTGCGGCGCTGGCCGCGACGAGCGCGGCCAGCGCCAGGGCTGCGGGCTTGAGCATCGCCCTAGTTCTGGAGCTTGACTTCGGAGGCCTGGACACCGCAGGTCTCGCCCGAGAGACCCTGGCTCGTGCCCTTCACGTGCACGCGGTTGCCTTGCTTCAGATCCGCAAACGTCAGCGTGGTGTTGCCCTTGCGGATGCGTGTGGAGCTGTCCACGGTGACGAGGAAATCGCCCTTGCCCTGCTGAGTGACCCTGATGGTCGGGTCGGCTGGCGGCGCCGTAATCTTGCCCTCGACCTCGGCCTTGTTGCCGGAGTCGGGGCACCAGGTGTTCTTGCCGCCGCCGTCGTCGCCCTCGTCGTCTGCTTGCAGCTTGATCTCGTGGGCGAGCACCTGCTGTCCCCCGGTCGCGCTCGTCTCCCAGACGCCCTTGACGTGGACCCTCCGGCCCTGGGTAACGTCCGCGACGGTGCGACGCCGGTTGCCCTCGCGGATGGACGTCTCGAGAGGCCGCGTGACGACCGTGTACCCGTCGATCGTGAACGTGTTCTCGGTGTTCGGGTCGGGCGTGGCCGGCGCCACTTCGACCAAGCCCTCGATCTCGACGTCGCCGTGGCCGATGCCGTTGCGGCGCTGCTCGAGGAGCGTCACGGTGCCGCCGTCGAGCGAGACGGTGATGGTGATCTGCTGGTTCGGGTTGACTTCCGTGAACGCGATCGTGCCCAGCAGAGTGCCGCCTACGCCACCTTCCCAGAACTCGAGGATGAAAGCGCCCTCGGGCAGGCCGCGCAGCGTGAACGTTCCGTCGGTGGTGATGGTCGTCTGGTCGCCGGTCTCTTGAACCTTGACGGTGAGGGTGACGGCGGAGGAGGCGCCGGATGATGCCGAAGCGAAACCGACGGGGCCGCCGACAACGCGGCCGCTGAGGCTCACTCCCTGGGCCGAGCTGGGGCCCGCGGGGCTGCCGCCGCCGCACGCCGCGATCGCGACGGCGGCCAAGGCGCACAGCACTGCTATGACCGCTGAACGTCTCGAAGACATGGGATTCAACCTCCCGTGACGCGTGCCTGGGGGGAGTGACACGCTCACCGAATGAATTGCCAGAATCTACTCCTCGAAAGCCCTCGCTGTCTGTGATGTCCCTCACCGATTCCGCAAGGGGTCAAGTCTCCTATCCCTCTTGTAATCAGTGTGTTGACGGGATCGCGTTCGTTGAGAACCCACGACTTTCTGACCTGTACGTCGGGTTGACACCCTCTGGCCGCGTTCCTATACTGCCGGACGGCGCTATCGTCTAGGGGTTAGGACGGGTGGTTCTCAGCCATCAAACCGGGGTTCGAATCCCCGTAGCGCTACCAACCGATTCTCGTCACCCGAAATCGATTCCAAGCCGCTGAAAAGCAAACC
>DASSJI010000027.1:0-3672 GCA_035691285.1 Vicinamibacteria bacterium | reverse complement strand
CATGCTCAAGCACGGCATCGTGGACTGGACGTTCGTGAACCAGCAGGGCCTCACCGTTCCTTACGAGGACCGCGGCCGGCGCGCGAAGACCTACTGGGAGATCCTCGACGAGCGGGGCGTCAGCACCGCCACCCTCAGCTGGTGGATCACGCACCCGCCGGCCCCGCTGCGCCACGGCATCGTCGTCTCGAGCGCGTTCAAGAGACTGTCCGAGCCCACGACGGTCCACCCGCCGGACCTGTTCCCGGCCCTCGATGCCCTCAGGGTGCCGTTTCCCGAAGGCGTTGCGGCCGTGAGGCAGAAGGAGCAGCTTCCCGAGTGGAGCGAGGAAGAGGCCACGAGCGCCATGGGCGCGACGCGCCAGATCCTGCGCTCCTACCCCGAATACCTCGCCCAGGACGCCACGGTCGATCGCGCCAGCGACTGGCTGTGGGCGCGGCGGCCGGTCCAGGTGTTCACGACGTACTTCCGCCTCCCGGACGTCACCAGCCACTTCGCGACGCACTTCCTCGACCGGGCTCTCCACGAGGAGGCGATGGCCAAGGAAGCGGCCGGGACGCTCGGGCCGCAGGACGTGGCTCGCCTGGACGCCGACTTCGCCCGCGTCGTGCTGCCCGCCTACGCGTTCATGGACAGGATCGTGGCGAAGTACCTGGAGCGGATCGACGGCCGGACCCTGCTGCTCGTGTGCTCCGACCACGGATTCCGGTATTTCGGCGGCCGCTTCGCGCACGCCATGCGGGGCATGGAGCCGCCCGATGGCGTCGTGTTCGCGCTCGGCCCGGGGGTGCGCAGGGGCGCCCGCATCCAGGGCGCTTCGCTCTACGACGTCGCGCCGACCCTGCTCTGGGCGCTCGGCCAGCCGGTGGCCGAAGACATGGACGGCTCGCCGCTGCGGGCCTTCGACCCCGCCTACGGCGACGCGCATCCACTGCGGCGCATCGCGAGCTACGAGGCAACGGCGCGGCTTCGTGGCGAGGCCCGGAGCGACCGCAAGCTCGACGAGGAGGTGCTCCAGGACCTGCGGACGCTCGGCTACATCGGCGGCGGCGAGGACGACGACGCGCCCGGCGCCCCTCCGCCGCCGTGAGTCTGCCTACTTGGCGGCGCGGCCGAAGGCGGGCCGGAAGCCCGGGTCGATCGAGTAGCAGGCAGCGAAGTGCTGGGCCGCCTCTTCCTTCTCTTTCGTGAGCCGCCGCGTCGGCTCGGCGATCTTGTAGAGCGAGTACCCCAGGTAGAACTGAGCCGCGGCGCTCTGTGGATCGGCCGCGACCGCCTTCTCCAGCTCCGCCCGCGCGGAGCGGTAGCGGCCCCTGCGGAGCAAGGCAACCCCCTTGTCGAGCGAGCCGGATTCGGCAGGCGTCGCGGCGGCGGTCGCCGCCGGCGTCTCAGCGGGCGTCTCCTGCGGATTTGCCAGGGCGGCCAGAAGGAGCACAGGAAGGATCATGACTCTCCTCCTTCGTCGGGAAGCGAAGCCCCAGTCTACCAGCACCCGCCCGGCCCCGGCGTGAGCCCGGTCACTGCCCGGCGCCGGCCGCGGCAGGCGCCGCGTCCGCTGGCTCGAGGACGTGCAGGCCTCCGGCGGAAGCGCCGGCGAACAGGCGCCCGGGCCGCGCGGGGTCCGCGGCGACCGCGAAGACGCGGTTCGAGACGAGGCCGGCGGAGGAGAACGCCGTCCAGCTCGCCCCGGCGTCGCGGCTGACGTAGATGCCGCCGTTGCGGAAGTCGCTCGCGTACACCGAGCGGCCGTCCGGGTCGAAATCCAGGCCCGCGATGTCCGATAGCGGCAGGCCGGCCCCGCGGCGCTCCCAGGAGCGCCCGCCGTCGGTCGAACGCAGCAGGCCGGCCCGGGTGGCAGCGAAGACGATGCGGTCGTCGCCCGGCAGGAAACGGAGGGCCCGGATGGCGCCGCTGCCGACGCCCGCCGCCAGGGCCTGCCAGGTGGCGCCGCCGTCGCGGCTCTTGAACACGCCCAGGGGCGTCGTGGCGAGGGCGGTCTCCGGATCGCGGGGCGAGAACGCCACCGCCGTCACGGAGTCCGCGGCCCCGAGGGCGTGGCGCTGCCAGGTCGCGCCCCCGTCCGGCGAGCGCAGCAGGCCTCGGTTCGTGGCGGCCAGCACGCGGCCGGCGGCGCTCGCGACGTCCGCCACGCGGGGATGCAGGTCGGCGCCGCGGACGACGGTGGGCAGCCGCCGCCATGCGCCGCAATGGGACACGGAGAGGAAGACGCCGTCGTCCGTGCCCGCGAGCACCTCGCCGTCCGCGAGGGCGAGCGACAGCACCTCGCGCCCCTCGAGGCCCTCGCCCAGGCGCGTCCAGGGTCCCTCGGGCCGCGCGGCGACGAGCACGCCGCTGTGGTGCCGGTCGCCCATGATGCCGGCGACGAGGCGGCCGCCCGCGGCGTCGAGAAGGAGGCGCGATACGAGCTGCTCGGCGAAGCCGTCGTTGGACGCGACGAACGTGCGGCCGCCGTCGTCGGAGCGCAGGACGCCAGCGGCCTCGCAGCCCAGGAGGATCGCCTGGCGCGTGCGCGCCACGCTGTTGACCACGAGCTGCTTCGAGGTGGCGAGCCGCCAGGTCGCGGTGTCGTCCTCGGAGATCCAGAGCCCCTCGGTCGTCCCCGCGAAGAGCGTCGCGTGCCGCTCGGGGTCCTGGGCGAACGAGCGGGTCCGCCGGCTGCTCGCCGGGATGCCGTGCACCTTGGACCAGCGGGCGGCGCCGTCCTTCGACCGGTAGATGCCCGTGCAGGCGCTCGCGTACACCGTGCGCGGCGTGCGGCGGTCCAGGGTGATCGTGAAGACGTCGGAGTCGTCGATCATCCCGACGCTGATCACGCGCCACGTCCTGCCGCCATCCGTCGTCTTCCAGGGCAGGTGCCAGGTGCCGGCGTACACGATGCGAGGGTCGGCCGGATCGATGGCGACCGACTCGATGTTCTTGAGCTCGGCGTGGCCCAGCGGGCTCAGGCGTCGCCAGCTCTCGCCGCCGTCCTCGGAGCCGAACACGCCCGTGAGCGTGCCGGCCGCCAGGACGTCGGGATCCGAGTGGGCCGCCGCCAGCGCCCGCACCGACTCTCCCTCGATCCCGCGCAGCCGCTCGAAGCTCTGCCCGCCGTCCGTGCTCCGAGCCACGCCTCCGCCGACGCCTTCGACCTCCCAGTAGCCGACGAAGACACGACCTCGGCCGTCCACCGCGATGTTGTCGAGGCTCATCCCGCGCTCAGGAAAGCCGGGGACGAGCCTCTTCCATCGGCGCCCCCCGTCGTCGGACCGGTAGAGGATGCCGTCGGCAGTGCCGAGGTAGACGGTGTCCGAGTCGCGCGGATCCACGGCGAGGGCCCGCACGTCTCCGCCCGTGGGTCCCGACGGCGTCCACGACTGGGCGGTCGCCAGGGGTGCGATGAACGTGACGACGACGAGGGCGACGCCGGGAAGCCGCATCGCGAAGAGTCTAGCATCCGTCCCGCGGCTCGCCAGGGCCAAAGAAGAAGGGCGCGGCCCGGAGGCCGCGCCCTTGGGGTGAGACGCTCGCCGGAGGTTAGTCGTCGTCCTCCGGGACCGAGGCGCCCTCGGGCACGAAGATCACCTCGACGCGCCGGTTCTTGGCGCGGGCGGCGGCCGTCGTGCCGGTGTCGAGCGGCTTCGAGGCGCCGGCGCTGCGGACGCTGACCCG
>DASSJI010000026.1:0-6901 GCA_035691285.1 Vicinamibacteria bacterium | reverse complement strand
ACCCCTTGCGTCTCCGACCTCTTCTCTGCTTTGCTTCGCATCGGCGGCTCCTTGCCCCTTGGGGGGCTCCTGTTCTTGGCAAAGACCCGATTCTCTCAGGCCCGGCCAAGGAGCCGCCGCTACAACTCGATTCTCAACAGGCTACGGGACATCGCCCAGAGCCGAACTGCTCGGGCGAAACCCCCAGGGCGTTCAGAATCGCCTCGGGTACTTCGAAGGTGAGCGATGTCATGGCTCTGCTTTCGCGCCGGCGTCACCGGACAACCGACTCCTCCTCGCGTCGGCCAGCTTCACATAATCCTCGCCAGTGATGTTGCGCTGGCGGCCGGTGTGAAGCAAGCGGAAGCGACTTAGATCGCGCCCCTCAAGCGCGGCTTCCAATAGCCAGGGCGTCGCTTGCTATGAACGATCGCGACGACGAGGTTGTAGTCGCCCTCGGTCCAGTAGATCAGCCGATATGGAAACCCGTAGACACGGCAGCACCGCAGACCATCCTCATCCGCGGGCCAGCGCTCCGGAGCTACTCGAATCTCGCGGATGGCACGACGCAGGGCCACGCGGAAACGCTCTTCGACGTCCCGGCTCCGCTCGCGATACCAGTTCCGCGCCTCGCGGCCCTCCGCGATAGCTTCGGGATGGAGATCAACGACCCTTCGGGCCATCGGAAGGATCGAAGATCTGCCTTTCGGCTTCCTCCCATGGAACGGGCTTCACGGCACCGGAGCGAACTTCGTCGAGGCGGCGCTTGGCCTCGGCTGACCAGGCGGCATCGGCGCCCTCGTCTGCGGGCTCGTGCTCGACACTCTCGAGCAGCGCCTCGGCCAGATCCACACGCGCATCCTCGGACAACGACAAGGCTTCCTGCAGGAGCTTCTCAGCGTTCGGCGCCATGCTTGAATCCTACATCACGACGGGATCGACCGGCCGCAGACAGGCAACGACAGGGGCGTCGCACCCAGCCCAGACCGCGCGGATCTCGTCTTCGGTCAGGATGCGGTCGCGCTGCGTCTCGGCACTCGCCTTCGAGAGGCCAGCGAACGGGCTCGTCTCGACCAGATCTCTGCCGATCGCGCTTTCCATCCTGCGAGTCGCGAGATCAAGCAGGAACGTAGGTCAACCTGATCACGTCCTCACCAATCCGATCATTGGTCATGAGGCGGAGCGGCGGCCGGGGTCCGGCGAAATATGGCTTGCCGTGGCCAAGCACCACGGGGTGCAGGTAGATTCGATACTCATCGATCAGGCCGAGTTCGGTGAGGCTTCGCGCCAGGTGCGGGCCGGCAACTTCGATCTCCCCGTCGCGCTCGGCCTTCAGCGCGCGGATCGCGCCTTCAAGATCACCCTCAACAAGCCTGGCGTTGGGGCCGACCAACTTCAACGAGCGCGAGACGACCCATTTCGGCTGGTTCCGCCACGCCGCCGCGAAGGCGCGTTCCTCCGCATCCCACTCAGGATGATCGTCGTCCCAGTAACGCATGATCTCGTACATTTGGCGACCGTACACACTGCCCGCCTGCCCCTGAGCCTCCTCGATGAAGTGGCGAAAGAGCGTGGGGCTTGGCGTAAACGCCGTATGGTCGACGTAGCCGTCCAGGGACTGGTTCATTCCGAAAACGAGCTTGGCCATGCCACTTCTCTGATACGCGAGAGCGTAGTCGGTGCTCACATCATGCGCGCATGTGATGTTGCGCTGAGGGCCGGTGCGAAGCAAGCGGAAGCGTCTTGGATCGGCCTCCTCAAGAGCGGCTTCCCTCAGCCGTCACGCGAGGCAGACGCTATAATCACAAGCGTGGCGAGACCCGCGGAAGACGAGTCGCGCCGGGCCCGGGGCGCTTGGCCGGTGCGTGTGTATCGCCTGGGGGATGAGCCGGGAGAGGACCTGAGCCGGCTGAGCACCGCGGAGGAGCGTCTCGCCATGATGTGGGACCTCGCGCGGGAGGCCTGGTCCCTGTCTGGCCGGCCGCTGCCCGAGTATCCCCGCGACGCGACCCCCGTGAGCTGTCGGCCCTGGCGGGCGGCCGGCGGCGCACGCGAGTGAACCCCGACTTCCGGGACTTCCTCGCCGCCCTTCTCGACGCCGGCGTCCGGTTCCTCGTCGTGGGGGCTCATGCCATGGCCGTTCACGGCGTCCCGCGCGCGACCGGCGACCTGGACGTGTGGATCGCCGCCGATGCCGGGAACGCCGACCACGCCTGGTCGGCGCTCGTCGCGTTCGGCGCGCCGCTCGTCGCGATGGGCGTCACTCGAGCCGATTTCGGACGGCCCGACCAGGTCGTCCAGGTCGGCCTTCCGCCCCGGCGCATCGACATCCTGACGTCGATCACCGGCGTGGCCTTCGAAGACGCCTGGCCCGAACGCGTCATCCACGAGGCCGAGGGTCTCGCGGTCCCGTTTCTGGGCCGCGCCGCCCTGGTCCGCAACAAGCGCGCGAGCGGCCGCGCGAAGGATCTCGCCGACCTCGAGGCCCTGGGAGAGGTCGACTGAGCTCTCGATCGAGGGCATGCAGCCGCCGAGACGATCGTCGGCGCAAAGACCCTTGACAATCTCTCCTAAATAAGAAAGATTCCTAGCAATGCGTGAGCGGCACACGCGGCAGCGGGACGTCGTGCTCGAAGTGGTGCGCTCCACGATGGACCACCCGACGGCCGACTGGGTGTTCCGCCAGGCGCGGCGGCGGCTGCGCGGCATCAGCCTGGCCACCGTGTACCGGAACCTCAAGGAGCTGGCGGCGGAGGGCCTGATCCGGGAAGTCCACGTCGGCGGCCAGACCGCCCGCTTCGACGCCAACACCGGCCGCCACTATCACATCCGTTGCCTGGGCTGCGGGCGCGTCAGCGACCTGCCGCTCTCGGTCGACGACCGCCTGGAGCGCGACGCCGGGCGGGCCACCAACTACGCCATCCTCGGGCACGCCGTGGAAGTCCACGGCCTGTGCCCTGGTTGTCGCCAGGACGAAGCATTCTCAATTGGAATCGATTCATCGCTGGTCCCCAGGGCAGAGAGGCCCACGCGAACCTAAGCTAGCGAACACGATCGGAGAGAAGCATGGACACAAGCACTGACAAGAGCGCGGGCAAGTGCCCGGTCATGCACACGACCGCCGGGGCTCGGTCCAACCGGGACTGGTGGCCGAACCAGCTGGATCTCAGGATCCTCCACCAGAACTCGTCCCTGTGCGATCCCATGGGCGAGGCCTTCAACTACGCGGAGGAGTTCAAGAAGCTCGACCTCAAGGCCGTGAAGAAGGACCTCCACGCGGTCATGACGGACTCGCAGGACTGGTGGCCTGCCGATTACGGCCACTACGGGCCGCTGTTCATTCGAATGGCGTGGCACGCCGCGGGCACGTACCGCATCGCCGACGGCCGCGGCGGCGCCGGGACCGGCCAGCAGCGCTTCGCGCCGCTCAACAGCTGGCCTGACAACGCGAACCTCGACAAGGCGCGCCGCCTGCTCTGGCCGGTCAAGCAGAAGTACGGCCGCAGCATCTCCTGGGCCGACCTCCTGATCCTCGCAGGCAACGTCGCCCTCGAGTCCATGGGCTTCAAGACCTTCGGCTTCGGCGGCGGGCGCGAGGACGTCTGGGAGCCCGAAGAGGATGTCTACTGGGGCCCCGAGGGCAAGTGGCTGGGCGACGAGCGCTACAGGGGCGACCGCGAGCTTCAGGGTCCCTTCGGCGCCGTGCAGATGGGCCTGATCTACGTGAACCCGCAGGGGCCGAACGGCAACCCGGATCCCCTCGCGGCGGCCAGGGACATCCGCGAGACGTTCCGCCGGATGGCGATGAACGACGAAGAGACGGTCGCCCTGATCGCCGGCGGCCACACCTTCGGCAAGGCCCACGGCGCCGGCGCCGAGTCGCTGGTGGGCCCCGAGCCGGACGCCGCGGGCATCGAGGAGCAGGGCCTGGGCTGGAGGAGCAGGTTCGGCACGGGCAAAGGCGGCGACACGATCACGAGCGGCCTGGAGGTCACCTGGACCACGACGCCGACGAAGTGGAGCAACAACTACTTCGCGAACCTGTTCGGCTACGAATGGGAGCTGACCAAGAGCCCGGCCGGCGCGCATCAGTGGCGGCCGAAGAACGGCGCAGCCGCCGGCACGGTGCCGGACGCGCACGACCCGTCGAAGCGCCACGCGCCATCCATGCTGACGACCGACCTGTCTCTGCGCTTCGACCCGGCCTACGAGAAGATCTCGAGGCGCTTCTTCGAGAACCCGGATCAGCTCGCAGACGCGTTCGCCCGGGCGTGGTACAAGCTGACCCACCGCGACATGGGCCCCCGCGCGCGCTATCTCGGCCCCGAGGTCCCGGCAGAGGAGCTCCTCTGGCAGGACCCTGTCCCTGCGGTCGACCACAAGCTGGTCGCCGCGCAGGACGTCACGACGCTCAAGGGCAAGATCCTCGCCTCGGGGCTGTCCGTCTCCCAGCTGGTCTCGACCGCGTGGGCCTCGGCGGCGACCTTCCGCGGCTCCGACAAGCGGGGCGGGGCGAACGGGGCGCGCATCCGGCTCGCTCCGCAGAAGGACTGGGAGGTCAACCAGCCAGCCCAGCTGGCGAAGGTCCTTCAGACGCTTGCGGCGATCCAGAAGGACTTCAACGGATCGCGGTCCGACGGCAAGCGGGTGTCCCTCGCCGACCTGATCGTCCTGGGCGGCAGCGCCGCCGTCGAGCAGGCCGCGAAAAAGGCCGGGCACGACGTCGAGGTTCCCTTCACGCCGGGCCGCACCGACGCGACTCAGGAGCAGACCGACGTCGAGTCCTTCGCCGTGCTGGAGCCGGCCGCGGACGGCTTCCGGAACTACCTCAAGGCCAAGCGCTCCGCCTCCGCGGAGGAGCTGCTGGTGGACAAGGCGCAGCTCCTGAGGTTGACCGCGCCCGAGATGACGGTCCTGGTCGGCGGCATGCGCGTCCTGAACGCCAACTTCGCGCAATCCCCGCACGGCGTCTTCACGAAGCGCCCCGAGACGCTCACCAACGACTTCTTCGTGAACCTGCTCGACATGGGCACCGAGTGGAAGGCGACCTCGCCGGCCGAGGACGTGTTCGAGGGACGGGACCGTGCCACGGGCGCGCTGAAGTGGACCGGCACCCGCGTCGACCTCGTCTTCGGATCGAACTCCCAGCTCCGGGCCCTCGCGGAGGTGTATGCCTGCGACGACGCCAAGGCGAAGTTCGTGCGCGACTTCGTGGCCGCGTGGACCAAGGTGATGAACGCCGATCGCTTCGACGTGGCCTGACGTCGCGGAGACTTGCTCGATCAGGGCGGCGTTTCATAGCCCCTTGAAACGCCGCCCTGGGCGCGTGGCCGAGCCTTGAACGACTTCTTCCGGCGCTACCTGCTGCCCGGCTTCGTGTTCGAGGCGGCGGTGATCGGGGGCGGGTACGCGACCGGCCGCGAGCTCGTGGAGTTCTTCCTCCCGGCCGGCCCGCTGGGCGGCCTGCTCGGCATGGTCGTCAGCATGCTCGTCTGGAGCGCGGTCCTCGCGGTGAGCTTCGAGCTGGCGCGCTGCGCGCAGGCCTACGACTACCGCTCGTTCTCCAGGCTCCTCCTGGGGCGCGGCTGGTTCCTCTTCGAGATCGCCTACTTCCTGCTGATCGTCGTGATCTTCGCGGTCATGGGAGCCGCGGCCGGCGAGATCGTGCACAGCCTGTTCGGACTCCCCAGGCTCGCCGGTACGCTGCTGATGATCTCCGGGGTCGCCCTCGTCCTCTTCTACAGCTCGGCCGCGATCGAGAAGTTCCTGGCCCTTTCGGTCGGCTATCTCTACCTCGTCTACCTCGCCTTCGTGACCTGGAGCCTGCTGGCCTTCGGCGACCGCATCGAGGACGCCCTGGCGGCGGAGCCGGTCGGAGGCCGCTGGCTCACCGCCGGGGTCACCTACGCGGCCTACAACGTGGCCACCATCCCCGCCGTCCTCTTCTGCATCCGCCACCTGACCCGGCGGCGCGAGGCCGTGGTGGCCGGGCTCCTGGCCGGCCCGCTCGGCATGCTGCCGGGGTTCCTGTTCTACGTCGCGATGATCGGGTACCACCGGGAGATCCAGAGCGTTGCCCTGCCGTCGGCCCTCCTGCTCGCGAAGCTCGAGGCGCCGTGGTTCGAGTGGGCGTTCCAGTTCGCGGTCCTGCTGACGCTCGTCGACACCGGGGTGCCCATCCTTCACGCCGTCAACGAGCGCGTGGCCAGCGTCTACGTGGAGCGGCAGCGGGTCATGCCGCGGGCGCTGCGCCCGGCGCTGGCGCTGGCCGTCATGCTGCTGTCGGTCTTCGCCGCGTCCGCCGTCGGCCTGGTCGGCCTCATCGCGAAGGGCTACGGACTCCTGACCTACGCGTTCATCGCCCTGCTGGTCGTGCCCGTGCTGACGGTCGGGATCTGGCGGATCAGGCGCCTCACTTCCGCACCGGCCTGAAGTCGAGGTCCTGGTAGTCGAAGCTGAAGTCCGCGAGCGGCGAGACCGCGCGCAGGCTGATGCGGTCGATGCCGCCGTCGGCGTCCAGCGCGAAGGTCACGTAGGCCGGCTCGATCAGCGAGTCGCGCCAGTCGACGCGGAAGGTGTCGTACTGCCAGTGCCGCAGCTCGCCCGACATGCCGGGCGTCTGCTTGAAGTCCAGCGTCAGGCGCCCGTCGCGATGCGCGATCGCGATCGGCCCGTACCACGCGTCGGCGAAGTCGCCGGCGTAGCGCTCGAGGGCCAGCGACGGCCCGACCTTGGCGGGCGCGCTCGTCTGCCGCTTCAGGAGCGCCACCGCGCGCTCGTCGCGCTCGCGCACGTACTCCTGCCACGCGTCCGCCCAGTCGTAGGCCGGCTGCTCGAGGTAGTGGTCGAGCAGCT
Source organism: Vicinamibacteria bacterium (assembly GCA_035691285.1). GTDB lineage: Bacteria > Acidobacteriota > Vicinamibacteria > Fen-336 > Fen-336 > DATFEN01. The sequence continues at coordinate 67 of DASSJI010000026.1, read as the reverse complement.
CGTAGGCGATCCCCAGCGCCGCTTCTCCGTCCTCGCAGTTGATGGCCACGGAGAAGCCGACGTCGCG
>DASSJI010000025.1:0-7006 GCA_035691285.1 Vicinamibacteria bacterium | reverse complement strand
GGGACGGTCGTTGAACTTGGCCCCGGCGTAAACAGCTGCAAGGTCGGCGACCGGGTGATGACCCTGGTCGGCGGCGGCGGCTATGCCGAATACGCGGTGGCGCCGGCGAGCACGCTGATGCCGGTGCCGGACGGTCTCGACATGATCCAGGCGGCGGCGCTCACCGAGGTCTGGATCACGGCCTGGCTCAACGTGTTCCGCGAGGCCGCGCTCCAGCCCGGCGAGACGCTGCTGCTGCACGGCGGCGCCTCGGGCGTCGCGACCGCCGCGATCCAGCTCGCCAAGGCGCTCGGCCCCTCGCCGGTGATCGTGACCGTCGGCTCCCCCGAGAAGGCGGCGGCCTGCCGCGGCCTCGGCGCCGACCACGCGATCCTCTACAAGGAGGACGATTTCGCCAAGCGCGTGCTGGAGCTCACCGCCGGCAAGGGCGCCGACGTGATCCTCGACCACATCGGCGCGAGCTACCTCGAGCCCAACCTCGCCTGCCTCGCCCTCTACGGGCGCCTCGTGATCATCGGCCTGCTCGGCGGCGCCAAGGCCGAGCTCAACATCGGCCGCCTGATGGTCAAGCGGCAGCGCGTGATCGGCTCGGTGCTGCGGGCGCGGCCGGTCGCGGAGAAGGCGCAGGTCACCCAGGCGTTCCGCGAGCAGGTGCTGCCGCGCTTCGCGACCGGCGAGCTCAAGCCCGTGATCCACGCCGTGCTGCCGCTCGCCGAGGCGCGCCGCGCCCACGAGCTGATGACCGCCAACGCCAACACCGGCAAGCTCGTCCTGCAGGTCGATCCGAGCGTCGACTGACCGGCCTTGGCGGTGCTTGATCCGCGCCGCGGCCAGTGCCATCTAGCAGCCGCCGCGCGGCGCTCCGGCATCTGGACAGCGCGAGGCGGGCCGCTTATAAGCGGCGCGGCCTTTGGCCCAGGTAGCTCAGTTGGTAGAGCAGCGGACTGAAAATCCGCGTGTCGGCGGTTCGACTCCGTCCCAGGCCACCAACCAGCTCAGGGCACGACGGCGATCGCTTCGACCTCGACCAGGAAGTCCTCGCGGGCGAGGGCGGCGACGCCGACGAGCGTGCTGGCCGGAGACTTCGCTTCTCCGAGAAACGCCGTGCGGGCCTCCCGCAACGCGGGGAGCATGTCCGGCTTGTAGCCGACGACGTACCAGGTGATCTTCACGAGGTCGGCGGGCGTCGCGCCCGCGGCGGAGAGGGCGGTGCGCAGGTTTGCGAAGACCTGCCGGGCCTGTGCGCCGAGGTCGCCCTTGCCGACCACGTTGCCCGTCGCGTTGAGCGCGACCTGGCCCGCGACGTAGACGGTCTTTCCACCACTCGCCGCCACCACGTGGGTGTAGCCGGTCGGGGTTTGCAGGCCGGGAGGGTTGACGTGCTGCTTCTCGGGAGTCCTCGCGGACGCCTGAGCCGACGCGGTGCCCGCCGCCCCGACCCCGACTGTCATCATCAGCAGAAGACATGTCTTCATCGTCACCTCCGCGCCCCCGGACGCTGGACTCAATCCCATACCACACATGACGGTGGGGGTCAGCGCGAGAACCCTCTATAGTCAGGCCGTGTGCCGTTGGTCTCGAGGGCTCGATACATGGACATCCTGAGGGCGATCGGAAACACGTCGATGGTTCGCCTGTGCAAGGTCGTTCCGCCCGGTTGCGCGGACATCCTCGTGAAGCTCGAATGGGAGAACCCCACGGGGAGCGTGAAGGACCGCATGGCGCAGGCCGTGATCGCCCGCGCCGAGGCGGACGGCCGCCTGAAGCCGGGAGACACCGTCGTCGAGTACACCGGCGGCAGCACGGGGACCTCCCTCGCCCTGGTCTGCGCCGCGAAGGGCTACCGCCTCAGGATCGTCAGCTCCGACGCGTTCAGCCGCGAGAAGCTGGACCACATGGCGGCGCTCGGCGCGGAGCTGATGCTCGTGCCCAGCGAGGGCGGCCTCACCACCAAGAAGCTGATCCTGGACATGATCGCGGCCGCCCGCGAGCTGAGCCGCGAGCCCCGCACCTACTGGACCGACCAGCTCAACAACCGTGACAGCATCGCCGGCTACCACGGCCTCGGCGAGGAGATCTGGAGCGAGACGCAAGGTCAGGTCGACGCCTTCGTTCACTGCGTGGGCACCGCGGCCTCCTCCCGGGGCGTTGCGACCGTCCTGAAGCGGTACAAGCCCGGCGTCAGGATCGTCGCTGTCGAACCCGCGGAGTCCTCCGTGCTGCTCGGCGGCCCGGCCGGCCCCCACAAGATCGAGGGCGTCGGGATCGGCTACACGCCTCCGCTCTGGGAGCCGAGCCTCGTGGACGAGATCGTGCCGGTTTCGACCGAAGAGGCGAAGGAGATGGCGCGGCGCCTGGCGCGGGACGAGGCCTTGTTCGCGGGCACCTCATCCGGTGCGAACGTGGTCGCGGCGCTCCGCGTCGCGGAGCGGCTCGGGCCGCACGCCACGGTCGTCACCCTGATGGCCGACTCCGGCCTCAAGTACCTGAGCACAGACGTGTATCGGCGAAAGGGCCCGTCCTAGGGGCGCTGGAGCCTGTAGCGCAGGTAGACCCGCTCGCCCGACGCGAGCTCCTCGTACGAGCCGGAGCCGCGCACGCCGGCCCAGCTCATGAGGAACGGCCGAAAGCGCTCCGGCAGGTCGAGGGCGTTCACGAGCTCCTGGCGCAGGGCGCCGGTGCGGCTGAGGGACGCGACGACGTTGGCGGTGATGTCGGCGCGCTCGAGGACGCGCAGGCCGCGGGCCTCGATCCTCCGGGCGGAATCCCGGCCGGCTTCCCAGATGCCGGCGAGCAGGAGCACGCCGCCCCGCCGGAGCACCCGTGCGACTTCGCCGTAGAAGGCGTCGAGGTCCTCGAAGTGGTGGCACGCCTCCACGCTGAGCGCGGCGTCGAAGCAGGCCGACGGCACCGGCAGGCGCGCGGCGTCAGCCACGGCGAACCGAGCCAGCGGCAGCGAAGCGAGTCGCCGCCGGCACGCGCAGACGTGCTCCGTCGAGAGGTCGAGCCCCAGGTACTCCAGGCCGGGGCGCTCCTGGAGCAGGTACGCGGCTCCCCCCCCGCGACCGCAGCCGATCTCCAGGACGCGCCCGGCGGCCGGGCACGAGCCGAGTACCTCCTCGTACAGCCGGCGGCACAGCTTCTCCAGCCGGGCCAGGTTGCCGTCCCCGCGCGGTTCGTCCGGATCGGCGAATCCGAAATTGAGGTAGCCGAGGCTCGGGCTGCGCCTGGCGATCGAGTCGTAGAGGCGCTGCAGGGCCGCGACGACCGTGATGTCGCTCAAAGCGTCAGTCCGCCATCCACGTCCACGACGGCGCCGTTGATGAAGGCGGCCGCGTCGGAGGCGAGGAACAGGTGCACTGCAGCGACCTCGGCCGCGCGTCCGTGCCGGCCCACCGGCGTGCGTTCCACCAGCGCCCGCGCCACGTCGTCCGGCAGGCCGGCGTTCATCGGCGTGTCGATGAAGCCGGGCGCGACGGCGTTCACCGTGATCCCGTGAGGGCCCAGTTCGCGCGCCCACGCCCGGGTCAGGGCGACGACGCCGGCCTTGGCCGCGGAGTAGGCGCCGAAGCCGGCGACCGGAAAGCGCGCGAGGATCGAGCTCGTGTTGACGATGCGGCCCCGCCCCCTGCGGATCATGGACGGGCTCAGCGCCCTCACGGCGTTGACCGTCCCCTTCAGGTTCGTCCCCAGGATCGCGTCCCAGGTCGCGTCGGCGAGGCCCGTCGCGGTCTGATCTCCGAAGTTGGCGCCGGCGTTGTTGATCAGGACGTCCACCTGGCCATGCCGCTCGAGCACGCGATCGGCCGCGCGCCGCACGTCGCCGGCGTCGGCGACGTCGACGGGCTCCGACGCCGGCCCCGCCGGGCTGCAGTCCCAGACGAGGACGGTCGCACCGGCCGCGGCGAAGGCCTCGGCGCTGGCGCGGCCGATGCCCTGGCTGCCGCCGGTGACCACGACCACCTTTCCGCCGAAGTCGCCCATCGCGGTGGCCGCGGCTACTCCATGCTCGTGGGCCATACGTCCAGCTCCACCACGGTGGTGCTTTCCTGGAGCCGCAGCGCCCCGCACACCAGCTCGGCCACGTCCTCGGGGGGGATGGCCTTCTCCAGACCCGCGGCCTTCAGGCCCGCGGCGGCGTAGAACTCGGACGAGACGTAGTCCGGGTACACGCTGATGACGCGCACGTTGTGGGCGTGGACCTCGTGCCACAGGCACTGGGCGAAGCCACGCAGGGCGAACTTCGAGGCGACGTACGGCGCGGCGCCCGCCCAGCCCCGCTTGCCCGAGACGGAGTTGATCAGGACGACGGCGCCGCTGCGGCGCGCCACCATCCCGGGAACCATGTGCTTCACGCAGAGCACGGCCCCGAGGAAGTTGACGCGCATGAGGTCCTCGAGCTTCGCCGCGTCGATCGCTTCGCTCCTCGCGAAGTAGCCACGGCCCGCGTTCGAGACGAGGACGTCCACCGCGCCGAGCTCGCGCCCGGCAGCTTCCGCCAGGCGGACGACGTCCTCCTCCCGGCTCACGTCGGCCACGACCGGCAGGGCGCGGACCCCCGGGGACGACTTCTCGATCTCGGCCGCGACCTCGCGGAGGCGGTCGGCACGCCGCGCGGCGAGGACGACGTTCGCGCCCCGTGCGGCGAGCGCGAGCGCGATGGCACGCCCGATCCCGGCGCTGGCGCCCGTCACGACCGCCGCCCTGCCTACGAGGGGTCGGTCCTCGCCCATGGCGGTGGCGCGGGACCGCTCAGGACGGGGACGGAAGCCCCGTGAGGTCGAACCCGACGGGCCGTCCCGCCTCGAAGCGAACGAGCGTGCCGGCCTCGAAGCGCAGGCGCGCCAGGGTCGAGGCGTAGGTCCTCTGGGCGCCGACGAGGCGCAGACGGGCGCTGGTGAGGTCCTTCTCAGTCAGCAGGGTGTCCACGAGGCTCAGCTCGCCGGCCCTCTGGAGCTCCATGGCGGTCTTCCAGGTCGCATCCTGCTCGCGCACCGCGCGCCGGAGCTGCTCAACCTCGGCTCGAGCCGAGCGGAGCGACGCTCCCAGCTCGGCGACGTTCTCCCGGATGACGCGAGCGAGGTCGCGGGTCTGGATGTTGCTCTGGCGCAGCGACTGCTGGCTGCGCTCCAGACGGCCCCGCGCGGCGTTGTTCCCGAAGGGGATGTCGAAGGCGATCTGGAAACGGATCTCGGGGAGGTACTTGTCCGTGAGCGACCTCCAGAAGCCCTTCGGGTCGTAGAAATCCACCGGCGTCCCGGGCGGCTCGTTCGGGTCGTTGATGAACTCGTCTCTCAGGACCCTGAAGAACGGGCTCCGATAGTCGCTGACGGCTCCGACCCGAAGGGAGAGGTCGATACGGCGCTTGAGGTCCGCACGCGCGGCGTCGAAGGCAACCGTGGCGGCCTGCTCCTCCTGCTCGGCGGCGCGCAGGTCGAGCCGCGCCTGGGTCGCCTGCCGCAGCAGCGCCTCGACGTCGGGCAGCTCCACGAGCGCGTCCGGGAAGGAGCCGCGCGCCGTGGGCCCGACACCCGCCTTCGCCGCATCGAGCCCCACGACCCGCGCCAGCTCCGAGCGCGCTGCAAGGACCGCGATGCGCGCCTGGGCGGCGCCGGTCTCGGCGTCCGAGAGGCCGGCCTGGGAGCGCGTCAGCTCCGTGCGGGCGCGCTCGCCGACCTTCACCAGCGTCTGCATCGCCTCGAAGATCGCGCGCTGCGAGGCCACCGACTGCTCGAGGAGCGCCAGCGACTCCTGGGCGGCCACCAGCTCGATGTGCGCCTGCACCGTGGCCAGAACCTGTTCCGTCTGACGATGTTCGTGCCGCCGCCTCGAGCCCTCGAGGCTGAAGCCGGCGGCCTTCTCCGCCGCCTGCGCCGAGACCGAGCCGCGCCCCTTGCCGAGGGGCTGGAGGAAGGCAAGGTGGAAGCCCGACCGGAACTCGTTCTCGAGCCCCAGGCCGCCGAAGGCCGGGTCGAGGGCCTTGCCGACGTAGTTGACCTCCTGGCCCGACAGGCGCGCCTCCAGACCCACGAGGCTGCCGTTGCGGAACGGCTTGTCGAACCTGAGCTCCAGGGCCAGCGTGTTGCGGAACTCCGTCTCGGGCACGAGCCCCAGCCTCTCGAGCGCCAGCGCCGTCCTGTCCGCCACCAGGCCCGCGATGCGCTGCGAGCGTTCGAGCTGCTCCTGCGCGAGCTGCTCGAGCTCGGTGATGCGGTCGTCGGTCGGAAGGCCGAGGATGTCGCGGAGCTGCGACGAGATCCCCGTGAGGTCGGCGCCGGGCGGAGCGAGGATGGCCGCGAGGGCCCGACTCGAGAGCCCCTCCGGCGTGTTGGTTCCCAGGCCGACGGGGATGCACATGGGCTGGTCGAGGCCGAACTCGCTCTCGGCCTCGCGCTCGATGCGGACCGAGGTGAATCCCGGGGGGCAGATCGGGGGCTGGAACTGGCGCTTCGCGATCCGGTCGGCGATGTCGTCGCGCAGCTTCGCGAAGGTCTGGGCCAGGGCGAAGAGGCCTTCCCGCCGTTGGAGCTCCTGCTGGAGCGAGTCTGGGTCGAGCTCGGTCTCCACGTACCCGCCCGTGGTTCTGGCCAGAAGCACCGTGTCGAAGGTGCCCGACGCCTCCCGGAGCTGGCCCTCCCGAAAGGTCACCTCCAGCGCCGCCCGCCGGACCTCTGGCGAGAGCTCCAGGGTCATGCGCACGGCACGCTCGAGGTCGAGCTCCAGCGGAGCCGGCTGCGCGAGAGCCCGGGGCGCGGCGAGCAGGGCGAGGCCGAGTGCGCAGGCGCGCGCCGACCAGGAGCACCGCATGCTCGGATCTACTTGCCCGGAGTCGCGCCTCGCAGAGCGGCGGGCGCGACCACGAGGTTTTCCTCGCTGACGCGGCTCTGGTTGGCTCCTGCGACGACGATCAGGCCCGCCTCGAAGCGCAGCTCGGCCAGGAGCGTCGCATAGTCCCGCCGCGCGGCCACGAGCGCCAGGCGCGCCGCGGTCGTCTGCTGCTCCGTGA
>DASSJI010000024.1:0-6140 GCA_035691285.1 Vicinamibacteria bacterium | reverse complement strand
CGACGCTGATGCCCTGCTCCTCGGCGCGGCGGGCGGCAATGAGCGAGCGCTGGACCAGGGCGCCGTAGGTGACGATCGTGAGGTCGCGGCCCTCCCGCGCCCGCGCGGCCTTCCCGAAGGGGATGCGGAAGTCCGGCCCCGGGTTCGCGCCCTTGTTGTAGGTCTGCCGGTAGAGGTGCTTGTGCTCGAGGAACAGCACGGGGTCGTCGCAGCGGATCGCCGTGCGCAGCAGACCGTTCGCGTCCTGGGCGTTGGAGGGGATCACAACGCGCAGGCCCGGGATGTGCGTGAACAGCACCTCGCCGCATTGGCTGTGGTAGACCGCGCCGCCCTGCAGGTAGCCGCCGTAGGTTACGCGGATGACCACCGGGCACTTGAACGCGCCGTTCGAGCGCCAGCGGATGAGCGCCAGCTCATTGCGGATCTGCATGTAGGCCGGCCAGATGTAGTCGAAGAACTGGATCTCGACGACGGGCTTCAAGCCCCGGGTGGCCATGCCGATGGCGCGGCCGACGATGTTGGCCTCGGCCAGCGGCGAGTTGAAGACCCGCTCGGAGCCGAAGCGGCGCTGGAGGTTGTGGGTGACCTTGAACACGCCGCCCTTGCCCTTCACGTCGGCCAGGCTCTTCTCCCGGCTGCAGTCGGCGACGTCCTCGCCGAAGACCACGACGCGCTTGTCCCTGAGGAGCTCCTCGTGCAGGCAGGCGTTCAGGAGGTCCACCACGGTCTTCGGGTCGCCGCTCGGCCGGGCCTCGCTGGCGAAGGCCTCGGAGGTCGGATCGACGTCGGGGGAGTAGACGTGGAGCGCGGCGGTCTCGGGCTCGGGGGCTGCGGCGACGCACGCGCGATCGGCGGCCTCGACCACCTCTCGGTCGACCTCATCTCGGATGCGTGCCAGCTCCTCCTCGCTCGTCGTGCCCTCGGCCAGCAGGCGGGCAGGGAACGTCGTGAGGGGGTCGCGCCCCGCGTCGGCCTCCCGCTCCGCGGGGGAGCGGTACATGGCCTCGTCGTCCGAGAGGGAGTGGGAATAGGGCCGGATCACCCGCGCGTGGACCAGCGCGGGGCCGCGCCGAGCCCGGCACCATGCGGCCGCCTCGCGGATCACGGCGAGGCTGGCGAGGGGATCGCAGCCGTCCACCTCCCGCACCAGCAGGTCGGGGAACATGCGTACCAGCTTCGAGATGCTGCCTCCGGCGGTCTGGATCTCGATGGGCACCGAGATCGCGTAACCGTTGTCCTCGACGAGATAGAGGACCGGGAGCTTGCGGTTGGAAGCCGTGTTCAGGCTCTCCCAGAACTCGCCTTCCGAGGTGGCTCCGTCACCGGCAGAGCAGTACACGACCTCGTCGCTCCGGAAGGGCAGCCCGTGGTCCGTTCCCGCGTGGCCGCGGGCCAGGTAGAGGCCCGCCTCGGCGCACCCGACGGCCTGGAGGAACTGGGTGCCGGTGGGGGAGGAGCGCGTGACGACGTTGAGCCCCTGGTGCCCCCAGTGGGACGGCATCTGGCGCCCGCCGGAGCTGGGGTCGTCCTTGCCGCCGGTCGCGGCGAGGAGCATCTCGAGCGGGGTGACGCCCAGCTGGAGCATCAAGGTCCGGTCGCGGTAGTAGGCGTAGAACCAGTCGTGGGCGGGCTTCAGGGCCAGGCCCGCGGCCACGAGCACGGCCTCGTGGCCGGCTCCGCTGATCTGGAAGAAGATCTTGTTCTGGCGCTTGAGCTGGATCTCCTTGTCGTCGATCCGCCGCGAGAGGTACATCGTGCGGTACATGCCGAGCAGGGTCTGCTGGTCGAGGCCCTGGAGGCCCGGGAGCGACTCTGTTGCCAAGCTTGCTCCTCCGGCGCCGCTGCGCCCGCGGCATTCTACCGTAGGGCCTCGTCGAGGCTAGACTGCCGCCGGAGGCACGGCTTGGCGACGAGGGTCCTGGCGATCGGGCTGCTGCTCTTGCCGGCGGTCGCCCGCGCCGCCGAGCAGGCCTATGTCGTCGACGGCGCCGAGAGCGCGTTCCGCATCGTGGTCGGACGCTCGGGCCTCTTCTCATTCGCGGGACACACCCACGAGGTCGTGGCCTCGGGCATCGAAGGCACGATCGTGGCGGACTCGGAGGACCTGGGCCGGTCCTCGGTCACGCTCCGCTTCCCCGCCGCGGGCCTGCGCGTCACCGGCAGGGGCGAGCCTTCCGAGGACGTGCCGAAGGTCCAGGCGAAGATGGAGGGCCCCGCGGTCCTGGACGTCGCCCGCTTCGCCGAGATCGTGTTCCGGTCCACACGCATCGAGGGCCGCGAGACCGGGGACGTCTTCAACCTCCGCGTGACCGGGGAGCTGACCCTGCGTGGCGCGACGCGCACGCTGACCTTGCCCCTGCGAGCGACCCGCGCGAACGGCGGCCTGGAAGCCTCGGGGCAGGTCGTTCTCAAGCAGAGCGACTTCGGCATCGAGCCGATCTCCGTCGCCGGAGTCGTCAAGGTGAAGAACGAGCTGGGCTGCGACTACAAAATTGTCGGACGGCTCGCGCCCTGAGACCTTTTTTGTAGGCCGGCCATTTTTCCCGTTGCGCGCGGCGAGCGGCCACTATAATCCCGCCGTTTTCGAGAAGGAGGGGCGCACGTGATGGATTCGGGCCGGCTCTGGGCGATTCGCGAGGTCACGTCCCGCACCAGCCGCTCCCTGCCGGAGCTGGCCAAGGGGGTCCGCGTCGGCGAGGTCTTCGGCGCGAACACCTTCGACGCCGCGGCCATGAAGCAGAAGCTGCCGAAGACGGTCTTCGAGTCCCTGCACGAGACCGTCCGGCGGGGCAAGAAGCTGGACCCCGCGATCGCGAACGAGGTGGCCCACGCAGTGAAGGAGTGGGCCCTCGAGAAGGGCGCCACGCATTTCTGCCACTGGTTCCAGCCGCAGACCGGCCTCACGGCGGAGAAGCACGACGCCTTCCTGACCTTCGACGACGACGGCGAGCCCATGGAGCGCTTCAGCGGCTCGCAGCTCATCCAGAGCGAGCCGGACGCCTCGAGCTTTCCGTCCGGCGGCATGCGCACGACCTTCGAGGCCCGGGGCTACACGGCCTGGGACCCGTCGAGCCCTGTCTTCGTCATCGAAGGGCCCAACGGGAAGACGCTCTGCATCCCCTCGGTCTTCATCAGCTACCACGGCGACGCGCTGGACAACAAGACGCCGCTGCTGCGCTCCATGGAGGCGCTCTCGGAGCGCGCCCTCGGCGTGCTTCGGCTGTTCGGCGACCGCGCCTCGGTGCGGGTGGTGCCCACCGTGGGCCCCGAGCAGGAGTACTTCCTCGTGGACCGGGCGTTCTGGTCGCTGCGCCCCGACCTGGTCTCCTGCGGTCGCACCCTGATCGGCGCCAAGCCGCCCAAGGGCCAGGAGCTGGAGGACCACTACTTCGGAAGCATCAAGGACCGCATCCTGGCCTTCATGCAGGAGACCGAGTTCGAGCTGTACAAGCTGGGAATTCCCGTCAAGACGCGCCACAACGAGGTCGCGCCGAGCCAGTACGAGACGGCGCCGATCTTCGAGGAGGCCAACGTGGCCTCCGACCACAACCAGATCGTGATGGAGACCATGAGCCGCGTGGCGCGTCGCCACAACCTGGCCTGCCTCCTGCACGAGAAGCCGTTCGCGGGGGTGAACGGCAGCGGCAAGCACTGCAACTGGTCCATGATGGACTCCCAGGGGCGCAACCTGCTGGAGCCCGGCGCGACGCCGGAGCGCAACCTCGAGTTCCTGGTCTTCCTGGCCGCCGTGCTGAAGGCCGTGCATCGCCGCGCGGGTCTGCTGCGGGCGGCCATCGCCAGCTCGGGCAACGACCACCGGCTGGGGGCCAACGAGGCGCCCCCGGCCATCATCTCGGTGTTCCTGGGCGAGCAGCTCTCGCGCATCCTCGATGGGCTCGAGCGGGGGGATCTGCAGGGCGCCGCCGGGATGGAGAAGATCGCTTTGGGCATCCGGCGCCTTCCCGAGGTGGCCCGGGACAACACCGACCGCAACCGCACCTCGCCCTTCGCCTTCACCGGGAACAAATTCGAGTTCCGCGCCGTGCCGTCGGCCTCGTCGATCTCGATCCCGATCGCGGTGCTGAACGCGGCCGTCGCCGAGGCGCTCACCGAGGCCGAGACGGCGCTGAAGCAGCGGCTGTCCCAGGGGCGCAGCATGCCGGAGGCGGTGCTGGACTACGCGCGGCAGACCGCCGTGGAGACGAAGGCCATCCGCTTCGAGGGCAACAACTACGCGCCCGAGTGGGTCGAGGAAGCGGCCCGCCGCGGCCTGCCGAACCTGCGGCGCAGCCCGGAGGCCCTGGCGGAGCTGATCAAGCCGGAGTCCGTGGAGTTCTTCAAGCGCATGCGCGTGTTCTCGGAGGCCGAGACCGAGGCGCGCTACCACGTCCGCATGGAGCGCTACGTGAAGGACATCGAGATCGAGGTCGAGGCCCTGAAGAACCTCGTCGCGACCCACGTGCTGCCCGCGGCGTACCGGCAGCACGCGCTGCTCTCCGGCGCGGGGGCGCGCCGGGCCATCTCGGTGGCCCTCGACCGCCTGGGCAGCCAGATGGACGAGCTCATGGCGAGGATGGCCGACCTCCAGGCCGCGTCCGACCGCGCGGCGGCCGAGCCCGACCTGGAGCGAAAAGCCGGCCTCCTGGCCGAGGAGGTGTTCCCCTCGATGGCGGCCGTGCGCGAGGTGTGCGACCGCGTCGAGGAGTCGGTCTCGGACGAGTTCTGGACGCTGCCGAAGTACCGGGAGATGCTGCTCCTGGTGTAAGGACGGCACGCAATGTCAGTCGCACCCCGTGGTCGTGTTGGCCATGGCTGCGATCAGGCCAGCAGCAGGCGCAGCAGGAAGCCCGGGCCCAGGGCCGCGCGCGCGGGGACGAAGTCCCCCGCGATCCCCACCAGGCGGTCCGCCAGCTCGGGCCGGCGCTCCAGCTTGCGGGCCACGCGATTGGCGAGGCCAGGACACGACACGACGCGCAGCAGGATCCGGTTCACGCGGAACTTGTCGCGGGTGGCCGCGGCGCGGGCGCGGTCGTAGCGCCGAAGCTCCTCGAGGTTGCCCGTGCGTACGTAGGCGTCGGCGTAGGGCGCGGCGATCTCCGCCGTCCGCAACGCGAGCGTGACCCCTTCGCCGGTGAAGGGGTCGAGGAACCCCGCGGCGTCGCCGACGAGGAGCGCTCCGGGCGCGAACAGGCGGCGCGCCTCGAGGGCCAGCGGGCCGATGGCGCGCGGGGCGTCCACGAGCCGTGCGCCGCCCAGCCGGTCGAGGATGCGGGGCCAGCGGCCGAGGGCGCGGCGGTAGAACGCGGGCAGGTCCCCGGCGGCTTCGCGCATCTCGCGACGGTCCAGGACGAAGGCCACGTTGGCCTCGGCGGGAGCGAGAGGAGCGACCCCGCAATACCCGCCGCCCGCGACGTGCATCTCGCCCGTGTCCTGGAGCCCGGCCATGCCGTCCCAGTGGCCGCGGACCGCGAACTTTCGCAGCCAGGCGTGCTCGGTCAGGAGGCCCAGGTGGCGGGCCACGACGCTGCGCCGGCCGTCCGCGCCGATCGTGAGGCGGGCGCGTATCGGCTCCGTCGCGCGCCCGCTCTCGGCGAGGACGCCGGCCACCCGACCGTTGGCGAGGATGAGGCCGCCGACCCGCGTGCCTTCGCGCACGTCGACGCCGGCCGCATACGCGCGCGCCAGGAGGGCGTGGTCGAGGTCCCGCCGCCGCAGCGCGAATCCGGGGCGCGGCGCGCCGAGGTAGCGGCCTTCGAAGGCGGTACCGTCGGGGGAGGTGAGGCGCATTCCGCGGAGCGGCCACGGCCCAAGGGCTGCCACCGAGGACGCGGCTCCGATGTCCTCAAGGAGGCGCCAGGCCTCGGGAGAGACGGCCTCCCCGCAGATCTTGTCCCGGGGGAAGCGGGCCTCGTCGAGGAGCAGCACGTCGCGGCCGAGCTGGCGCAGGTAGACGGCGATCGCGGCGCCGGCGGGCCCGCCGCCCACGACCACGACTTCGCGCGGGTCAGGCATGCTCGCCTCCCCGCTCGGCGACGGCCACGAGGCGGTAGGGGAACCGCCTGCGGATCGTCACGCTGGAGATGCCGGCCTCTGCGAAGCTGGCGGTGAGCTCGCCCGGGGTGAAGGCCCTTCGGATCGAG
>DASSJI010000023.1:0-2573 GCA_035691285.1 Vicinamibacteria bacterium | reverse complement strand
TCGTCGGCTTCATCGGCCTCCGCCGCCTCCCAGGTCTCGTCGCCCTCGTCGGCCTCGTCGGCCTCGTACCCCTCGTCGGCTTCGAATCCCTCGTCGGCCTCGTCGGCCTCGTAGGTCTCGTCCCCTTCGTCCGCCTCGTAGGCCTCGTAACCCTCGTCGGCCTCGTCGTACTCGAACGCGCCTTCTGCTTCCATCGCTAGCCTCCCCGCTCGGCTCCTGGTCTAGGGCCGTGCTCTGCCTATCGCCTCGCGCAGGTCCCGACTGCGCATGCCCCTGCTGGAGCCGTTTCTCGCCCACAGGGTGCTCTCCGTAGCGAGCGGGATGTCCCGCTGGTCGTCGTCCTCGTCGGGGACGGCTCCGACGAACGTGATCCGCGCCATCTGCCGCGCCAGCTCGAGCACGGCGTCCGCGGCGACCGCCTGCTGGCGCTGGAGGTCGCGCATGCGGGCGAGCGCCTGTTGCTGCGCCTTCATGAGCCGGGAGCACTGCTTGCGCAGGACGTGGACCTCGTCGCGCAGCGTGGCCAGCTCGCCCTTGCGCAGCTCGTCGATCTTCTCGCCCACGTCCTCTCCGGAGTCCCGGTTCTGCAGCAGCGCGGGCAGCATCGTGAGCAGCGGCGCCAGCGCCTCCATCGGGCTCGAGCGGGACTCGGACGATCCGCTGTTCATGCGCGCGACCGCGGCCTGCAGGGCCTCTTGCATCGCCTTCGTGCTCTCTTTTTCCACCGCGATCACCTCGTGAAGCCGGCCTCCTCGGCCCAAAGCTCGCTTTCGTCCTGTTCGAGGACGTCTTCGACGGCGCCCTCCTTGTCGAACCCGCTCTCCGCCTCCATCTCGACCGGAGGCTGGAACCAGCCGGACCGCTGCGCCTCCTCGTTCAAGCGGAAGAGGTGGGCCACGAGCGCGGCCCGGTCGTCGGGGCTGGCCGGGTCGACGACGAAGTCGCCGTCCTCGTCGATCAGGTACTCCGGCACCTCCGACTCGTCCTCGCGCGTGGTGGCGCCGATCTGGGCCCTCGAGTTCCCCGCCAGCGTGGACAGGGTCCCCATCACCGCGCCCATCGGGATGCTCACGGACCGCACGTCACCGGGGTACCCCGGAGCCGGGATGGGCAGCTGGATGCTCCTCGGCGCGGCCTGGCCCATCACGGCGGACCAGTGCATCGCCTGCTGGAACTGGGGATTCCCCATGATGGTGTGCAGCAGGGCCATCGGATTCTGCGGTGGAGCCGGGCCCCCGACCGCGGGATACGGGGAATACACCGGCGCGGGCATGGGCGGTCCCGGCAGCGGCGGGATCTGGCGCTGGTAGAGCGCCTGGAGCAGGGTCGCGAGCTGGTCGAAGCCCTGTGCCTGAGGGAAGCCCTGCGCGGGCGCGAAGCCCGGAGGCGGCGCGAAGCTTGGAGGCGGCGCGAAGCTTGGAGGCGGCTGAAGACCCTGCGGTGGAGCGCCTGGAGTCGGCGGCGCAACGCCACCGGGAGTCGGCTCGCCCCCCGGGGCACCGAACGCCGCCACTCCGTAGTCAGGACCAGTGGGAAACGGAGGAGGCGGGTACTCGGGCGGGATCGCCGCTCCAGGGCCGCCGAAGGGAACGCCGCCCGGCGAGCCGTCGGGTGGTCCCGAAGGCGCACCTGGCCCACCCGGGCGGAACATCTGCGCGAAGTCCTGGCCGGTGCGCGCGAGGTCGATGCCGGTCTGAACGTACCCAAGGCCCTGCTGTATGCCTCGCGTGATCGCGCTCAGGTCGAGGCCGCTCGTGCCAGCCCGTCGATCGGAGGGCGTGGGCGAAGGCGCAGGCCGCGCCGGCGTCGGTGGCGCGGCGGCGCCTCTCCCGGTCGGACGTGTGGGCGTGGAAGGCGACGGCGTGGTCGTCGTCCTCCCGGACGGTGTGGGCGGTCGAGAGGGCGTGGTCGATCCGGTGGGTCCGGGCGGCCGGGCAGGAGTGGGCGGCCGCGTGGGCGCGGGCCTGTTGGCGGCCGTGCTGCCGGAAGCGGGCGTCCTCGATGTCGGGCCACCCGCCGGCGTGGTTCGCCGAGGCGCCGGCCGGGGTGACGTGCCCCTCTCGGCCCACTCGTCGGCTTCGTCGAAATCGAAAAAGCCCATCTGCTTCCTCGGGGCTGCGGACGTCCTGTGCGCTCGCGGCTTCACGAATGCTCGGCCGCAATATCGGTGGAGGGGCCCGCCCTCGTCTGTGCGGTACCGTACCAAGGCGCATGATCGACGCTCGTACGACGCCCGCCTGACGTTGCAGCCCCGGCCATCCGATCCCGACGAAATGCGGTGACGGCCGTCACCGTCCGGGGCTTTCTTCTTGACGCGCGCTGGACGCGGGCTTAGCGTGTCGGGCGAAAACCGTGAATTCGCGTACGCTCACATGCTGCCTGGGAACCCCGGGTTCGGTCCCGAGAATCGCGCCTTCGAGAGCTCCGGAGTAGGCCAACCAGGGCTCGCGCGCGCCCCGGCCCGCACCGTACTCGTTCACGATGCGAGCGCCGGGAGCGTGGTCGGCGCCTTGGACCAGGTGCTGGCTTCCTGCGGGCTCGCCTCCCGCCGCGTTCGCGAGGCGGCCGCGGTG
>DASSJI010000022.1:0-3775 GCA_035691285.1 Vicinamibacteria bacterium | reverse complement strand
GGCCTCACGCTCGCCACCTTCGTCACGCTGCTGCTGGTCCCGGTCATGTACTCGATCTTCGTCCTGGATCTCAAGCTGATCCGCTGGGAGAAGGAGGAGGACGCCGGAGCCGCGGTCGAACATGCCGAGGTGGCTGCGGGGACGGCGGCCCTGAGCTGACTCGGTCGTATGGAAACCGAAGTCTATCGATTCATTGAGCCAAAGGAGCAAGCATGTCTGGTCGATCCCTGACGAAAACCGTTCTGGCCGCGTGCGCCGCAGCGACGCTGGCCGCGTGCGCGAGCACATCCCTGCAGTCCACGTGGAAGGACCCCGCGGCCGCGCCCCTGAACCTCAAGGGGAAGAAGGTGGCGGCCCTGGTCGTGTCGCCCGAGGAGGCGCTCCGCTACGCGGCGGAGGACGAGGCGGCCCGCGAGATCACCGCTCACGGCGCCGTGGGAGTCCCCGCATACACGCTGCTGCCGCAGGCTCAGGTCCACGACAAGGAGAGGGCCCGGGCGATCTTCGAGAAGGAGGGCATCGAGGCCGTCGTCGTGCTGCGGGCGGTCGCGAAGGAGAAGGAGCTCAGCGGGTCTTTCTCATCCATCCCGAGCTACGGCTCGTTCTGGGGACCCGGGTTCTGGGGCGGGGGCTGGGGCTGGGGCGACGGCTACCTGCGCACGGACACGATCCTGGTGGTCGAGACGCTCGTCTACAGTCTGCCGCAGAACAAGCTGGTGTGGGCCAGCCAGTCGAAGACCTTGAACCCGACCCAGGTCGGCTCCTTCATCCGCGAGCTGGGCAAGACGATCGGGACGGAGATGGAGAAGCAAGGGCTGCTGTGAAGGATCACTACATGACCAAGGGAGACATCGCCATGAGACCCGCACTGATCGGCCTGCTTCTTCTGGCAACCGGGCCGCTGACGCTCGCGGAGGAGCCCGTGGCCGCTGCTCCATCCCCGTCGGTGTCGCGCTACCTGGGACTGCACGCCTACCCAGGGCAGGACCAGGGAGCGGCGCAGCAGCAGCGGGACGAGCTGGATTGCTACAAGTGGGCCATGGAGGACTCGGGCTTCGATCCGCTGGCCGCCAGGGGCGAGCAGCAGCCGGCTTCGGCGCCGTCAGGGCAGAAGGGCGGCCCCTCGACCGCGGGAGGGGCGGCGAAGGGCGCGGTTGCGGGCGCCGCGGCGGGCGCGATCATCGGCGCCATCGCCGGCGACACGGGCAAGGGAGCCGGGATCGGAGCCGCCGCGGGCCTCCTCGGCGGTATCGGCGTCGCCAAGCACAAGCAGACGGAGGCGCAGAGGGACGCGGCCCGGGAGCAGGCGAGCCAGCAGGTGGCGACGCAGGCCGAGGCGCAGCAGAAGCTCGACGGCTTCAAGAAGGGGTACTGCGCCTGCATGGAGGCGAGGGGCTACGTCGTGAAGTGATCACGACGCGACAGATTCGTTGGGGGTGCCATGCCCGTAGCGGACCACGCCAGGTACTGCGAGATGCTCGACCGGGCCAGGAAGGCCCGCTTCGCCTATCCCGCGATCAACGTCACCTCGCTCACCACGGCGAACGCCGTGCTGCGAGGACTCGCCGAGAGCCGCAGCGACGGGATCATCCAGGTCTCGACGGGCGGCGCGGCGTTCGCGTCGGGGACCGCCGTGAAGGACATGGCTCTCGGCGCCATCTCGATCGCCGAGCACGTCCACCGCGCGGCCGAGCGCTACCCGATCTACGTGGCCTTGCACACCGACCACTGCCAGGCGGACAAGCTGGACGAGTTCGTCATCCCCCTCGTGGAGGAGACCGAGCGGCGGAGGGCGGCCGGGAAGCCGAACCTGTTCAACAGCCACATGTTCGACGGCAGCGCGCTGCCGCTCCGGGACAACCTCGACATCTCGGTGAAGCTGCTGGAGCGGCTCCACAGGAGCGACCTCGTGCTCGAGATCGAAGCCGGCGTCGTCGGAGGCGAGGAGGACGGCGTCACGGCGAGCGCCGCGGCGAAGCTCTACACGACTCCCGAGGACACCCTCGAAGTGGCACGGCGCCTGGGCAAGGTACGGGGCGCCCGCTACCTGCTCGCCGCGACCTTCGGCAACGTGCACGGCGTCTACAAGGCCGGGCACGTCAAGCTGAAGCCGAAGGTCCTGAAGGAGTGCCAGGACAAGGTCGTCGCCGAGCTCGGCGAGGCGGCGCGGTTCTACCTCGTCTTCCACGGCGGCTCGGGCTCGGAGCTTCGCGACATTCACGAGGCCCTGGACTACGGCGTCGTGAAGATGAACGTCGACACCGACATGCAGTACGCCTTCACGCGCGCGATCGCGAACCACTGCTTCCGGAGCTACGACGGCGTGCTCAAGGTGGACGGGGAGGTCGGCCAGAAGAAGGCCTACGACCCGCGCACCTACCTGGCGCTCGCCGAGGCCGCCATGAGCGAGCGCGTCAAGCAGGCGGTGCAGGAGCTCCGGGCGGCCGGAAACACCATGGCGAGCTGATGGAGTGAAGCCCCCGATGCACGACCTCGACTTCACCATCGCGCGGCTCGGCGAGTGCCGCGTCAAGTCGCCCATGTCCGGCGTCCGCTTCACGCGCGACGATCAGCGCGTGCTCTACCACGCGGAGCTCGAGCACGTGAAGGCCTGGCTCGGGCGCGGCCTCGAGCCTCCGGCGATGGAAGCGGCCGGGCCGAGGGAGAAGCTGTTCTTCGACCCTCTGCGGTTGGCCTGCGGGATCGTCACCTGCGGCGGGATCTGCCCGGGGCTCAACGACGTGATCCGCTCGATCGTCCTGAGCCTTCGGCACCACTACGGCGTCCATGAGGTTTACGGCTTCCGCTTCGGCTACGAAGGGCTCGTCCGACGCTACGGCCACCCGCCGCTCGCGCTCACGCCGGAGGCGGTCGAGCGGATCCACGAGATCGGCGGATCGGTCCTGGGCTCGTCGCGCGGGCCCCAGGAGCCGGCCGAGATGGTCGATACGCTGGAGCGCCTGGGAATCGGCATCCTCTTCGTGATCGGCGGCGATGGGACGCTGCGCGGGGCGCAGGCGATCAGCGACGAAGCGGCTCGACGGGGCCTGGCGATAGCCGTGATCGGCGTGCCGAAGACCATCGACAACGACATCTCCTTCGTGCAGACGACCTTCGGGTTCGAGACCGCGGTGGGCGAAGCGCGGCGAGCGACCTACGCGGCCATCTCCGAGGCGCAGGCCGCGCGCAACGGGATCGGGCTCGTGAAGCTGATGGGCCGCGACTCCGGCTTCATCGCGGCTTACTCGGTCCTGGTCGACAGCCGGGTGAGCTTCTGCCTGGTTCCCGAGATCCGCTTCAGCCTGGAGCGGCTGCTGTCCGAGCTGAAGCAGCGGATCGAGCGGCGCGGCCACGCGGTCGTCGTGGTGGCGGAAGGGGCCGGGCAGGACCTCATGGCTCCGCCGCAGGCGCGAGACGCTTCGGGTAACGTCGTCTACGGCGACATCGGGGTGTTCCTGCGGGACGAGATTCGGAGGCACTTCAAGCGGATCGGCACGGAGATCAGCCTGAAGTACATCGATCCCAGCTACACGATCAGGAGCGTGCCGGCGAGCCCCCACGACTCCGGCTTCTGCCTGTTGCTCGGCCAGTGCGCGGTTCACGCAGGCATGAGTGGACGAACGAACATGGTCGTGAGCTTCTGGAACTACCAGTTCACCCACGTGCCCATCTGCCTGGCCGTGTCCCAGCGCAAGAAGATCGACACCGAAGGACATCTCTGGAGCAGCGTCCTCGCGTCGACCGGTCAGCCGCGGGACATGTCCGCCTGAGCGCT
>DASSJI010000021.1:0-4524 GCA_035691285.1 Vicinamibacteria bacterium | reverse complement strand
GATCGGCACGCCGACGGCGGCCTTCACGCGCCGCAGGTGCTCGAGGTACTCGTCCGGCCCGAACGCCCGCTCCGGATCGGGAGAGTAGCTCGTGGCCTCGGCGAATGAGTCGCCGTGGGCCTCGGAGTGGAAGAACGCGGTCATCTGCTCGCCGACGATCTCCTCCTCGAAGAGCGGCCGCAGCACAAAGGCCGCCGCCCCCGCGTCCTCGAGCCGGCGGACGCCGTCGACGTCGTCGGTCCAGGGTCCCGAGCCGACCATCAGCGGGTGGGGCAGCCGCAGCCCCAGGTAGCTCGTGGCGAGGCTCATGCGCCCTCCTTCGCCGCCGGAGTGGCGGCCGGCGCCTCGTCGGCCTTGGACTCCGCCGGCGGCACGCTGATGCCGGCGAGCTGCTGGTAGACGAGGTAGCGCCGACGCGCCGCCTCCTCCGACTCCTCGAGGAACTTCCGATACCTCGCCGGGTCGGCGCGCTCGATCATCCTGAAGCGCGACTCGTTGCGCATGTACTCAGACACCTTGGCCTTGGGTGGTCCGTAGTCCAGACGGAGGGGCGCCTCGCCGTTGCGAAGCCGAACGGGGTCGAAGCGGTAGAGCGGCCAGACGCCCGAGTCGACGGCCAGCTTCTGCTGCGCGGCGCCCTGCGCCATGTCGTAGCCGTGGGCGATGCAGTGGCTGTAGGCCACGATCAGCGACGGTCCCGGATACGCCTCGGCCTCGAGGAAGGCCTGCGCCGTCTGGGACATCTTGGCCCCGAAGGCCACTCGGGCGACGTACACGTGCCCGTACATGGTGGCGAGCAGGCTCAGGTCCTTCTTGCCCACGGGCTTCCCCGCCATGGCGAACTTGGCGGCGGCCCCGAGCGGGGTGGACTTGGACTGCTGCCCTCCGGTGTTGGAGTAGACCTCGGTGTCGAGCACCAGCACGTTGACGTCGCGCCGGCCCGCGAGGACGTGATCGAGGCCGCCGAACCCGATGTCGTAGGCCCAGCCGTCCCCGCCGACGAGCCACACGCTCTTCTTCACGAGGTAGTCGGCCAGGCTGTCGAGTCGCGTCGCCTCGGGTCCCTTGAGGTCGCGGAGCTTCTTCCGCAGGGCCGCGACGCGCTCCCGTTGGGCCGCGATCCCCGTCTCGCTCCCCTGGTCCGCTCCCAGCAGCTCGCGCGCGAGGACGTCGCCGAGCTGGGGCGCCAGCCGCTCGACCAGGGCGCGGGCCGCGGCCACGTGGCCGTCGAGGGCGAGCCGGAAGCCGAAGCCGAACTCGGCATTGTCCTCGAACAGCGAGTTCGACCAGGCCGGGCCGCGCCCGTCGCGGTTCGTGGTGTAGGGCGTCGTGGGCAGGTTCCCGCCGTAGATGGACGAGCAGCCGGTGGCGTTCGCCACGAGCAGCCGGTCTCCGAAGAGCTGGGTCAGGAGCTTGAGATACGGCGTCTCGCCGCAGCCGGAGCAGGCCCCCGAGTACTCGAAGAGCGGCTCGAGGAACTGGGAGCCCTTGTGGTCGAGCCGCACGACGTCCGTGCGCGGCAGCTCGGGCAGATCGAGGAAGAAGTCGTAGTTGACACGCTCCCCGTCCCGAAGCGGCGCCTGCGGCGCCATGTTGATGGCCTTGTGCTTCGGGTTCGTGCGGTCCTTGGCGGGGCACACGTTGACGCACAGGTTGCAGCCGGTGCAGTCCTCGGGCGCCACCTGGATCGTGAACTGCCGTCCCTTGTACTCGTTGCCCCGGTAGGCGGTGGCCTTGAACGTGGGCGGCCGCTTCGCGAGCGCCGTCTCGTCGTAGACCTTGGCCCGTATCGCGGCGTGCGGGCAGACCAGCGCGCACTGGTTGCACTGTATGCAGATCTTCGGGTCCCACACCGGGATCTCGAGGGCGAGGTTGCGCTTCTCCCACTTCGCCGTTCCCGTCGGCCAGGTGCCGTCCACGGGGAAGGCGCTGACCGGGAGCAGGTCGCCCTTGCCGGCCAGCATCACCGCGGTGACCTTCTGCACGAAGTCGGGAGCCCTCTCGGAGACGAGCGGCGGCCGCGTGCGGGTCGCGCTCGGCGCTTTCGGCACCGGGACCTCGTGGAGATGCGCCAGGGCCAGGTCCACGACCTCGCAGTTCCGGCGCACCACCTCGGGCCCGCGTTTGCCGTAGCTCTTCTCGATGGACTTCTTGATGTGCGCGACCGCCTCTTCTCGCGACAGGATTCCCGAGATGCCGAAGAAGCACGTCTGCATGATGGTGTTGATGCGCCCGCCCATCCCGACCTGCTTGGCTAGGGCGTACGCGTCGATCGCGAAGAAGCGGATGCGCTTCTCGACCATCTGCTCCTGCAGCTCGCGCGGCAGCCGGCCCCATACCTCGCCGGACGGGAACGGCGCATTCAGAAGAAAGACCGCGCCGGGCGCGGCGTGCTCCAGCACGTCGATCTTGTCCACGAACTCGAACTGGTGGCACGCCACGAAGCTCGCGCGGTCCACCAGGTAGGCGGAGCGGATGGGCTGCGGGCTCGAGCGCAGGTGCGAAACCGTGATCGCCCCGGACTTCTTCGAGTCGTAGACGAAGTAGCCCTGGACGTGCCGGTCGGTTTCCTGGCCGATGATCTTGATGGAGTTCTTGTTGGCCCCGACGGTGCCGTCGGCGCCCAGGCCGTAGAAGAGCGAGCTCGAGACGTCCTTTCCTTCCGTCCGGAAGGCGGGATCCCAGGGCAGCGACCGGTGGGTCACGTCGTCGACGATCCCGAGCGTGAAGTGGCGCCGCTGCGTCTTCTTGCCGAGCTCGTCGAAGACCGCATTGACCATCGCCGGGGTGAACTCCTTCGACGACAGGCCGTAGCGGCCGGCCAGGACGCGCGGCTCGGACGCGAAGGGCGAAGCGCCCTCGGCCCGCGCCTCCCCGAGGGCCGTCATCACGTCGAGGTAGAGTGGATCGCCCGGGGCGCCCGGCTCCTTGGTGCGGTCGAGGACGGCGATGGCGCGCACGCTCTTCGGCAGCGCGGCCAGGAACGCCGCGCTCGCGAACGGCCGATACAGGCGCACCTTGAGGACGCCCACGGCGTCGCCGCGGCCGGCGAGCTGCTCCACCACCTCGTGCACCGTCTCGGCGCCGGAGCCCATGACCACGATGACGCGCTCGGCCATGGGGTGTCCCGCGTAGTCGAAGAGGCCGTAGCGGCGGCCGCTGCGCTTCGCGAGGGCCTCCATGGCGCGCCCGACGATGTCCGGACACGCGTCGTAGAACGGGTTCGCGGCCTCCCGCGCCTGGAAGAAGACGTCGGGGTTCTGGGCCGTGCCGCGCAGCACGGGCCGGTCGGGAGTGAGAGCTCGTCTCCGGTGGGCCAGGATCGCCTCCTCGGAGAGCAGGCCGCGCAGGTCATCGTCGGAAAGCGCCTCGATCTTCGCCACCTCGTGCGAGGTGCGGAAGCCGTCGAAGAAGTGCAGGAAGGGCACGCGGGACTCGAGGCTCGCGGCGTGGGCGACGGCCGCCAGGTCGTGCGCCTCCTGGACCGAGTTCGAGGCCAGCAGGGCGAAGCCCGTCTGGCGGCACGCCATCACGTCGGAGTGGTCGCCGAAGATCGACAGGGCGTGCGTGGCCAGCGCACGGGCCGCCACGTGCATGGTGAATGGCGTCAGCTCCCCGGCGATCTTGTACATGTTGGGGATCATCAGGAGCAGGCCCTGGGAGGCCGTGAAGGTGGTCGAGAGCGCACCCGCCTGCAGGGCTCCGTGCACGGCGCCCGCGGCGCCTCCCTCGGACTGCATCTCCGCGATCTCGGGGATGACGCCCCACAGGTTGGTCCGGCCCCGGCTCGCCCACTCGTCGCACAGCTCGGCCATCGTCGAGCTGGGGGTGATCGGATAGATGGCAATCGCTTCGCTGGCCCGATAGGCGACGGAAGCGGCGGCTTCGTTGCCGTCGACGGTCATGCGGTTGGCTCCGGCCATGTCTCAGCTCCCCTCCTTCACGCTCGCCGGCGCGCCGACCCGCCGGGCCGCCGGACCCGTCTCCCGCAGGAGCATCGTCAGGACCATGGCGAGGCCGACACCGTACAGGAGGGGCTCGAACGCCGTCTGATAATGCTCCAGCGTCATCGAGGCCGCGCCGCCCGAAACGCCGCGCAGGATCCAGCCGAACGCGGGGCCCAGCAGGGCGCTGAAGGTGAAGTTCAGGAAGTTCACGACCCCCGTTGCCGTGCCGCTCATCTCGGGCGGGTTGGCTTCCTTGATGACGGTGTAGGGCAGCATCGCGGCCCCCGAAGCGATCCCGGCCAGGAGACCGAGGACATAGGGCGGAAGGACGTCCTTCGGTCCGAACAGGATCCAGGCGAGACAGGCGAGCAGGACGCCGGCGCTCGCCAGGATCACGGGCTTCCTCCTCCCGAGCCGGTCCGAGACGAACCCCAGCAGCGGACAGCCCACGATCCATCCGACGGGAACGGTCGTGGAACGGATCACCGCGGAGGCGTACTCGTACCCGTGCGCTTCCTGCAGGAGGCGCGCGGCTACGAGTACGCCTCCGCGGTGATCCGTTCCACGACCGTTCCCG
>DASSJI010000020.1:0-5198 GCA_035691285.1 Vicinamibacteria bacterium | reverse complement strand
GACACGGCCCATCAGGAAGCGCGTGTGGACGATGCCGCCCAGCTCGCGCACCAGGCGCTGGGCGAAGCGCAGGTCGCCGGCAGGGCGACGAGCCAGCCGAGCGTCGAAGACGAGCAGCCGGCCCTCCCACTCCCCTCCCGCGCGCCAGGCGAGACCTGTCAGGGCCGTCGCTGAGCGGCGCTCCGCGAGGCGGTCGAGAGCCTCGTCCGGGACGGCTCTCGCGGCGGTGATCAGCGCTCCATCCGCGTCCACGGCGTGGACCTTCCAGCCCCCCGGGGGCTGGCGCTCCGCGTGCCAGGCATCCGCGGCGATCCTGAACAGCCATTCCTCCCTTTCACCCGCGGCCAGCTCCCTCGAGCGGGCCCGGGGCGATCGCTCGTCCCCCTCGGGCAGGGACCACAGCAGCTCTCGCAGGCTCTCCACGTCCTGAGCGACGAGCACCACGGCGCGCGCGCGCAGGGCGCTGCGAACCTCCCACAAGACCGCTCCGAGCGCGCCGTCGAAGCCATGGCCGGACTGCGCGTGAGAGAAGGCCCGCACGAGGAGCGTGCCCCGCGCACGCGCGCGTCCTCGCCACGCGAGCCAGGCCGCGATGCCCGCGAGCAAGGCGAGCGCCAGGGCGGCGGCCAGGTGGACGAGCGTCATGCGGGGGTCGCGGGAAGGGACCCGGCCTCGCCGAGCGCACGCCGGCCGCCTCGCGCGGGCCGCGAGGGCACAGGGGAACCCAGCCGCCGGCCGGGCACGGGTGTCATGAACGGTTAGCGCTAGCGGGGAGATCTTAATCGAGAAGCCGACGGCCTTACGAGGGGCCGGGCTCGAGTTCAGTCGAGAAGGGCGGCTACGGAGAAGGCGTCGTCGTGAACGGCGGAGGACTCGAACCGGTCCGTCCTTCCCAGCGTCGTGACCGTGCGGTATCGCTGCGCCTCGGGATCCGGGTCGCGGTGGACCTCGAGCGTGCCCTGGGCCAGGTTGACGATCACGTACTCGGGGATCCCGGCGCGGGCGTAGACCTGGGCCTTGGCGGGGCGGTCCTTGCGCAGGGAGTCGCCCGCAACCTCGAAGACGAGCAGCGCGGTCGTGGGATGCCCATCGCCGTAGCCCTTCGCCGTCCTCGGCACCACGGCCACGTCCGGCTCGGGCTCCGAGTCCGGAGCGAGCGTCAGAGGCAGCCGCGACCTGACCAGGCAGTCGGGGCCTGCAGAGACGAAACGAGGATCGCAGAGACGGCTGATGACTTCGGCGTGCCTCGGACTCTGTGGCGACATCTCGACGATCACCCCCTCGATCAGCTCGAGCCGTTCGCCTTCGTCAAAGACACCCGCTGCGATCATTCGGTGGTACTCGTCGATGCGGAGCCGGCGCCGGGGCTCGAGGGCCACGATCGAGGCCGCGTCGGTAGACGGGGTGCGGGACGCCATTGGCTCGACGTTACCACCCTGGCCGGCGCCTGAAAAGGTGCCGTGGCGCGCCCGTCGTCGCTCCCGGATGAGGCTCGACTCGCAAGAGCACGGCAATTGTGCTAGGCTCCCCGTGCTGCTGGTTGCCGTTGATCCGGTGTCTCGCTGGAAGCCGCCCGCGGTGGGCGGCTTTTTTCGTGAACGCGCGGGCGACGTGGCTTCTCAGCATGGGCCAAGGAGGCCCGTACGTTCATGATCGAAGGCACCGTCAAGTGGTTCAATGAGTCCAAGGGCTTCGGCTTCCTGTCTCGCGAGGGTGGTCCGGACGTGTTCGTCCACCACTCCGAGATCCGCGCCGAGGGCTTCCGGACTCTGGCGGAAGGCGACCGGGTCCGTTTCGACGTCGTCGACAGTCCGAAGGGCCCCCGCGCCGCCAACGTGGTGAAGATCTAGCTTCATCTCGTCACGAACCCGAAGGCCCTGGCGCCCGCCAGGGCCTTCTTCCTTTTGAGGCCCGGAAGAGGGATCAGCCTCGGCCGCCGCGCGCACGAGTTCCTGAGGGCGAACGGCCTGCAGGCGCCGGGAGCGGCGTCGGAATAGAATCAGGGGTTTGATCGAGGAGCCACGAATCATGTTCAAGCTGCTGATCGTCGGAGCCGGCTTCGCTTCGCTGCTCGCCGCCGGGGCGGTGCTCCAGGCGGCCGCCGCGGAGAACCCTCTGCTCGCGCCGTGGACCGGCCCCTACGGCGGCGTGCCGCCCTTCGACAGGGTGCGGGTGGACGACATGAAGCCCGCCCTCGAAGCCGGCATGGCCGAGCAGCTCGCCGAGATCGACAAGATCGCGGCGGAGAAGGCGCCGCCGAGCTTCGAGAACACGATCGCGGCGCTCGAGCGGGCCGGCCGGGCCCTCGACCGGGCCAGCCGCATCTACGGCATCTGGAGCAACAACATGAACGGCCCTGAGTTCCAGGCGGTGGAGCGCGAGATGGCGCCGAAGCTCGCCGCCTTCGAGGACAAGATCACGCAGAACGAGCCGCTGTTCCGCCGCATCGCCGCGGTCTACGAGGCTCGGGACCGCTCCAACCTGACGCCCGAGCAGAGGCGCCTCGCCTGGCTCTACCACTACAACTTCGTCCGCTCCGGGGCGAAGCTCGACGCGCCGGCGAAGAAGCGGCTCTCGGAGATCAACCAGCGCCTGGCCGCGCTCTTCACGACCTTCAACCAGAACGTCCTCGCCGACGAGAACGACCGGGTCACGCTCCTCGAGAGCGACGCGGAGCTCGCCGGGCTGCCGGAGTCGCTGCGCGCCGCGGCGGCGGCCGCGGCGGATTCGCGCGGGCAGAAGGGCCGCTGGGCCATCCTGAACACGCGCTCGAGCGTCGAGCCGTTCTTGACCTACTCCGAGCGGCGCGACCTGCGCGAGAAGGTCTGGCGCACGTTCGTGGACCGGGGCGACAACGGAGACGCCCACGACAACAACGCCGTGATCACGGAAATCCTGACGCTGCGCGCCGAGCGCGCCAGGCTGCTCGGCTACGCGACCCACGCCCACTGGCGGCTCGAGGACAAGATGGCCCGGACCCCGGAGCGGGCGATGGAGCTGATGGAGGCGGTCTGGACGCCGGCCGTCGCCCGCGTGCGCGAGGAGGTGGCCGACATGCAGGCGATCGCCGACAAGGAGAGCTCCGGAACCGCGATCGAGCCCTGGGACTACCGGTTCTACGCCGAGAAGGTCCGCAAGGCGAAGTACGACTTCGACCAGAACGAGGTGAAGCCCTACCTCCAGCTCGAGAAGCTGCGCGAGGGCATGTTCTGGGTGGCCGGCGAGCTCCTGGGCCTGCGCTTCGCGCCCATCGACGGCGTGCCGGTCTACCACCCCGACATCCGCGTCTGGGAGGTGAAGGACGCGTCGGGCCGGCACGTCGGCCTCTGGTACTTCGATCCGTACGCGCGCCCGGGCAAGCGCTCGGGCGCCTGGATGAACGCCTACCGGAGCCAGGAGCGCTTCGACGGCGAGGTCACCACGATCGTCTCGAACAACTCGAACTTCGTGAAGGGCGCCCCGGGCGAGCCGGTCCTGATCAGCTGGACCGACGCCGAGACGTTGTTCCACGAGTTCGGCCACGCCCTGCACGGGCTGAGCTCGAGCGTGAGCTATCCCTCGCTCTCGGGCACGGCCGTGGCGCGCGACTACGTGGAGTTTCCCTCGCAGCTCCTCGAGCACTGGCTCTCCACGCCGGAGGTCCTGAACCGCTTCGCGCTCCACCACCAGACCGGCAGGCCGCTCCCCGCGGAGCTCGTCCAGAAGATCAAGCGCGCCGCGACGTTCAACCAGGGCTTCATCACCGTCGAGTACCTCGCGAGCGCCCTCGTGGACATGAAGCTCCACCTGGCCGGCGATCGGACGATCGATCCCGACGCCTTCGAGCGCGACACCCTGAAGGCGCTCGGCATGCCCCGGGAGATCGTCATGCGCCACCGGACGCCGCACTTCAGCCACCTGTTCTCGGGCGACAGCTACTCGGCCGGCTACTACAGCTACCTGTGGTCCGACACGCTCAGCGCCGACGCGTTCGAGGCCTTCACCGAGGCCGGCGGGCCGTACGACAAGGCGGTGGCGAAGCGGCTGCGCGACAACATCTTCGCGCTCGGCAACACCGTGGACCCGGCCGAGGCCTATCGGACCTTCCGCGGCCGCGACGCGGGCATCGCGGCGCTGATGCGCAAGCGCGGCTTCCCGGCGCCCCCGGCGACCAGGCAGGCGGCGCGCTAGCCGGCGGAGCCAACGCGGGCCGAGCGCAGGTACTCGCCGATCGCCTCCGGAGCGCTGACGCTCAGGAACTCGACGCCGTAGCCCGTCGGCGGCGCCTCGCGGGCGACGCGGCCGCGGCCTTCGACCGTCGTGCCGTGGGGCACGCGGAAGCGGAAGCCCAGCTCGTCGCTGACCCGCAGCTTGTGGTGCGTCGCCAGGAGCATGCCGTTCGCGCTCAGGTTGAGGATCGCCCCGGCGCACTCGGGATGCGTCGCGACCTCCAGGCGCACGACGAGCCGCGCCTCGTGACGGGCCGGGACGGCGAGCAGGCGCTGCAGCCGCTCGTCCCAGCCGGCGTCGGGCGGAAGCCGGAAGATGGTGTTGGCTCCCGCCTGGAGCAACTCCAGCTCGCCCTCCCGCATCTCGCCCTGTGCGAGGACGGCGATCGAGCGCGCCCGTGTGGCCGCCGCCTCGCGAAGGCGGCGGATGAACGCGGCGGCGCGGGGCAGGTCCCGGTCCACGAACACGACCCGCGGGTCCAGGCTCCCGGACAGGAGGAGCGCGTCCTCGAAGCGCCCGGCGCGGTAGACCTCGATCCGCTGGCGACCGATCAGCGTGCCGCCGAGCTCCGGGCGCAGGTCGCGCTCGGAGCAGATGAGCACCCTCAGCATTGCGTTGCGCACGCGAGGCTAACGCCCGCGACGAGCGCCGGTCAACCCCCGCCGGCGGTAGGCTGCACTCGCAAGGCCTGCGCCGGCGCAGGTCTCGCCGCGCAAACCTCGCAGTCGGCCCGGCATCGACGGCGACCCGACGTGCGAGTGAAGCGGCGCTCGGCCGGGACTTGTTGTCTTCGCATCGCAGGCTCGGCCGAGCTGGCCCTGGGCACGCCGATTGCTCCTCACATCCGCGTTCCTGGAGCCAGACGTCCCTCCCAGCCGTCCGCCTGGCCCGTCAGAGGGGTGATTCATGTCGACCAGACGCCGGTTCCTGCAAGTCGGAAGCGTCGCGGGGGCGGGGCTGTTCCTGTACTGGCGGAACGGCCTGCCACG
>DASSJI010000019.1:0-47860 GCA_035691285.1 Vicinamibacteria bacterium | reverse complement strand
GAGGCGCTCTTCGGGGTCGAGGCCTGGCAGAGGGCTCAGGCCGCGCTCTCGCAGGCGCGCGGCATCGGCCCGCGCAGCGCGCTGGGGAGCCGCTTGAACGCGGCGCCGCCCCGTCGCCAGCTCGCCGGGTTGCGACGGCGCGTCGCTTCAGGGCGTCGTCGTCGGCCGCTCCGCCTCGCGCAGGCGGTGCGCCGCGCCACAAGCGCCCTGGTCCGAGGTTCCAGAGCGTGGTGGCGGGCCTGCGGCCGCGGGTGTCGCCTCGTCGGCCTCAGGCTCGCTCAGGTTCTCCTCCGCCAGCCGCACCACGCCCTTCGCGCCGTGCGCGCGGCTCACGGCCTGGAGGGCGCGGGCTGCCTGTCCAGGCCGCATCGCCTGGTCCGCACGTAGCCGTTCGGATCGGCTGCCCGTCTCGCGAGTGCCGAGGAGTTATCATCCCGCAATGGTCGAGCTGCGCGAGCCCCTCGAGGCGCTGATCCACTTTCCTCGCACCTTCACGGCCGGCACGGCCTTCCCGCGGGCGAACGAGATCCGCCTGTACGACACCACCCTGCGCGACGGCGAGCAGACGCCCGGGGTCGCGTTCAGCCCCGAGCAGAAGTACGAGCTGGCGTGCCTCCTGTCGGACGCCGGCGTCCACATCATCGACATGGGCTTCCCCTCGGCCGCGGGCTCGGAGCGCCGCGCCCTGGAGATGATCCTCGAGGGCAAGAAGAAGGGCCGCCTGCGCCCCGACCTCGAGATCATCGTGATGTGCCGTTCGAACGCCAGGGACATCGACGTCACGGTCGAAACCCTCCAGAAGATGGGGGCGCGGCCCGACGACGTCACCTTCTTCATCTTCACATCCGGCTCCGATCTCCACCTCAAGTACAAGATCGGCAAGACGCTGCTGCAGCTCGAGGGCCGCAGGCCCGAGGAGTGGCTCGACCTCCCGGTGTCCTTCTACCGCGAGGCCAACATCCGCATGGCCACGAAGGCCATCGCCCACGCCCGCAGCCGAGGCGTCGGGCAGATCGAGTTCGGCGGCGAGGATGGTTCGCGCGCCGACGTCGGGTACCTGGTCGAGCTGGCCCGCGCCTGCTACGACGCCGGTGGCACGCGCTATTCCTTCCCCGACACGGTGGGCTTCTTCGCGCCCGAGGGCGTCGACTTCTACATCCCGAAGCTCGTCGCGGCGTTCCCCGACCGGCCCCTCGTCGTGCATTTCCACAACGACTTCGGCCTCGGGGCCTTCAACACCGTGCGCGCCCTGCACCACGGCGCCACGATCCCGACCTGCACGGTGAACGGCGTCGGGGAGCGCGCCGGCAACGCGCCGCTGCACACCACGGTGATGATCCTGAAGGAGCTATACGGGATCGCGATCCCGGGCTTCCGCTACGACATGCTGTGGACGCTCCGGCGCAAGGTCGAGGAGTTCAGCGGCCTGCCGGTGGGAGCCACCGAGCCGATCATCGGCCACAACGTGTTCAGCCACGAGACCGGCATCCATACCGCGGGGATCACGATCCACCCGGCCATCTACCAGGTGATCGAGCCCGAGTCGGTGGGAGGGCACCTCCGCTTCCTGTTCGGCAAGCACTCGGGCGCGATGGCGATCGAGGCCGTGCTGCTCCGCCACCGGGACGAGCTCGCCGCCGAGGGCGTCGAGGTCACGCCGAAGCTCGTTCAGGTCCTCCTCCAGCTCGTCAAGGAGGTGCGGGAGAAGAAGGCGATCGTCTCCCAGCACCTGGACGGCGTTCGCAACTACTACGCCCATCTCGACCGGCTGGGTCTCACCGAGGAAGACCTGGTCGCCTACGCCCGGGTCCTCGGCCGCGAGACGACGTAGCCGGTAGCGCCCCCGTGGCCGAGGGCGCGCCGCCCTTCTTCGACGTGCGTGCCCGATGGCGGGCGGGCCGCATCGCCCTGATCGTCGCGGGCCTCGTCGGCGCCGTCGCATTGCTGCGGCCCCTCGAGCGCGGCCTCGGCCCGGGCTGGCTGCGCCTCGCCATCGTGCTCGTGCTCGGCATCGGGTTGTCGGCGACGGCGTTCCTGGCGAGCTTGCGCGGGCGCGGGCCGTTGGAGCAGGTCTCCTTCTACGCCTTCCTCTTCCTGTCCCTCGACGCCCTCGCCCAGACCCTCGCGCCCTACGGCTTGCCCGGCTGGCCCCTGGTGACCCTCCTCCTTGCCGGCGTGGCGATCGCGGAGAGGCTGCCGCTCGCCGCGGCCCTCGGCGCGCTGGCCGCGGCGATGGCCCTCGCCGACGCCGGGTGGCGCGGGGCGTGGCGCGGGGGCGCAGCCGCGGCCTGCGGCTACCTGATCCTCGTCTTCGCCGTGAACCGCGCGCTCCTCGGGGAGAAGCGGCGGCTCAGCCGCGCCACCGACGAGCTGGCCCGGCTGAAATATGGGATCGGCCAGCTCGAGGAGGATGAAGGCCGCCGGGGCCGGGGCGGAGCGGGCGCGCTCCGGCAGGTCTCCGAGGACGCCCGCCGCGCGCGCCAGGCCGACGGAGCGGCGGAGCTGGACGGCGCCATCCGCAAGCTCGTGTGCCTGGCGCGCCTGGCGACGAGCGCGCACGCCGTGCTCTACTTCGAGCTCGACCGGCAGCGCGACGTGGCGTTCATCCGGGCCGCCGACGCGCCGGACAGCCTGGTCCTCGACGCGACCCCGCCCCTGGGCGAGGACCCCTTCGCCTTCGTCCTCGAGCGCCGGGCGACCTTCTACGCCACCGACTTCAAGCGCCTCCTCTGGAGCCTGCCCTGGTACCGCAGCCAGGTGAAGATCGGGTCGCTGATCGCGGTCCCGGTGCGCGCCGGCGACGTGGTGGTGGCCGTGATCGTCGCCGACGGCGTGGAGACGCAGGCCTTCACCGGCCACGAGCCCGACGTGCTCGCGGCCTTCGCGGATCTCGCGGCCGACGCCGTGCTCCGGGCGCGGATGCTCCAGAGCCGCGAGGACGCCACGGCGGCTTTCGAGGCTGCCCAGGACCTCTCGCGCCGCCTGGCGAGCCAGAGCCAGGCCGCGAACGTGTACAGGCTGCTGCTCGGCTGCGCCCAGCAGGTCGCGGCTCCCGAGATGGCGGCGGTCGTGATCGCCGACGAGCTTCCGAGCCGCTACGCCGTCAAGCTCGCCGAAGGCTGGGCGCAGGAGTACGTCGGCCGCGAGGTCGCCCTCGACGAAAGGACCTGGGCGGCGTGGGTCGTGCGCAGCGCCGAGGAGCCGCAGCTGCTCGGCAGTGTCGCCGACGACAAGGAGCGCATGCCGCTCCTCGTCCTGGACGAGGGTCCGGGCCGGGCCGAATCGCTCCTGGCCGTGCCGCTCCGCGAGCGCAGCCGCAACGTGGGAGCGCTGCTCCTCGCGGGGAAGCGGGGCAGCTTCTCGGTGGTCACCGGACACGTGCTGCAGATGATCGCCAACCAGGCGGCGGCCGTCCTGGGCACCATCCGCTTGATCGAGCGGCACAAGGAGGTGGCGGTCCGCGACGGCCTCACGGGCCTCTACAACCGGCGGGCGTTCCAGGACCTGCTGAACCGCACCGTCGCCCGCCAGGGGCGCCAGGGCGGCAGTTTCGGCCTGGTGCTCCTCGACATCGACCACTTCAAGAAGCTGAACGACACCCACGGCCATCCTGCGGGCGACGAGGCCCTCAAGCAGGTGGCCGCGGTCCTGCGCGAGCACTCCCGGGCGGGGGACGAGGCGGCGCGCTACGGCGGCGAGGAGTTCGCCGTGGTGCTGGCCTCGGGCGAGCCGGGCGCGGCGATGCAGACGGCCGAGCGGTTGCGGAAGGAAGTCCAGGCGGCCGTGGTCCGCTTCGCCGGAGGCTCGATCCGCCTCACCGCGAGCTTCGGCGTCGCCGTGTGGCCGCGCGACGGAGAGACCCCCGAGGCGCTGCTCGCCGCGGTCGACCGCGCCCTGTACGCCGCCAAGCAGGGCGGCCGCAACCGCGTGGTGGAGGCGGCGCCGACGGACGCGCCAAGCCGCTGAGGTCTTTATTTGCCTGAAGGCAAAAAAAGTTGCAACTTTTCCTGCCTTCGGGCAAACATCGGTCATGCCCGAGCCTCGCTATCTCGAGGCCGCGATCCGCTCCGACCTGCGGGAGAAGATGGTCCTGGTGGCCGGCCCGCGTCAGGTCGGCAAGACGACGCTGGCTCGTTCCATCCAGGAAGGGGGGGCGGGGATCTACCTGAACTGGGACAACCGCGAAGACCGCAAGGAGATCCGTGCGGCGCGCTGGCCGGGCGGCGACGCCCTGGTGGTGCTCGACGAGCTGCACAAGTGGCGGGGATGGAAGGGCTGGCTGAAGGGCGAGTATGACAAGCAGCGGGACCGCCTCCGCTTCCTCGTGACCGGCAGCGCGCGCATGGACGTCTACCGACGGGGCGGCGATTCGCTTCAGGGCCGCTACCATCACTACCGCCTGCATCCCTTCTCGGTCGCCGAGCTCGCGAGCGGAGGCGCGGAGCCGTCACCCCCGGCGCCGGGACGCGAGATCCCGATCCCGCGGCGTGTCGACCCCGAGCTGGTGAGCGGGCTGCTGAGGGCGAGCGGATTCCCCGAGCCCCTGCTTTCGGGCTCGACGCGCACGCACCGTCGCTGGCAGAAGGAGCGACTGGATCGCTTCTTCCGCGAGGACGTCCGCGATCTGGAGGCGGTGCGCGAGCTGTCCTCGCTGCAGGTCCTCGCCGACCTGCTCCCGGAGCGAGTCGGCTCTCCGCTGTCCCTGAACGCCCTGCGCGAGGACCTGGACGCGAGCCATCGCGGGGCGACGCATTGGATCGACGTGCTCGAGCGGCTCTATCACGTCGTTCGCGTGCGCCCCTGGAGGAGCCCCCGCGTGCGCTCCCTGCGGCGGATGCCCAAGGCCTATCTGACGGACTGGACGCTCGTCGCGGCCGCCGGACCGCGCTTCGAGAACCTCGTGGCGCTGCACCTCCTGAAGTTCTGCCACTACCTCGAGGATCGTGAGGGCCATGCCGTCGCGCTGCACTACCTCCGCGATCGCGCCGGCCGCGAGGTGGACTTCCTCGTCACCCTGGCGCGAACGCCCTGGTTCGCCGTGGAGGCGAAGCTGTCCGAGACCGCCATCGACCCGTCGCTGCGCTACTTCCGCGACCGGCTCAGGCTGCCGTTCTGTTATCAGGTCGTGCTCGAAGGGCGTCGCGACTTCGTCGAGGACGGCATCCGCTGCCTGCCCGCGGGGAGTTTTCTGGCAGCTCTGATCTAGCGCTTCCTGAACAGAGCGTCGAAGGCCGAGCGCGCCTTGTCCTGCTCGGACTGCGTTCCGCCTCCCGGGCGGCCGACGGCAGCCGTCACGCGGAACTCGAAGAACTCGCAGAAGTTCGCCTTCTCCTTGTCGGACTGCCATTCGGCTTGCGGCTCGCGGCACTGGTTGTTGAAGCCGGGGTCGAAGAACGTGCAGTTCAGGCAGCACTTCAGGTCGGACTTGCAGTAGGGGCACGAGTCGGTCCGCGCGACCTTGGAAAGCAGCGACAGCTCGCGGCTGCAGAAGTGGCAGACGTTCACGCCCGCTCCGTCCCGCGAATTGTAGCCGGCCGCGGCGCGTGGCGCAGGGCCACGGCGATGGCGAGCAGCACGAACAGCGCTGCGTTCACCCAGTAGATCGAACGCAGGCCGAGGTGGGCGAGCAGCCCTGCCACCGAGGGCGACAGCGCTCCGCCGAAGAGCGCGGCTGCGGAGAAGAAGCCGAAGGCCGAGCCCCGGCTCTCCTGGGGGACGGCCAGTCCCCCGATGGTGTAGCAGAGCGTGAGGGCGCCGCCCGAGGCGAGGCCGAGCAGGACTGCGCAGAGAAGCATGGGGAGGAAACGTTCGACGAGGCCCATGGGGAGAACCGTGACCGCGCCGCCGGCCAGGCTCAGGACCAGCAGCCGCGACGGGGGGTAGAGCCGGCTCATCCGCCCGAGGCCCGCGGCCGAGAGCGCCGCGGCGATCGAGTAGAGGGAGATCAGGAGGCCGGTCGTGAGCGACAGGCGAGACGCTGGGACGCCCAGCTCGGCGAGCTGCATCGGCAGGATCGGTGTGAAGGACCGGCCGATGAAGTTCACGAGGAACAGGATGGCCAGCAGGCCGCCGACACCCGGCAGGCGCAGCGCGTCGGCGAAGCGGGCGTGGCGCCCGGCGGACGCTTCGGCTCCCGGCCGCGACCTCTCGTCGTAGAGGAGGAGCACGAGCAGGAAGGCGAAGCCGCACGCGCAGGCCGTGACCAGGAAGGTGGCGCGGAAGCCGACGATATCGGCGAGGGCGCCGCCCACGAACGGACCAACGGCGGCCGACAGGATCTGCGCCGCCTGGACCAGGCCGACGGCGCGACCCGTCTGGTCGCGCGGTGCATGGGCCGTGGCCATGGCGAGGCCGAGCGGGCCGATGCCTCCGAACAGGCCGACGCCGATGCGCAGCGCGAGGAGCTGGCCGACGTTCGTCACATGGGCGGACAGCGCGAGCAGGACGACGTAGGCGGCCAGGGCCCGCAGCGCCATGGCCTTGTGGCCGTAGCGGTCGGCCAGTCGGCCCCACACCGGGGCCAGCAGCCCGGCCAGGAGCGGCGCGACTCCGATCAAGACGCCCGCCCAGAGCGCCGCCTTCTCGGCGTCGACGACGCCCAGCTCCCGCACGAAGAGCGGCAGGAAGGGCAGCACGAACGCGAACCCCGTGAAGACGACGAACACCGTCGCGACGGTGACGTACTGGTTGCGCTGCCAGGGCTCGGGCATCAGCCGAGGAGCCGGTACTCCGCGACGACCAGGTTGCCGCGCTCCTGGAAGCGGAGCGCTCCGCGCCCCGTGGAGCCGAGCCGCTCCGCCCAGGCCCGCGCCCCGGCCCGCAGTTCGGCGGTGGCGGGCTCGGCGCGGATGGCCACGTCGCGCCAGCGCACGCCGCGAGTCCAGCCCGTCCCCAGCGCCTTGCTCGCCGCTTCCTTGCCGGCGATGGCCAGTGCCACGGCCCGGGCCCTGTCGGCGGGCGCCTCGGGAAGGCGCGCGGCCTCGTCTGCGTCCATGAGACGCGCCACGAGGCGATCGCCCCAGCGGTCGAGGGCGGCGCGGACGCGGTCGATCTCCACGATGTCGATGCCGAGGCCGACGACCATCGCGCGACGATACCACGCGCTCCGCTTGGCCCCGGACGCCCCGGGCCGTAGAATCCACGCGGCGGAGCTCCCCACGATCGAGAGCGGCAGGCGCGTGCAGCGCATCGGCAAGTACCAGGTGCAGAAGGTCCTCGGCCGCGGGGGCATGGGCACGGTGTACGAGGCGGTCGACCCGCTGATCAACCGCAAGGTCGCCGTCAAGACCATGATCCCGGGCCTGGCGGAGAGCCCCGACCTGCGGGCTCGCTTCCTCCGGGAGGCCCAGGCCGCCGGCGGCCTCCAGCACAGGAACATCGTCACCGTCTACGACCTGGGCGAGGACCGCGGCCAACCCTACATCGCCATGGAGTTCATCGAGGGCACCGACCTCGAGAAGGTGATCCAGAACAAGGAGCCGCTCACCGTCGAGTGGAAGCTCGACGTGCTGCGCCAGGTGTGCGTGGGGCTCGGCTACGCCCACCGCAACGGCATCGTCCACCGCGACGTGAAGCCCGCGAACATCCGCGTCACGGCGGGGGGCGAGGTCAAGATCATGGACTTCGGCATCGCCCACCTGCAGTCGTCGACGATGACGAAGAGCGGACTCGTGCTCGGCACGGTGCACTACATGTCCCCCGAGCAGATCGAGGGCCTCAAGGTGGACCACCGGGCCGACATCTTCTCGGTAGGCGCGATCGCCTACGAGCTGCTGGCGTATAGGAAGCCCTTCGAGGGCGAAAGCCTCACCGCCGTGATGTTCCGGATCATGAACGAGCGTCCGGACCCGACGCCGCTCACGACACCGTATTCTCCGGCCCTCGAGACGATCGTCATGAAGGCCCTCGAGCGCGACCCCGACAAGCGCTATCAGAGCCTCGACGACATGGAGCTGGACCTCACGGCGATCCTCCGCGAGGGCGAGGTGCGCGCGCCCGAGCGGCCGGCCTCGGGCCGGCCCAGGGACGAGCGTTCGCTCAAGGCCGCGACGCTGGTTGAAGAAGGCCAGCAGCTGCTCGCCCAGGGGCAGCCGGAAGCCGCGCTCGAAAAGGCGAGGGAAGCCCTCCAGGTCGCGCCGGCCGACGCCGCGGTCCGGGAGCTGCTGCGCATCGCCGAGGGCGAGGCAACGACCCGGCGCGTCGAGAGGGAGATCCGGGAGATCAAGACGGAGATGGAGCGGGCCCGGGCCGAGGGGCAGCTCCAGAAGGCGCTGGCGCTGTGCCGCCGTCTCATGGAGCTGACGCCCTCGGACGCGGCGATCGCCAAGGCGGGCTCGGAGATCGAGCTGGCCATCAAGGACCGCGAGGTCGAGCAGCTCTGCAGCCTCGCGCTCGCCTACGCCGCGGACGGCGACACGGAGCTGGCGCAGAAGATCGCCCTCCGGATCGAGCGGCTGTCTCCCCGCAATTCTCGCTTCCTGCAGCTGCGGGCTTTTCTCGATGAAGAGCAGCGGAAGCACCAGGCGGACGCGATCGTGGCCCTGGCTCGCGAGCAGCTCGCCGAGGGCAACCTCGTCGCGGCGCACGCGACGGCCGAGGAGGCGTTGAAGGTCCACGCGACCCACGCGCTCGCGCGGGAGATCCGGGACCGGACTGAATCGGTGCTGTTGAAGGCGGCGGGTCCTATCGACGACCCGATTCCAGTCGTCGTGGCTCCCGCAGCCCCGGCACTGACGAAGCCTGCGCCCCCGCCGTCCGCCGCACCACCGCCTCCCTCGGTGGCGCCCGTCGTCCCGGCGCCGGCCGACGGGGGCGAGACGGTCGCGATTCCGAAGCTCCCGCCGTCTCCAGCGCCGCCCCCTCCGGTCGTTTCCGCGGCTCCCGCTCCGGCCACGAATGCCCGCCCTGCTCCGGCGGCGACGCTGACGCCCACGCCCGGGGGCCGGAGCGACGCCGACCGCCGGTCGGAGGTCGAGCGCCTGACCACCGTCGCCCTCAACGCCTTCGTGGAGAACGACCACCGGAAGGCGCGAGCCGCGGCCGAGAAGGCCCTGGGGCTCGATCCGGCGAACCGCAAGGCCAAGGAGCTGATGAAGATACTCGGCGCCCTCGGCTAGGGCACAGGCCTTTCCCCCCGGCGTTATACTGGACGGCATGAAGATTCGGACGCTGGCGTGCATGGCGCTCCTCGCGGCGCTCGCGGCAGCGCCGGGAGCCTCCGCCCAGGCGGCGACCGACTCGCTCCCCGACGCTGCGGAGCGCGAGAAGGAACGGCGCAAGGCCTCGCCGAAGGCCAAGGTCTACACGGAGTCGAACCTGACGAAGCCGGCGGCAGCCACGGGCTTCGAGCGCGTCGACGAGGCCAGCCCCAGCGCGGCCCCGTCCCCGGCTCCGAGCAAGGCCGAGAAGTCCGTCGAAGAGATCCGCGCCGAGAAGAAGGCGGGTTACGAGAAGCGGATCGCGGAGCAGGTCAAGACCATCGAGGTCGTGCGCAAGGCGATGGACGAAGCCCAGCTCGAGCTGAACGACGTCAACACGATCACCAAGTATGGGAGCCGGAAGGACGCGCTCCTGAAGATCCTCGACGACGGGCAGGCCGAGATCAAGAAGGCGGACCTGGCGATCGCGGATATCGAGGAGGAGGCCCGGCGCGAGGGTATCTCGGTCTCTCGGCCCTGACCTCCGGGAGGTGAGGATGCGTGCTCTATCCCTGGCGGCCCTCTCCGCCGCCTTGCTGTTCACGTCTGTGCCCGCGCCGGGCCAGAGCATGTCCGACGCCGCGGCCAAGGAGCGGGAGCGGCGCAAGGCAGCCAAGGGCAAGACGTACACCGAGTCGGACCTGGGCAAGTCGGGCGGCGGCAACTACAACGCCCCCGGCGCGAGCACCACGACCGGCGAGTCCGCCCCGGCCGCCGGCGCCGCGGCAGCGGGCGGCGCCCCCGCCGCGGCTCCCGCCAAGGAGAAGGGCGCCGACGAGGTCCGCGTCGAGCAGGAGAAGGCCTGGCGCCAGCGCATCCAGCAGGCCCAGGGCGACATCGCCAAGTCGCAGCAGCAGATCGACACCCTGCAACGCTCGCTGAACGATCTCTCGGGCAACCTCTACGGGGCGAGCCGCAGCCAGCAGCTGAACCAGCTGGAGCAGGCCCAGAAGCAGCTCGCGACCTCCCGCCAGCAGCTCGCCGACCTGGAGGAGGAGGGCCGGCGCAACGGCTGGCGCTGACGCCGCGAGGGAGGGTCAGCGCCCGTCGACCTGCGCCAGCAGCCCCCGATCGCCGTTGATCTCGACACGGATCGGACGCTCTCTCGAGTCGATCGAGAACGAGCCGCCCTCGGCCGGCAGCAGCACCGTGCGCCTGGCGCGACCACCGGCGTGAAAGACCGCCAGCTCGAGGGGTAGCGGCCCGGGCAGATCCCGCGCCTTCACGTCCACCGCGGTGGTATAGCCCGAGGTCGCCTTCTCTTGGCGGTGCTCGAAGCGCAGCGCCGGGATCGTCGTGCCGTGGACCCACTGCTGGAAGTACGCCTCCAGGGACGTGCCGGAGGCCGCCTCCAGCGCCTCACGCAGGTCGTCGGTGCCCGCCTTGCCGTAGCGGAAGCGCTGCTGGAAGTCCGCGAGCGCCCGGAAGAACGCCTCCTCGCCGACGAGGCCCTGCAGCATGTGCACCACGTACGCGCCCTTGTCGTAGACGACCGCGCGGAACGGCGCCGGCTCCCCCTTGACGTGCCCGAGCCTGTACCCGAGTGAGATGGGTCCCCAGTGCGACTCGCTCATGGCCCAGCGGCCCATCCGCTTGAGCAGACCCTGGAACTCCTCCTCGCCGTGGGCTTGGCGCGCCCAGGTGGCTGCGGCGTACTGGGCAAAGCTCTCCGACAGCCAGCGCTCCCGGTAGTTCTGCCCGGCGATGCCGTGACCCCACCATTGATGGGCGAGCTCGTGAGCCAGGAAGAAGCCGGGGACGTCCGAGAAGTTGGTGGGATCGTCGCGGAGCGGACGGCGCATGAAGGGCGGCCGCCGGGCGAGGACGAGCATGCCCGGCGGGCTGTGTCCCCCGGGCGCATTGGCCTCGATCACGACGAGGTTGATGCGGTCGTAGGGCGGCGGGCCGAAGCGTTTCGAGAAGAAGCGCACCATGTCCGCGGCGAGCTCGAGGGCACGCTCGGTCTCGGACCGGGTGCGGCTCACGCCATAGCCGGTCAGCGTCACGGCGTCCAGCTTCCGCTCGCCGACCGGCACGATGCGCCCCACGGCGGCGGTGATGTACTTGCCCGGCCGGGCCTGGGCGTACTCCACGACGTTGCGGCCCTCCTGGACGAGGCTCGACACGCGCTCGC
Organism: Vicinamibacteria bacterium; assembly: GCA_035691285.1. Classification (GTDB taxonomy): domain Bacteria; phylum Acidobacteriota; class Vicinamibacteria; order Fen-336; family Fen-336; genus DATFEN01. Next base: position 36,529 of record DASSJI010000019.1, on the reverse strand, counting down.
CGCCCGTCACCGCCGACATGCCCGCGGGCACGTCCAGCCGCACCCGGGCGGTGGCGTAGTCGTCCACGACGCCCTGCGGGTACCAGGCGCTGCGGTTCGAGTACACGCGGACGACTTCGATCGGCGGGCCCTCTTCGATGAACGGATCCGGGTACGGCACCACCTGCATCAGCTCGCTCTCCACCGGCGTGGGAGCCAGGTGGCCCGAGTAGCGCACCGTGAGACGCAGCTCGGGCTCGTCGATCGCTCCCAGGGACACCATCAGGGTGTCCTGATGGCGCACGCGGAAGAACAGATGGCGTCCGCCCTCCGGGGACGTGACCGAGTCCACTCGCAGCTGGTCGTCCAGCTTGAGTCGCACGGTGCCTCCGGTGGAGAGCAGGCGCACGGTGAGGGTGTCCTCGCCCCGGAGCTGCTCCGACAGGGGGTCGAAGCGCACGCGCAGGTCGTGGTGGAGCACGTCGAGCTCGCGCCCATCGTCCTCGGTGTAGCGCAGGCTTCCGCCCTCGCGCGGATAGAGACAGACCTGGATGCGCCGCGAGCGGTTGAAGAGGCTGATGGCCTCCGGCTGGTCGGCGTTGACCGCGTACGTCAGCGTGCCCCGCCGAGGCAGGTCGAAGCTCACGAGGGCGTCCCCCACCCCCGGCAGCACCCACCACGGTGCGCCCGGGACGCTGGCGTCGAGGACGAAGGCGGCCGGAGCCTGCTCCTCGAAGTAGCGTCGCGCGGCCGCCCAGCGCGAGGCGGCCTCCGGGTCGCGCTCCAGGCGCAGGGGCTCGAGGGTGCGGGGGAGGTCCGCGGGGTGGATGCGCACGAACGCCAGCCGCACGCCGTCCTTCAGCTCCGGTCGTCCGACGAACTGTCTCAGCTGTTCGCGCTCGGTCTCGGGCCGCGGTCGGAAGTGAACGGTTCCCTGGCCGGCGAACACCGCCACGGTCGGCCCGAGGCTCTCCGGGGCCAGGAACAGCGTGCCGTGCTCCATGCGGAGCTCGAAGTCCTCGAAGCGGAACGCCAGGCCGTCCGCCCGGTAGCCCTGCGGGTCGAGGGAGAGGTGGACGAGACCGTCGATCCGGCCCACGCCCTCGCGGTTGCGGATCGCCCACGCGCCGCCCCTGGCCTCCAGCCGGAAGAGGTGCTGCTCCACGCGGCCGCGAGGCTCCTGGATGGCGGCGAAGCGCGCGACCACGCGCAGTCTGGCTTCGGGAGCGCGCGCGGGCCGCTCGAACTGCAGCGGGCCGGCGCCGGTGCCGAACGCCAGCCGGGCGAAGGAACGCTCCTCCTCGCGAGCGGTCTCGTCGGCGAAGACCCACAGGCCGAGATAGGCCTCGAGGTCCTGGCGGTTCCAGGCGCTCTCGAGTGCGTCCAGCAGCGCGGCGGCGCTCGCAGCCTGGGCCGCTGGAGCGCCCTGGTCCGAAGCGTCCACGCCCACGAGGATCGCCGCCGCGAGGAGCAGGCTCATGCCAGCGCGGCCTCGGGCGGCGCCGGGGCGAAGCTCTTGGGCACGCGCACCGAGAACACGCTGCCGCGGCCCGGCTCGCTCTGGACCGCGACGCTGCCTCGGTGGAGGCGCAGGATCTCGCGCACGAGGTAGAGACCGACGCCCGTGCCGCCGGCCTTGCGTGCGAGGCTGCCGTCCACCGTGTAGAACTTCTCGAAGATGCGGGGGATGTGCTCCGGCGCGATCCCGATCCCGGTGTCCGCGACCTGGAGGAGCAGCTCATGCTCCTCCTCGCCGCCCCGGATCGTGACGCGGCCGCCGCTGCTGCTGTACTTCAGCGCGTTGTCCACCAGCTTGCGTATCACCTGGAGCAGCAGGCTCTGGTCCCCCTGGAACCGCATCGGTCCGGCGGGGAACTCGAGGCACAGGGGGATCCCCTTCTTCTCCGCCACGCGCCGCAGCGGCTCCAGGCCGGCCTCGGCGAGCTCGCGCAGGTCCAGGCGCTCCACCCGCAGCGTCTGCTGCGTGATGCCCTGCTCGATCCGGCTCACTTCGATGAGGGTGTCCACGAGGTCGATGAGCCGGTCGCTGCTCTCGAGGACGATCTTGAGCACGTCGCGCTGGGCCTTGTCGGTCTCCGGCACCGACTCCAGCAGGTAGTCGGCGTAGCCGCGGATGACCGTGAGCGGGGTGCGGAACTCGTGGCTGACGTTCCGCAGGTACTCTCGGCGCAGCCGGTCGAGCTCCTCGAGGCGCCGATTGGCCTCGTCGGTCTCGGCCACGTGGCGGCGCGCCTGCTCGAAGAGCCGGGCGTTCGCGATGGCGACGGCGGCCTGGGCCGCGAACGCCGCCATCAGCTCCTGCTCCTCGGGCCCGAAGCGGCGCGGCTCCTTGGTCACGACCTCCAGGGTGCCGAGCACCTCGCTGCCGTGCTTGAGGGGCACGCACAGGAACGAGCGGTAGCCGTAGCGCGTGGTGATGTCGGCGAACTTGGCCCGCGGCTCGTCCTTCATCTCGTCCACGGCCAGGGCGCGGCCCTCCTTCGCCACCAGCCCGCTCAGGCTCTCGCCGACGCGCAGCGAGAGGAAGGCCTTCACCACCTCGGGTTCGAGGCCCTCCTGGGCCGCCAGCCGCAGCAGCTCGCCGTGGCGCAGGAGCAGGACGCAGAAGTGCGTGCCCATGATGCGGTTCACGCTGCGCACCACCAGGGGCAGGAGCTCGCCGAGCTCGAGCCGCGTCACGATGCCGCGGCCGACCTCGAGAAGCGATTCGAACTCCTGTCCGCGGCGGCGCACGTCCTCGAGCAGGCGCGCGTTGTCCAGGGCGATCGCCACGTGGCGGGCCACGGGGTCGAGGATCTCCAGCTCCCGGGGCGTGAACGGCCGCGCCTCGAAGCGGCCCAGGTTCATGGAGCCGATCACGCGCTCCTTGGACAGCAGCGGCAGGGTCGCGACCGAGCGGATGCCCGCCTCGGCGAGAAGCCCCTGGACCAGATGGGGCGCCGGCTCCTCGCTTCCCTCGTGCCACGCCCGCGGGCGTCTGAAGGCCCACGCCACCGCGTCGCGGGCGAACGGCGCCGTCTGACGCCTCGCCCCTCGCGAGACCGCGACGATCTCGACGCCGGGGCGCTCCTCGTGGAGCAGGGCGATCGTCAGGCGGTCGAACGGCACGAGGTGACGCACCTCGTCCGCCGCAACGCCGAAGATGTCCTCGATCCTGAGCGACAGGTTGACGGCGTTCGCGATCTCGTTGATCGCCGCGAGACGGCCGGCGTGGGCCTTGATCTCCTGCTCCATCTCGCGTTGGCGCGTGACGTCGCGAACGGTGGCGATCACCGAGCGCCTGCCCTCGAACTCGACGGACCCGGCGCGAACGCTGACCAGGAGCGTCGCGCCGAGGGTCGTGCGTATGCGCGTGTCGACGAGGCCGGAGCCCCCCTGGCTCGCCTCCCAGCGCTCGTAGCGGTCCTGGAGCTCCTTCCGGTCCTCGGCAGGCAGCAGCTCGACGAAGGGCCGGCCCAGGAGCGCGTCCGGGGCCTCGCCGACCATCGCCCCGAAGACGGCATTGGCGTAGGCGAGGCGGCCTTCCTGGATGATCAGCACGCCGTCCTGGATGCGCTCCAGGAGCCGGCGGTAGCGGTCCTCGGAGGCCTTGAGCTGGAGCAGGGAACGCTCCTGCTCCGCGCTGCCGCGTCGCAGCCCCTCGAGGGCCGAGGCCAGGCGCGCGCGCACCTCGCGCAGGTGCGAGGCGGTGGTGCCCGCGGTGAACGCGCAGGCGAGCAGCGCGAAGCAGTGGAAGGCCAGGAGGCGCTCGCCTGGAGAGAACACGGCCAGGATCGCCAGGAGGACGGCGTCGAGGCCCGCCATCACGACGCCGTAGGCGAGCCCGCCCCGCACCGCGTTGGCCACCACGTGGGGGTAGAAGAGCAGCCAGCCCGGGCTCTCGAGCCGGCCGGTCAGGAACGAGCCCGCGCCGACCGCCAGGGCGTCCACGACGTCGTGGAGCACCTTGGCGGCGCGCCGGCCCGGGGCGCGCCTCTGGTAGTGTCCCGCGGCGAGCGTGAAGGCGAAGTACGCGACGCCGAGCGCCAGCGCCTCCCGGCGCCGCGTCTGCGGGTGGTTCCACAGGGCGAACAGCGTCAGGAACCCCAGCGCCAGGAAGCCGAAGCGGCTCCAGGTCTTGAGCAGGTTCGCCCGCCGTTGCGCCTCGCTGTCCGGGAGCGGCGTCGGGTGTGCGGCCATGGCCGGGGGGAAAAACTAGTAGAACATATAATCCGCGTCGGAGCGAAGTCATGCCCTTGAACTCATGAGCATCTTCGACCGCCAGCGCTTGAAGCCGGCGGTGTTCAAGCTCGACGTGGAGCGGATGCGCGAGGGCTGGTACTCCGACAAGTACTTCATCAACATCGCCCGGACCCTGGCCGAGCTCGCGGTCCAGGGCTACCGCTTCGGGGGCAGCGCGCCGGATCTCTCGGACCTCGAGATCGACCTCAGGAACGTGGACATCGGCTCGGTGGAGATCGAGGTGCAGTGGTTCCCGCGACGGCAGCCGGCATGCGTCGTCGTCGGCGTCGACAAGGCCCTCGCCATCCTCCGGGAGTGCACGGGCTACTTCGACGCCGGCGGCCGCTTCGTGAACACGTTCGACGCGATGGAGGTGTGGGCCGTCCCGGACGGGACCGAGGCCTCCTACGACGGCGACCCCGCGAACGTGACGCCGGTGATGCGGGTGCGCGGGCGCTACCGCGACTTCGCGATCCTCGAGACCCCGACGCTCGGCGCGCTGACCCGGGGCAGCCGCATCGCGACGAACGTGTACGAGGTGCTCAAGGCGGCCGGGGGTAAGCAGGTGCTCTTCTTTCCGGCCCGCTTCGACGCCCACGAAGTGCAGGCCGCCGACGGCTACGCGTACCAGATCGCCGTCCAGCTCTTCAACCAGAACTTCGGCAAGAGCCTGAAGGCCTACGTCTCCACCGACGCCCAGGGCGACTGGTGGGGCGGCGCCGGGGGCGGGACGGTGGCCCACGCCGCCATCGCCTGCTTCCTGGGAGACACCGCCGAGGCCACCATGGCCTTCGCGGCGACGCGCCCCGCGGACATCCCGCGCATCGCCCTCGTGGACTTCCGCAACGACTGCGTGGGCACGTCGCTGCAGGTGATCCGGACGATGTTCCGGCGCTACCTGGAGCTGACGAAGGCCGGCAGGAGCGAGGAGGCGCGGAAGTACAAGCTCTTCGGCGTACGGCCGGACACGAGCTCGAACATGCGCGACGTGTCCGTGCCGCCGCTCGGCGACCGCCGGCTCGACTGCGGAGTGAATCCCCGGCTGGTGTTCCTGATGCGCGAGGCCATCGACCGCGAATGGCGGAGCTGGAACCTGGCCGGCGACGACCGCCGCCTGGCCGAGGAGTACTGCCGGGAGGTTCACATCGCGGTGACCGGCGGCTTCACGCCCGCGAAGATCCGCCAGTTCGAGGAGCTGCAGGTGCCCGCGGACATCTACGGCGTGGGCTCGTGGCTGCTCTCGTCCTGCGAGGTCTGCGGCACCAACACCGACTTCACCGCAGACGTCGTGCGCGTGCGCATCCTGGGGCAGTGGTACGACCTGGCCAAGACTGGCCGCAAGGCCTGCGACAACCTGCTGCTGGAGCGGGTGCAGTGAGCTCGCGGGAGCGAGACACTCAGCCTAGCCGCAGCGGGCCCTCACACGCCTCGTGATGGACGTGCTGCTGGGTGGGTTCTCCCCGAGGCCGAGGGTGTGCAGCACCTCGTGGATGAGCACGGCCTCGGTCAAGTCGGGATCCCGCGCGTTTTCTCGAGCAAACTGCCAACCACAGATCCAGATCGCGCGGCTTCCCGGCTGCGTCATGGCGAGGACGTTGGCGTCGGCGCAGCGGCGTTCGGCGCGCCCGTCCTCGAAGAGGATCCATCCCATGAAGCTCGCCGGCGTCTGACCGAGGGCATCCAGCTCTTCCTTCAGCGTCCGGCCCGAATCGTTCCTGAACTCGGAGAAGATTCTCTGGCACTTGGGACTCTCGAGCCGCCGAGCCGCGCCTGCCGCAGCTCGTCTGAAAGCCCGCAGCTCCCGCTCCCGCTGCAACGTCGTGCGCAGCGCAGACCCGCTGGCAGCGGCCTCGGTCGACGCCGTACCGGTTTGTGACGCGCCCGAACCCGCAGCTGCCAGCAGGACCAGAGCGCAGGTGATGCCTGGCCGGAGACGAGCCACCGGCTTTCCGAGATCCCACATGAGCGACTCCGTTCAGGAGCCGCTTGGCCAAGCGACCGGTTGAGAACTTCAGCGCTGGCAACAAGGTGCGTCGTGGGACGCCCCGGTTGTTGACGGCGACTTTCGCTTTTCGTTATTCCGGAATTTGGCGGCGGGCTTTTCGGTTATCGTTGCGTTCGCCAGGAAAGGCATGCGCATCCGCTTCGGGGACTGCGTGTTCGACTCCAGCGCCCGCCAGGTCGTTCGGGAGGGGAAGCCGATCCAGCTCTCGCCGAAGGCCTTGGAGTTGCTCGGCGCGCTGCTCCTGAACCGCCCGCGGGCGCTGTCCCGGCACGAGCTCTGCGACCTGCTCTGGCCGTCGACGTACGTGTCGTATGCCAGCCTCGCCCGAACCGTGAACGAACTTCGGCGCGCGATCGGTGATCAAGCGAAGTCGCGGCGCTTCGTACGCACCGTTCACGGCTTCGGCTACGCGTTCTCCGGGCCCGCGCTCGACGACCAGGCGAAGCCGAATGCCGACGATGTGGTCGCCTCCGGTGTTCTTTGGCGCGGCCGGGAGATCGGACTCTCCGAGGGGGACAATCTGGTCGGCCGAGCTCCGGATTGCCAGGTCAGGATCGACTCTCCTCGGATCTCGCGACATCATGCCCTGATCCGCGTAGCCGGCGCCCAGGCGCTCATCCAGGACCTGGGGAGCAAGAACGGCACGTACGTCCGGAGCAAGCGGACGGAAGGACCGACCCCCCTGGCCGACGGCGACGAGATCTGCCTGGGCTCCGCGGTGCTGGTCTTCCGCTCCGGCGGTTCGCTCGGCTCCACCGAGACGGAGAAGCGCGCAAGTCGATAGCCGCCGGGGGCTCCCTCCGCTTCAACGGCTATCATCTGCGGAACCATCCATGGGACTCGACGCGGGCGCCCGGCTCGGCCCCTACGAGATCCGGGGCCTTCTCGGCGCCGGAGGCATGGGCGAGGTGTATCGTGCGCGCGATTCCCGCCTCGCCCGAGACGTCGCGATCAAGGTACTGCCGGGCGCGGCGGCGGTGGACGCCGACCGGCTCGAGCGCTTCCAGCGCGAGGCCCGGGCCGCCGGCGCCCTCAACCACCCGAACGTCCTCGCGGTCTTCGATGCCGGCGTCGAGGGGGGCGCTCCCTACGTCGTCTCGGAGCTGCTCGAGGGCGAGACGCTACGGGATCGGTTGCGCACAGGTGGACTCCCGCTGCAGAGGGCGATCCAGTGCGGGACCCAGATCGCCCGGGGCCTGGCCGCGGCCCACGAAAAGGGGATCGTCCATCGGGACCTCAAGCCCGAGAACCTGTTCCTGACCAAGGACGGACGGGCCAAGATCCTCGACTTCGGCCTCGCGAAGCTCCGCGAGACCGAACGGCCTCCCGGTGAAGCGGTGTCCGAGGAGCTCACGGCCTCGAACACTGATGCCGGCGTCATCCTGGGGACGGTCGGATACATGTCGCCTGAGCAGGCCCGCGGCCTGCCTGCGGACCCGCGTTCGGACATCTTCTCCTTCGGCGCCGTGCTCTACGAGATGCTCGCGCAGCGGCGCGCCTTCCAGGGCACGAGCACCGCCGACACGCTGGCCGCGATCCTCAAGGAAGACCCTCCGGAGCTCGCGCGTGGGGAGCGGCCGGTGCCACCGGGCCTCGAGCGGATCGTGCGGCGCTGCCTGGAAAAGGACCCGGAGCAGCGGTTCCGCTCGGCCCACGATCTCGCCTTCGCGCTCGAGGCGCTCTCGGGGGTCGCGCTCTCGACCGCCGTGGCCCCGCCCGCGCCTCGCCGAGGCCTGTGGGCGGCTCTAGCCCTGCTGGCCGTGCTCGGTCTGCCCGTGGCTGCCTTCCTGGGCGGCCTGCGGACCGCTGAACCCAAGCTGCCCCTGTTCCAACGGCTCACGTTCCGGCGCGGCGCCGTGATCCACGCCCGGTATGCTCCCGACGGGCAGACGGTCGTCTACGCGGCCTCCTGGGACGGCGACCCGATGCTCCGCTTGTTCTCGACGCGCGTGGAGAGCCCCGAATCGACGCGCCTCGATCTGCCGGAAGCGGGCCTGCTCGGCGTTTCGCGCACCGGAGAGCTGGCGCTCGCGCTCCGCCATCCCTTCAGCCCGTACGCGGGACTCTTGACCCTGGCCCGCGTGCCTTTGGCCGGCGGCACGCCGCGCGCCGTGCTCGACGACGTCGCCGAAGCCGACTGGTCTCCCGATGGGAGCGCATTCGCCGTCGTCCGCTGGGTCGGCAACCGGGCCCGCCTCGAGTTCCCGATCGGCAAGACCTTGTTCGAAGACGCCGCGATCTGGAATCCCCGCGTCTCTCCCGACGGTGAACGCGTCGCGTTCAGGCACGGACCACCGGGCCTCATGCCCGGCGTCGAATCGTCGCTGGCGGTCGTCGACCGCGCGGGGAACAGGACCGAGCTGCTCGGGGGCTGGAACTGGGCCAGGGGGTTGGCGTGGGCGCCGGCGGGGAATGAAGTCTGGTTGACGGCCAGGAGAGGCGGTCCCATGGCCACGGAGCTGTGGGCGGTCTCGCTCTCAGGCAAGCTGCGGCTGGTGATGCGGCTGCCGTCGTGGACGGTGCTCCAGGACATCGCCCCGGATGGTCGTGTCCTGCTGACGCACGGCCTGTTTCGCATCGGCGCCACGTGCCTTCCGCCGGGAGCCGATCGCGAGCGCGACGTGTCCTGGTTCGCGGCCTCGAGGGTGCTGGACCTCTCGTCGGACGGAAGGACGCTGCTCTTCGAGGAGGAGGGGGAAGGCGCCCTGTACGTCGCGAACACCACGGAGAAGGTGGCCCCGATACGACTCGGCGAGGCCTCCTTCGGCGCGGCGCTCTCACCGGACGGCCGCTGGGCCGCGGTCAAGACCCCCAAGGAGATCGTCCTGCTTCCGACGGGAGCCGGCGAGCCTCGGAAGCTGAGCCTCGCCGGCGTGACCCCGATCTTCATCCGCTGGTCTCGTGACGGCAAGCGCTGCTTGCTGGTCGGAATGGAGCCAGGCCACATCCCGCGCACGTACAGCCTGGACGTCGAGGATGGCCGTCTGCAACCGCTCTCGGCGGAAGGGCTCGCTTGCCTCTCGTCATCCCCGGATGATCGGGAGCTGCTCTGCGGGGATCTGAAGGGCAAGTGGACCGTGTTTTCGGTGGAGCGTCAGCAAGGTCGCCCCGCTCAGGGGATCCAAGAAGGGGACAACGTGCTCGACTGGGCTACGGACGGCGCGGTCTACGTACGTGCGGCAACCCCGGGACCAACGGAGATCTATCGCGTGGATGTCCAGACGGGACGCAGGAGGCTCTGGCGGCGGATCGTGATGGGCGACCCGGCCGGCCTGGTCGGTGGAGCGCCCGAGCTGCTGTTCGTCGCACCGCAGGGCGAAGCCTACTGCTACAGCACCTGGTGGAACCTGTTCGACCTCTACCAGGTCACCGGGCTCAAGTGAGGCGGGCCGAGCTCAGTGCCCCGGAGGCCAGGCCACGGCTTACTGGAGACTGTGCGACTTCAGCCAGTCGAGCTGTCGCTTCTCCACCGTGCGCTCGTGGTCCAGCTGGTCCTGTTCTCCCGCCACGTTGAGGGGATCCATCTCGTCGGCATAGCGCGGAATCGCGCGATGGTCGAGGCCATCCAGGATGCGTAACGCAAACTCGGTCAGCCTCAGGGACGATCTCTGGAATTCCTGCGCGCCCATGGCGGCGGTGGCCAGCCGGGGAGCGCCGAAGTAGCCGGGCCATCCCGTGGCCCTCGCAATTCGCACGTGGTCCGCGAAGGTGTGCGCCGTGAGGGACGGCGCCTTGTCGAAGTCGGGAGCCATCAGATCGGGCCGCAGGAAGAGCAGCTGGCTGTGCTCGCCCGCCCCGGCGTGCACGGTGAAGCCTTCCTCGGCACGCGCGTCCTTCGACAGGAAGGCATCTGCAGTCCCGCAGCACTCGAACACGGGCTTCAAGCCGAACAGGTGCACCATCGCGCCGCCGTAGGTGTCGTGGAAGTAGTCCGAGGCCTGGTTCAGCGCCTTGTGGTTGTTGGGGGCGCCGTGATTGTGCACGAGGAAGATCCATCGGAAGCCCTGGTCGCCCAGCTCGCTGGCCAGGTCCATGTAGATCGCGCGCAGGGTGGCCATGCGCACCGGATAGCTTCCCGGAAAGCTCCTCACCCGACCGATCGTGTTCGCTGGATCATTGCCCAGGGGAATCTGCGGAAACAGGACGACGGTCCATCCAGGCCGGGCCACGATGGCCGCAGCCAGGGCGTTCGTATACGCCTCGATGGCGTAGCCGTCCGTGTACGAAGGCAGGTAGGGACCGTGCTCCTCCAGGATGCCACCCGGGATGACCACGACGGTGCGCTGTCGATCCAGCGCCTGGATCTGCCGGGTATTCATGTCCGCCAGCCGGTAGATCTGAGCCGAGGCAGGATGTGCCGGCCCGATCGCGCCGGCCAGCGACAGCGCTGTGAACCAGACCGTTCGAGACAGAGACATCGTCCCTCCGCGCTTGAAGAATAACGGCGATTCGGGGCGAGCGCTTCTCGACCTCTACCAGGTGACCGGGCTCAAGTGAGGCGGGCTGAGCTCAGAAGCTGAAGCGCGCGCCGAGAATGACCTGGCGCGCGGGGAGGATCGCGCTGGGCGCACCGAAGGCGATGGGCTCCTCGAAGCCCGGGATCGAGACGCTGGGCACGCGGTCTTGAACAGCGACCACCGTGCTGGCATTGAAGGCATTGAGCAGGTCCGCGAAGACGCCGACCCGCCCACGTCCGACGCCGAAGACCTTCTCGACGCGGAGGTCCAGGACCGTGCGGGTCGGCGTCCGCCGGCTCCCCCGTGGCTCGAGACGCACGCTCTCCTGAAACGGGGCGACCAACCCAGGAAGGTCCTGAAACGGCGTGTAGGTCGTGCCGCTCACGGCGCGGAAGAAGCCGCTCACGGCCACCTCGATCCTCGGGATCTGATAGGAGCCGAGGATCTTGAGCTCGTGCCGCGCGTCGTGGGTCAGAAGGCCATCGGCGTTCGTGAGCGCGCGGTTCGGCGAAGTGAACGGGCCCGGCCCCCCGAGGCTCTCGAAGTAGTCGTTGTCCACCGTCCCCTCGGCCTTTGAAAGGACATAGGAGACCTGCGCCTGCCAGCGTCCCGCGAGCCGCCGGCTGAGGACCAACACCAGCCCCTTGTACCTCCTGAAGGCCTCGGCCGTTCCGACGACGCCTCCCTCCGCGGCGAGGTAGTCGAAGCCGTCCGGGTTGGTGACGAAGCCGCTCGTGGCGGTCGGGTCCGCCCAGCCGTAGACGGTGATGGGAGCACCGGTCAGGAGGTTCGGTGTCTCGACGGGCACGAAACGCCCGTCGGGCGTCACCACGCTCACGAAGTCGCCGCTCCGCCGCCAGATCCCGACCGCCGAAAAGCGCATGCGCTTCCCCAGAGTGCGCTCGAAGCCGGTCGTGACCTCGTCGACATGCGGGTGCCGGATGTCGGGATCCACCTGAGCGGGGACGCTCAGAGGGATGCGCCTGACCTCGATCAGGCCTGAACCGGTGTTCCGGTAGAAGACGAAGTCCTCGCGTCCGGGCAGCGCGGCCTCGAAGTAGCTCACCGGGAGCGCTTCGTAGTAGCGGCCGAAGGACGCCTTGAGGACCGTGCGGTGATCCCCGGACAGGTCGAAGGCGAGGCCCACTCGAGGAGCCAGGCCATGGGCGCGGTACAAGGCCTCGGAATCTCCCCTGCCGCGATAGTTGTCGAATCGGATCCCGAGGTTGAGGGTCAGGCGATCGCCGGCTCGCCAGGCATCCTGGGCGTAGACGCTCTCGCGCTCCGCGTGGCCCGGGACGTCCAGGCCGAACGAGTTTTGAAGGTAGGGCTGGCCCGCGACGTCGAAGTAGCCGAAGCCGCCGACGAGGTCCAGGTCGTTGCGCGAGAAGCCCCGCTCGACCTCCACGCCGAACTTGACGTCGTGCGAGCCGACGAAGTCATCGACGTGGTGGGAGAGCGAGGCGTTCGCCTGGTGCCTGTGCCGTGACGCGGTGAGGGTAGAGCCGCTGCCGCCGGAGTAGCCGCCTGTCGCAAGGTCGTACCGCAGCGGTTGGGCGACCTTCGGTCGGTCTTCGACGACGCCGCTCCAGCCCGTGTACTTGACTTCGAGCAGCGTACGCGTCCCGAACACGCGTCTCCAGTGGCCGTACCAGTTCCAGTCCGCCTTGTGCCAGGACGACGTGAGGTCGTCGGTGGCGACGGTCGCCGGGACACCAGGCTGTCCGGAGATGTCCTCGCGGTTGTGGAAGAGGCCCACGGTGACGTGATCCTGCGAGCCGGGCAGCCACGTCAGTTTCGCGTCGAGACGGTAGTCGAGGGTATCGGCGGAAGCGCGCGGGCCCGAAGGGTCGGTCTCGAGCTTCGCGCGCTGGCCGCTCAGGAGGAAGAACAGCTCGTCCTTCTGGATCGGTCCACGGAACTGTGCGTTCAGGTCGAGAAGGCCGGTGGTGACGGCGGGGTCGCCGATGGCTGGGTTCTGCGCCAGGAGTTCGGCGTCCACGTTGTCGCTGGCCAGCCCCTCCCAGGTCGAGCGCACCTCGAAGAGCCCCTCGAAGCGGTTGCCTCCCGAGCGCCGGATCGCGTTGAAGACCGCACCCGTGAAGGCGCCGTACTCGGCCGGCACCCCTGGGCCCAGGACCTGAACCTCCTCGAGCGTGTTGTAGCCGATGCTGAGCCACTTGCCCTCGTCTCCCGGGTCCCGTGTATCGACGCCGTCGACGAGCAAGGCGTTGCCCAGCTCGCCGCCGCCGAACCCCGATGAGCCCCGCTCGGCGTCCCCGGTCGTGAAGCCGGTCGAGCCCCCGTTGACCCCCGGCGTCGCGCTGATCAGGGTGGGCACGAAACGGCCCAGAGGAAGCTGAAACAGCAGGTCCTGCGTCAGGCCCGTGCGCGTCGCCGAGCTGTGGACGTCGATCACCGGCGACTCGCCCGCGACCTCCACGTTCTCCGCGAGCGACGCGAGCTCGAGGCTGAAATCAAGCGTGAGCCGCTCCCCGATCGAAAGGGCTATTCCGTGTTCGACTCTGGGCCGGAAGCCTGGAGCCTCCGCCCGCAGCTCATAGCGACCCGGCTCGACCGCCGGGAAGCGGTAGCTCCCCCGACCATCGGTCGTGGTGTGCGTCGAGCCGGTCTTCCCGCTCAGGCTCAAGGTGGCGTCGGCGAGCGCAGCTCCCTGTGGATCCCGCACGGCACCGGCGATGGTTCCCGTGAGGCTCTGCGCGAACGTCTGGCTCGCCAGGACGAGGATCGTGGCGGCCCAGGCCAGCGCTCGCTGCGACAACCCACACCTCCATTTCCCAGGTGATACGGGTCGGCTGCGGAGGTGCGCGGAGTCTACCCCTTCGGCGATGCGCCGGGGAGCGCGCCACGGGACGAGCGGTGTTATGATGAGAGATTGATGCGCGACGATGCCAGGGCCTACTGCATACTGCACGGCGCCTGGACCATCGCCACCATCTGTCCGTGGTGCCTCTCGAAGCCCGACAGCAGCGTGTCGGTTCTCCTCACACCCCACGACTTTTCTCGCATCGATGATGTCTGCGCCAAGCATGGGCTCTTTGAGACCCGCAAGGTCGCGCTGCAGAAGATCGCCGACTATCGCGACCAGCTGAGGGCGGTCGAGCACTACCCGATCCTCAAGCAATGCCCGTTTCACCCGGATGAGTTTCATGCGGATCCGGACGCTCCTGGCTGCCCGATCTTCCAGGTCATCCTGGAGATCGCCGAGAGCGCGCCCGCCCTCTCAGCCGAAGCGCGTTAGGGCCCGCAGGTAGGGGTTCTCCGGAGCGACGAGGAGGCCACGGTCTGGCGTCGCACGAGTGGGGTGCTTTCGCACTCGAGCGTTTCGGGCAATGATGGGGGCGATGCAATCGTCGGTTTCGCTCTTCGCCGCCTTCGGCGCGGGCGTCGTGTCGTTCGTCTCGCCGTGCGTCCTCCCGATCGTCCCCGGCTACCTCTCGTTCATCAGCGGCGCGAACGTGTCGCAGTATCGCGACAGCGAGGCGCCGCGTGAGCTCGTGCGGCGCGTGGCCGTCACCAGCCTGCTCTTCGTCCTGGGCTTCTCGACGGTGTTCGTCGCCCTGGGCGCAGCGGCGACCCTGGTCGGCTACTACCTGCAGCAGTACAAGCGCGTCCTGGCCGTCATCGGGGGCGCGCTCATCATCGTGCTCGGGCTGCACACCGCGGGAGTGCTGCGCATTCCCTGGCTGCTGTACGAGAAGCGGGCCGAGCTGCGCTCCAAGCCCCTGGGTCTCGTCGGCGCCTACGTGGTGGGCCTGGCGTTCGCCTTCGGCTGGACGCCCTGTATCGGCCCGATCCTCGGCGCGATCCTCGTCTACGCGTCGCAGCAGGAGACAGTGGGCCAGGGCGTGTTGCTGCTCGCGGCCTATTCCGCCGGCCTCGGCATCCCCTTCCTGCTCTCGGGCCTGGCGATCAACGGCTTCTTCGCGGCCTCGGGTCGCATGAAGCGCCACATGCACGCCGTGGAGGTCGCCTCCGGCGGGCTGCTCGTGGCCGTGGGCCTGCTCCTCGTCACGGACCGTCTCACGATCCTCGCGGTCTACTTCTCGCGTCTCTTCCCCGCCCTCACTCGCATCGGTTGAAGGGCTCTGGCGACGTATAATAGAAAGATGCGTCGTCCCCGTCTCTTCCCTCTACTGGCCCTGCCGCTCCTCGCGGCGGCCTGCGGGGCACCGCCCCCGCAGAAGCTCGGGGTCGCGCCTCCCTTCGAGCTTCGGGACCTCGGGGGCGGAACCCTGAGCCTCGCGGCTCTCAAGGGCAAGGTCGTGGTGCTGGACTTCTGGGCCACCTGGTGCGGGCCCTGCCTCCAGGAGATCCCCGACTACGCCGAGTTCTGGCGCAGGAACGCGCCGCGCGGCGTCGAGGTGATCGGCGTCGTGTTCGAGTCGGGCGAGCCGAAGGAGATCCAGGACTTCGTCGTCGAGCGGCGCATCCCGTACCGCCAGCTCCTGGGCGACGAGAAGCTCCAGGACGCCTACGACGCGAACCACGGCTTCCCGACGACGTTCGTGATCGACGCCGATGGCAACATCAAGAGGCGCATCCTGGGGGCCAACCCCGACAAGTTCCGGATCCTGCAGAGCGCCGTCGACGAGGCCCTCTCGAGACGCTCCTGACCGGAGGACGACCTTGAGCGCGAACCGCGAGCAGGTCCTGGACGCGCTGCGCGCCGTCAAGGACCCCGACCTCCACAAGGACATCGTGACCCTGAACTTCGTCAAGGACGTCCGCATCGAGGGCGGGGAGGTGGACTTCACCATCGAGCTGACCACGCCCGCCTGCCCCGTCCGCGACGAGATGAAAGCCGAGGCCGAGCGGGTCGTGCGCGCGCTTCCCGGCGTCACGGCGGCGCGCGCCCGGATGACGGCCGACGTGAGGGCCCGCGGAGGTTTCGGCCGGCAGGGCGTGCCCGGGATCCGCAACATCGTGGTCGTGGGCGCCGGCAAGGGCGGCGTCGGGAAGTCCACGACCGCGGTGAACCTGGCCCTGTCGCTGCTCAAGACAGGGGCCCGGGTCGGGCTGATGGACGCCGACGTGTACGGCCCGAACCTGCCCCAGATGCTCGGCATCGCCGGGCAGCCCGAGGTCACCGAGGACAAGAAGATGGTCCCCGTCGAGGCCCATGGCCTCCGCGTCATCTCGATGGGCATGCTGGTGCCGCCCGACCAGCCCGTGATCTGGCGCGGCCCCATGCTCCACGGCGCGATGCAGCAGTTCATGCGGGACGTGGCCTGGGGCGAGCTGGACTACCTCGTCGTCGACCTGCCTCCGGGCACGGGCGACGTGGCCTTGAGCCTGAGCCAGAGCGTGCCGGTGGCGGGCGCCGTGGTCGTGACCACCCCGCAAGGGGTGTCGATCTCCGACGTCCGCAAGGCCGTCCAGATGTTCCGCCAGCTCAACATCCCGATCCTGGGCGCCGTGGAGAACATGAGCTACTTCGCCTGCCCGCACTGCGGCGAGCGCACGGACATCTTCGGCCGCGGCGGCGGCCAGCGCATGGCCCAGGACATGGGCATCCCGTTCCTGGGCGAGGTGCCGATCGACACCCGCGTGCGCAGCGGCGGCGACGAGGGCAGGCCGATCGTGGCCGCGGCGCCGGACGCCCTGGCGGCCCAGGCCTTCGAGGCGGTGGCCGGCAAGGTCGCGGCGCAGATCTCGATCCAGGCCATGCGCGTCCTGCGGGTCATCCAGACGGCCTGAGCGCGTGGCGGATCGCGAGGACGCGAAGCTCCTCCGCGATCCGGGGCTTCGAGTCCTCCTCCTGGCCCTGGCGCTGCTCGCCGGGATCCTGCTGTCCCACGAGCACCGCATCACCTCCGACGGGATCGACCACTACGTCTACCTGCGCTCGCTCGCGGTGGACCGCGACCTCGACCTCGCCAACGACTATGCGTTCGTGGCGCCTCGCGGCGAGTCCGACGCGCGCCTCACGCCGCTCGGCCGCACGGGCAACGCGCACCCGGTGGGCCCGGCGATCGCCTGGGCGCCCTTCTTCCTCGTCGCGGACCTCCTGACGCGCGCCGCGGGACGCCCGCCCGACGGCCTCGGCGGCTTCTACGACGATGCCGTAGCGTTCGCAGGCCTGCTGTACGGCTGGCTGGGTCTCGTCCTGCTGTACCGCACGGCTTCCCGCGAGAGCGGATCCGGTCCGGCCCTCGTCGCGACGCTCGGCATCGGCTTCGGGACCTTCCTCTACTTCTATCTGGCCTACGCGCCGACCATGGCCCATGCGCCGGCTTTCGCGGCTGCGGCGCTGTTCGTGGACCTGTGGCTGCGGCCCTCCCCCGAAGGCGCGCGACGAGGCGCTGGGCTGGGAGCGGCTTGTGGGCTCGTGGCGCTGATGCGCTGGGGCGACGTCCTGATCGCGCTGCTCTGGGCCGCCGCGCTCCTCCCACGCGTGCTGGCGCCGGCGCGCTGGCGGAAGCTCGGCGCCGAGGTGCTGGCGTTCGCTGCCACCGCGCTCCTGGCCTTCTCGCCGCAGATGCTCGTCTGGAAGCTCCTCTACGGCTCCTGGCTCACGATTCCCCAGGGCGAGGGCTTCATCGCAGGCGCTCCCGCCTGGGCGGGCGTTCTCTTCTCGCCGCGCCACGGCCTGTTCTCCTGGTCCCCGCTCCTCTACCTCGGAGCCGTCGGCCTCCTGGCCTGGCTCCGCCGTGCGCCGCTGCGACTGCTGGGGGCGGCTGCCTTCTTTCTGGCGCTCGCCCGCGTCAACGCCGGCGTCGCGGACTGGTGGGGCGGCGCGGCCTTCGGCGCGCGCCGCTTCGACGCCCTGCTGCCCGTCTTCGGCGTCGGTCTGGCCATCGCGGTCGCGTGGCTCGCGGCGTTCTCCTCTCGCCGGCCCATGGCCCTCGCGAGCGCCCTGGTGGCCGCGTTCGCGCTGTGGAACGCGCTCCTGGCTTCGCACTTCGCGAGCGGCGCCTGGGATTACTCGGCGCCGGTGTCCTTCGAGGAGATGGGGCGCGCCGCGGTGGCGGGCGTCGACCGCCGCGTGGGCTCGCCGTTCTCGCTGCCCGCGTCGATCTTCGAGTGGTGGGGGAGCGGCCGCTCGCCCGCCGACTGGGAGTCGCTGTACATGCAGCGGCGCCACGCCCGCTGGGGCGTGCGCATGGGCCTCGACGAGCGCATGTTCCTGGAGGACGGCTGGTCCGCGCCCCGGGAGGAGGACGGCGCGATCGCCCGCCGGATCGTGGCGGGCTCGGCAGGCTTCGTGATTCCGCTCCACGGGCCGCGCGCATACCGCTTCGGCATTCGGGTGCGGACCGAGGCAGAGGGTCAACGCCTCCGCATCCTGGTCAACGACCGGTTCCTCGGCGCCGTCGATGTCGGCCCCGGATGGACCGACCGCGAGGTCGCCGTGCCGGCGGACGCCGTCCGGTCCGGGCGCAACTTCCTGCGCGTGCGCCGCCCCGGCGAGGGGCCGTGGGACGGGGAGCTCGCCGTCGCCGGGGCTTGGATGGAGCCGGACTGACGGGCTACTTGACGAAGTTCAGGTCGAACTTCCCGTCCGACTCCTGATAGAAGAGCGCACCCTCCTTGGGATCGGCTCCTGTGGCGTGGCGGTCGCCGCCTGGGATGAAGATGTACTCACCGGCCCCGACCCGCTTCTCCGGGCCCTTCTCCGGCTTGTAGACGTAGGCGCCCTTGATCACCACGAGGCGCGAGCCGTTCGTGTGGGTGTGGAGGGCGTTGCTCATGCCGGGGACGAACTTGGTGAACGCCCCGAACGGCCCCTTGTCGATGTCGCCCCACACCACGGTCGTCGAGGCGCCTGGCGCGACCTCCTTGTAGGCGGCCTTGGCGGAGTCGACGTGGACGACCCCGGTCTGGCTCCTGGCGACGGATCCGCCCCACCATGCGCCCAGTGCAAAGACCGCCAGCAACCCGGTTACGCGCAAGCTCCGCTTCATATGCCCTCCTTGCCAGGGCCGTGATACTGGACCTGCTGGGGCCGAATGGCAAGGTCCTTGTCGCGAGGAGCCGTGGTCGGCTCGGCCTACTCGTCGCCCTCGAAGCAGGCGCGCTCGGGCTGGCAGGCCTCGGGGGAGCAGTACACGTCGTCGGGGCCGAGGACGGTCGCCGTCTTGGCGCACCAGTACTGCGCCTCGGGGCCCGAGCGGCGCAGGTCCTCGTGGTCGCGCCCCTTCACGTAGTACATCCGCGTGCGGAGCTTGCGGCAGAGCGGAACGTCGCGGCTCGTCTCCATGGCGGTCCTCACGCGAGCTTCAGCAGCGTCCGCCGCAGCAGGGTCTGGACGAGGCTGACCTTGTAGCCGTTGTCGGACAAAGGCGCCGCGCCGATGATCGCCGCACGCGCCGCCGCCTGAGCGGAGGCGTCGTCGAGGGCCTTGCCGACCAGGGCCTGCTCCGCCCGGGGCACGCGCCAGGGTATCGGCGCCACCGCGCCGAGGACGATGCGGGCCTCCTTGACGACGCCAGCCTCGGCGCGCACCGCCGCGGCCGCGGCGACCAGGGGCCAATCGAACGCCTGTCGCTCGCGTACCGAGCCGAACGTCGAGCGCACTTGCGGCGCGGGGGGGACCCGGATCTCGACGAGCAGCTCGCCGCTCTCGAGCTGGTTCTCCCGCTCGGGGTCCTTCGCCGGCGGGACGAAGAACTCGCTCGCCTTCAGCGTCCGGGGTCCCTTCGGCCCGTCCAGGACGAAGCTCGCGTCCAGGGCCACGAGGGCCACCGCAGCGTTCGAGGGATGCGGCGCGTACGACGGACCGCCGCCGAAGATCACGTGGTAGCGGTTCTCGCCGCCGATCGCGTAGCACACCTCCCCGCCCTTCTTCAGGCAGCGGTACGACTCGAGCCGGTAGTACCAGCAGCGGGGGCGCTGGAGGACGTTGCCGCCGATGGTCGCGACGTTGCGGATCTGGGGCGAGGCCGCCTCGCCGCAGGCCTCGGCCAGCGCGGCGTGCGTCTTGAGCACGAAGGCATCGGCCGCGACCCGGGCCAGCGTGACGAGCGGCCCGATGCGGAGCGAGCCGTCCGGCTCGGCCGTGATCTGGTCGAGGCCGGAGATGCCCTTGACGTCCACGACCCGCGGCGGTTCGACGAGGCGCTCCTTCATGTGGTCGAGCAGGTCGATGCCGCCGGCCTTCAGGACGCTGCCGGGCTTCTGGCCCACGAGCTCGCGGGCCTCGGACACGGAGCGGGCGCGGGCGAGCTCGAAGCGGTTCATGCGCGCCTCCGCTGCTCGGCCAGGGCCGCGAGCACCCGGTCCGGCGTGATCGGCAGCTCGCGGATCCGGGCGCCCGTGGCGTTGAAGACCGCGTTGGCGATGGCCGCCAGCGTCGGCACGATGGGCGGCTCGCCGATGCCGGCCGCCGAGGTGTTGTTCCCGCCGTTGGCCACCGGCGACAGGAGCGAGACCGCCTCGAACATGTCGGCCGGGTTCAGGATCTTGTAGGACTCCAGGTTGGGGTTGACCATCGTGCCCATGTTGCGGTCCAGGATGCGGTTCTCGAGGAGCGCCCAGCTCGCGCCCTGGATCATGGAGCCGATCACCTGGCTCTCGGTGGTCAGGGCGTTGATGGGGATCCCGCAGTCGTTGACCGACACCATCTTCACGACCCGGACCTGGCCGGTCTCCGTGTCCACCTCGACCTCGGCGAACTGGGTGCCGGCGATGTCGCCGCGATAGGTCTCGAACTGCTTCGGCCTGTCCACGCGGGCGGCGATCGTCTCCCCGGGCATCCGCGCGGCGGCCTGCTTGAAGGCGACGCTTCGCCCGGGCGTCTTCGCGACGGCGATGCGGCCGTTCGCAGCGTCGAGCTCCTCGGGCCTCGCGCCCAGGAGGGGCGCCGCGAGCTCGAACAGCTTTCGGCGCGCCTGGTTCGCCGCCAGACGCACCGCGGGAGCGACCGAGTTCGTGGTGTTGCTGCCGCCCGAGGTCGGGCCGGGAGGCAGCCGGGTGTCTCCCACGTTCACCTTGACCTGCGCCGGCTCGAGCCCCAGCTCCTCGGCCGCCACGATGGCCATCGCGGTGCGGAAGCCGGTGCCGATGTCCTGGGCGCCCGCCTGCACCTCCACGCTGCCGTCACGGTGGACGCGGACCTCGGCCTGCACGTCGTCGCGCGCGATCACGTACCAGTTGCCGTTGGCCATGCCCAGGCCGCGCTTCCGCGGCCCGGGCGCATCGCCGGCCTTCCTGTTCCGCCGCTCCCAGCCGATCGCCTTGGCGCCGGCGTCGTATTGCAGCAGGCGCACGGGCGAGGACTCGTTCTTGCGCCGCAGCTCCAGGGGATCGATGCCGAGCTTCTCGGCCAGCTCGTCCATCGCCGACTCGAGGGCGAAGGCGCCCTGCGGGTGGCCCGGCGCGCGCAGCGGCGCGGCCGGCCCTGCGTTCGTGAAGACGTCGTGCTCCTCGATCTTCACGTTCGGGGTGTTGGCGTACAGCGCTCCCGCCGGGCCTCCGGTGCCGGCGCCGCCGGCGATCCCCGCCGTGCCGAAGGAGCGGTGGTGCAGGGCCAGCAGGCTGCCGTCCCGCCTGGCACCCAGGCGGACGGTCATGAGGGCGGCCGGCGCGTTGCCGGTGCAGAGGTGCTCCTCGTTCCGGTCGAGCATCAGCTTGACCGGCGCCCCGGCCTGCTTCGCGAGCTTGCATGCCACGACGGCGAAGGCGCTCCCGGTGGCGGAGGGGCTCAGCTTGCTGCCGAAGCCGCCGCCCATGTGCTCGGTCAGGACCGTCACGTTCTTGCGGTCGACGCCGAGGGCCTCGGCCACGCCGTCGCGGACGGTGAAGATGCCCTGGGTCGAGGCGTGGATCGTGAGCTGGTCGCCCTCCCACTTCGCGATCACGCCGTGGGTCTCGAGGGGAGAGTGGGTGTGGACGGGAAGGTAGTACGTGGCCTCGACGCTGGCGTCGGACTCGGCGAGCCCCCTTTCGACGTCACCGCGCGCGCCGCCCCGGCGAGGCGCCTGCGGACCGCGGACGTTCCCGCGCAGGGGGACGTCGCTCTTGGGCGCCTGGCCCTCCTCGTAGACCGCCGGCGCGTCATCCTCCATGGCGCGGCGCAGGTCCGTGACGAAGGGCTTCTCGCTGTACGTGATCTCGACCAGCCGCGCCGCATCCGCCGCGATCTCGGGCGTCGTCGCGGCGACCGCCGCGAGGTCCTGGCCGGCGAAGCGGACGTGGCGTGACTCCGTGGTCCACACCGCCTTGACGCCAGGGAGCGCCTCGGCCATCGAGGTGTCGATCTTCACGACCTCGCCGGCGGGGAGGGTGGCCCTGACCATCCTGCCCCACAGCATGCCCGGCAGGCTCAGGTCGTACGTGTACTTCGCGCGGCCGGTCACCTTGTGGGGGCCGTCGAGGCGCGGGTGCCGGCCCCCGACCTGCCGGAGGTCCGAGTCGAGGTCCCACGGCTTCAGGTCGTCCGGAGAGGTGTGGATCTCCAGGGGCTGCGGGTTCGCGGCATGGCCCGCGCGGATCGTGTGGGCGGCCTTGACGGCCTCGGGCTTGCTCTCCTGCATGGTGCTAACTCCGCCTCGGCGCCGCCTTGGCGGCCTTCTGCACGGCTTCGAAGATGCGGCCGTAGGTGCCGCATCGACACAGGTTGCCCGCGAGACCCGCCTTGATCTGCTCGAGGCTCGGGTTCGGGCGCTTGCGGAGGAGCGCGGTGCCCGCCACGACGAAGCCGGGGGTGCAGAAGCCGCACTGCAGCGCATCCGCCTCGACGAAGGCGGCCTGGAGCGGGCTCATCTTCTCCGGCGTGCCCAGGCCCTCGACAGTGGTGATCGCGCGGCCCTCGGCATCCGCAGCCAGCATCAGGCAGGAGCAGACCGGCTCGCCGTCGAGGAGCACGGTGCACGCCCCGCAGGCCCCGCGCTCGCAGACCTCCTTGGCGCCCGTGAGGTCGAGCTGGTTCCGGAGCGCGCGCAGCAGCGTCACGCGCGGCTCGACGCTCACGCTGCGGACCGCGCCGTTGACCTTGAGCTCGAGGGTCACGGCGTCGGGTCCCAGCACTTCGGGCGGGGCGGCCACGGCCGCGCCGCCCGCGAGCCCGGTGGCGGCGGCGGAGGCGCCCGCGGTCTTCAAGAAGTCGCGCCGGGTCACGCCAGGCTTCACATCGGTGTCGTCGGCCTTCGGCATGGGCGGAATTCTGGGGCCCGCCGTGGAAGACGGTCAAGGAAAAGACGCCGCGCGCCCGCGTTAAGAGTTGTAACCCTCGAGGCGGCTCCCACCGATCCGCCGGGTCCGGGGCGCGGGGGCCGCGCTCGACATATGTCAATTGCATCGATGCAATCTGATTGACAATCGACGGAACGGGTTGCATTCTCCAGACGTAATGAGCAGAGTGAAGCCAGCGCCGCCTGCGCTCCGCCTGGACGGGGCCGACCGGCGGCTCGTGGAGATCCTGTCCAGGGACGGGCGGCGCAGCGGCGCGCGCCTGGCCTCGGAGCTGGGGGTTTCGCGGCAGGCCGTGGCGCAGCGCATCCGGGAACTGGAGCGGCGCGGCGTGATCCACGGCTTCCGGGCCGACGTGGACGCGGCGGCTCTCGGCTTGACGGTGCGCGCCCACATCCGCCTGAACCTGAACCCGAGCCTGCCCCGTGGCGAGAGGGAGGTCGTGAAGCGGCTCCTCGCCGACCCGCGCGTGCGCGCCGTCCACCGGGTCAGCGGGGAGGACTGCTTCGTGGTCCAGGTGGTCTGTCGGCGCATCGAGGACGTCGCGGCCATCCTCGCCGGCCTGCAGACCACGCGAGCCGTGGCCGGCTCGCGCACGTCCTTCGTGCTCGAGACGCTCGTGGACAAGGGCAGTCTGGGTCCCGCCGAGGGGCTCGTCGAGGAGGCTTGATGAAGGGCCGGGCCCACCTCCTGCCGTGGCTGGCGCTCCTGACGATCTACGTCGTGTGGGGCTCGACGTACCTGGCCATTCGCGTCGCGGTCCAGGAGGTGCCGCCTTTCGCCGCGGCCGCCGCGAGGTTCGCGATCGCCGGTCTCGCCATGGCCGCGATCGCGGCCTGGGCCGACCGCGGCAAGGGCCTGCCGACCCGCCGCCAGCTCCTCGACTACTCCGTCATCGGCATGCTGTTCCTGGGCTTCGGAAACGGCCTCGTGATGTGGTCGGAGCAGCGGATCCCCAGCGGCATCGCTGCGCTGCTCGTGGCCACCGTGCCGCTCTGGATCACGCTGCTCGACGGCCTCCGGCCGGGCGGCCAGCCGTGGACGCTGCGTGTCTGGGTCGGGACGCTCGTGGGCCTTCTGGGCGTCTACCTCGTGGCGCGCCCGGAGGGCGGCGCCTGGGCTGGTCACCTCACGGGCATCGTCGCGCTGCAGGTGGCCACGGTCTCCTGGACCATGGGGACGCTGTACTCGAAGGTCGTCCGCAACCCGCTGCCGGTGATGAGCGCCGCGGCGGTCGAGATGCTGGCGGGCGCTGTAGTGCTCTTCGGAGAGTCCCTGGCGTTGCGCGAGCCGATCGCGGCCTTTGCGGGCGCCTCGTCCCAGGCCTACTGGGCCCTCGCCTACCTGGTCGTCTTCGGCTCCCTGATCGGCTTCACGGCGTTCAGCTACTGCCTCACGGTGTTCTCGGCCGGCACGGTGGGCACCTACGCCTACGTGAACCCGGTGGTCGCCGTTGTCTTAGGCGCCCTGCTCCTCGGCGAGCCCGTCACGGCCGGCTTGCTCCTGGGAGGGGCGTTGATCCTGGGCGCCGTGGTGCTGACGACGACGGCGCTGCGGGCGTCGCCTGCCCCGGCGCGGGACGCGCAGCCCGAGTTGTCCGAGGCGGCTGGTTAGGTCAGGTAGTTCGGGCTCGCGGCGACGATCCGGTTCCGGCCCGCCGCCTTCGCCTCGTAGAGGGCCTGATCGGCGGCGCGGATGAGGTCCACGCTGCTCCGTGAGTCCTCGGGAAGGGTGGCGACGCCGCCCGAGATCGTGACCCGCCCCAGGGGCTGCTTCGCCCCGTGCGGGAAGTCGGCGGCCTCGACGGCCTTGCGCAGCGACTCGGCGAGCTTCAAGGCCTGGGCCTTCGTCGCCGCCGGGTAGAGGACCACGAATTCCTCGCCGCCGTAGCGCGCGACCGCGTCGTCCTCGCGGACCGAGGCGCGCAGGATCTGGCCGATGCGGCGCAGCACCTCGTCGCCCTCCAGGTGGCCGTTCGTGTCGTTGTAGTTCTTGAAGTGGTCGATGTCGATGAGCAGGAGCGACAGCGGCTGGTGCTCCCGCTCGGCGTGGTGGACTTCGTCGCCCAGGCGCTGCTGGAGCCGGCGCTTGTTGAGCGCCCCCGTGAGGCTGTCGATGTCGGCGGCGTGCTCGACGAGCCGCAGCTTCGTCACGTAGGTGAAAGCGAGGCCGGCGAGGTCCGCGACCATCTTGAGCAGCCGCTTGCCGTGGCCCTGGCGGCGGGTGAGCCCCCCGACGCTCAAGACGCCGATCAAGCCCTCCTCTCCCTCGATGGGCGCCACGAGATCGGAGACGAGGTCGCGGTGGGTGCTCGCCTCGATGTGGCGGCGCACGAGGGACGTCGCCATCTTGAAGTCACCGTCGTCCATCGCGAGGCGGGCGTCGGCGACGTATCCCACCCGGCCCTCGCCGAAGGCGATCTCGAGGCCGGCGGAGATCGACGCGGGCAGCCCGGTCCCCTCGGCGAGCGCCAGCAGCTTGTGGCCAGGCCGCGAGAGGAACAGTGCTACCTGCGACGGCGCGAACACGTGGACCGCCGTCTTCACCGCCAGCGGAGAGACGCCTCGGCGCGTCTTGGCGGCGAACATCTGCCGCACCAGCTCTGGCAGGGCATGGAAGAGCTCGGAGTGCTCGCGGTCGCGGACCTCGAGCTCCTCGAGCTGGCGCCGGGCGCGGGCGATGGCGCGATCCGCCTCGGCCCGCTCGCGGTCGAGCAGCGCTCGGGCGGTCTCGGCTTCGTCGCGCCTGTGGCCGAGGCTCGTGGCCAGCACCCAGCCGAGCGCTCCGCCGGCCATGGCGGCTACGACGAGCAGCAGCGTGAGGCTCATCCCTGGGGGTAGAGCAGGTGCCGTGCGCGGCGCCGGCGGAAGCCGTGGAGCTCCTGGCGCCAGGCTGGCACGAGGCGCTTGGGCGAGACGCCCGCCTCGATGGCGCGCCGCTCGCGCTCGCCACCACAGAGGATGTCGATCGGCCGCTTGACCTGCTCGTACTCGTAGGGCGGGTCGCGCCAGGCGAAGCGGCCCGGGTCCTGGCGCCGGGCATGGAAGATCAGGAGCAGGTAGGCCAGGAACGCCTGGAAGCGCGCGCGGTCCGTCACGTGGACCTGCACCCCCGCGCAGGGCCGCTGGGCGTGCTTGTGGAACGTCGGCGTGAAACGGCACGGCCTGAAGCGGGCGCCGGGGAGGCGTTCCCGCGCGAGGTCCCGCGCCAGCCGCTCGGCGTCGAGCCACGGCGCTCCGACCAGCTCAAAGGGGCGTGTCGTGCCTCGTCCCTCCGAGAGGTTCGTGCCCTCGACCAGGCAGCCGCCGGGGTATACGTACGCCGTGTCCACGGTCGGCATGTTGGGGGACGGCATGACCCAGGGCAAGCCGGTGTCCTCGAAGCTCATGGCGCGGCGATAGCCCCGCATGGGGACGACGCGCAGCTCCGCCTCGGGGACGACCTCCGCCTGGAAGAGGCTCGCCAGCTCGCCGACCGTCATGCCGTGGCGGATCGCGAGGGGGTGAAGGCCCACGAAGGAACGGAAGGCAGGGTCGAGCACGTTGCCGTCGACGACCGCGCCCCCGATCGGGTTGGGCCGGTCGAGGACGACCAGGCGCCGGCCATGGCGGGCGCAGGCCTCGAGGGCGTGCAGCAAAGTGTAGATGAAGGTATAGTAGCGCGAGCCCACGTCCTGCAGGTCGAAGACCAGTGCGTCGACGCCCTCGAGCATCCTGGCGTTCGGAGTTCGGGTCTCTCCGTACAGGCTGTGGACGGGCAGCCCTGTCGCGGCGTCCCGCGAGTCGCCCACTTCGACGAGGTCCTGGGCGTCCCCGTGGACGCCGTGCTCCGGGCCGAACAGGGCCACGAGGCGGAATGCCCGGGACGATCGCAGGAGCTGCGCGGCGTGCGCCAGATCGGCGGTGACCGAAGCGGCGTGGGCCACGAGGCCGACGCGAGCGCCGCGCAGGTCCCCCGGACGGGCGAGGAGCTCCTCCAGCCCCGAGCGGACCCGTTTCACTCGGCAATCGTCAGCGTGAAACGGCCGACCGCCCCCGCGACCCCGGTCCGGGTGATGCTGCCGGCTACCTTGTCGCCCTCGACGCGACCCTCGAACTGCTGCCGGGCGCCGTGGACGGTGACCGCGAAGCGCAGCATGCCCCTCTCGAAGGACGCTTCGTGGAGGGGGATGTCGCCCGAGATGCCGCCGGCGGTGGTCGTGAGGCTTCCGGTGAGCTTCGCTCCCTGGGCTCTGAGCCGCACGACGATGGGCTTCTCGCCCGATCCCTCCTCCCACATGGTGCCGTGCCAGCGTCCCTCCATGACCGCGGCCGCGGACACCTCGCCCTCCACCGGCACGAGCAGGGCCATCTCGCGCAGGTCGCGGGCCAGCGCTGCGTTCAGCGGGCTCACCACCGAGAGCGGGACGCCCGCCCCGGCGCCGGCCCGCCGCAGCGCCTCGGAATGGAGCTGCATGATGGCGCGGCCGCGTGGCGTCACCTGCACCAGTCGCGCCGGCCGCTGCCGGCGCACGAACAGGTCGAGCTGGTCCTGGACGAGGGCGGCCCACAGCGCGGCGACCGTGGCAGCGGTCACGCGTCGGCCCTTCGCGGGAGGCGAGAGCGCCTCGTAGACGGCCACGTCGTCGGGCGTGACCGAGGCGATGACCGCGCCGGTGACGACGGCGAGGGCGTCGCCGCGCGCCTCGAGGCCGACCGGGCGCTTCTGCGCCTCCTCGACGAGCGCGTTCAAGGCGGCGGCGATCTTCACGGCGCGGTCCACCACGCGCGGCGCATCGCCCGGACCGCCCAGCACCAGGACCGGCCCCAGCTCCATCGCCACGAAGGCCGCGCCGGGCCGCTCGGGGGCCGGTGCGGCAAAGTAGCGGGGCACGAATTGCCCCGAGGACAGCCGCATGATGAGGAACGGCACGGGGTTCGAGCGGCCCTTCTCGGTCTCGACGAAGGCGGGCGCCTCGATCTGCGTCGTGATCACGCCGGCCGCCGGGGTCGAGACGACCAGCTCGTCCTCCTTGGCCTGAAGGACGAGAGCCCGCTCGCTCCCGAAGCGGACCGCGTTGGCCTCTGCGCTCGCCGCGAAGCCGCGGCCCTTGAGGGTGACGCGATCGCCCGCGCTGGCGCGCGCCGGCGCGGCCTCGATGAGCAGCGGCAGCCGCCCGAGGTAGAGCTGGACGGCCTTCGACGCCTCGCGGCCCCGGCGCACGACGATCCCCGCGCCCCGCCCGGGGGTCACCGGCAGCTCGGGCACTCGGAAACGCAGGCGGTCCCCGGTGGCCTCCAGGACCTCGGCGCTCTGGCCGTCCACGGTCACCGACAGCGGCTTGCCCTTGAGGTGCTTGCCGGTGGCCACGATCTCGTCGCCGGGCATGGCGACGTCGGGGCGCAGCCCGGCGATCCGGGGCGGAGCGGTGACGGTGAGCACCAGGGGGTTGGAGGCGCCGCCGCTGGTCTCGGCCACCACCTTGAGCTCGGCGGCGCCGTCCTCGGGATCGACGTCCGGAACCTCGACGGCCACCTGGGTGTCGGAGGCCGAGACGATCTTCCCGGGCTTGTCCCCGACGCGAACGGTGACGCCCTTGGCGTCGTTGCCGAAGCCTGAGCCGGACAGGGTCACGGTCTGGCCGCCTTCCACGCGCGGCGGGAGGACGGTGCTCGCCACCGGCGGCCCCTTCAGGAAGGAGCGCAGGGCGAGGTAGGAGCCAACGACGACGACGAGCGCCACGCCCGCCGCGATCGCGATCCGCGGCGCCACGGGCGCGCCGACACGCCTGGGCTTCGGCCGAACCGAGGGCGGCGCCGGTGGCACCGGCAGGGGCTGCCGCTGCATGGTCGCAACGATCGAGGGCACGTCCTCGGTGTACTCCGGCTTCGCGCGCTTCGAGGCCGCGGGCTCCGCCGCGGCCTTGGCCGCCGGGGGCGCGGGCTCCGCCGCGGCTGTCGGCGGCGGCTGCGGCGGCGGCGCCGGGGGAGCCGGGGGCTGCGCTGGTGGCGGCGCCTGCGTGGCCGGCCCCGGATCGTCGAGGATCAGCGCCGGCTCCCCCGGGCTCGCGTCCAGGGAGACGCCCTCGTCCGCGGCGTCGAGCAGGATCGCGGGCTCCTCTGCGGCCGGGGCCGCGCGGACGAGGAGCAGCTTCACCGAGGCCTTGGCGCCGGGGGGACCGAGGCAGATGCGGTCGCCCTCGCGCAGGGGGCGCTCGCCCTCCACCTTCTCGCCGTTGACGTAGGTGCCGGCGACGCTTCCCAGGTCCGCGAGCACCAGCCCCCGCTCCGCGTCGTGGCTGACCCGCGCGTGCTCGGCGGACACGTTCGCGGGCGTCAGACGCAGCCGCGCGCCGTCGCCCGAGCCCACGATGCAGGCGGCCCCCACCGGCACCGGCAGGGACTGGCCGTCGTGCGGACCGCCAGTGACGGTCAGGGTTGGGACGGCAGCGTCCGATGACACGGAAGAGCCGCCGGCGATTCCACCACAGGCCCCTGGGGGTGTCAACGAAACCGCCGCGAGCGTTGACAGCGCGCGCGCCGCTCTGCTAGCGTCGCCGGAAGGTCGTCGCGATGTCCAAGGCGGTCGTCGACAGGGTGCGAATCCCCTTCGTCCAGCGCGCCACCGTGAGGGTCGGCGGCGTCCCGAGCACGGCGTTCCTCATCGACCTGGCCATGGAGGGCGTGTTCGTGGAGTGCGCCGAGAAGCCGTCGGTGGGCGACAGCGTCGCGGTCAGCTTCCGGCTGCCGGGCAACGCGATCCCGGTCGAGGCGCGGGGCGCCGTGGCCTGGGTCCACGACGCGGGCCGACCGCCCCGCGGCTTCCCAGCCGGCTTCGGCGTGCGCTTCGCAGAGATGGCGGAGGCGCACCGCGGGCGGCTGCGCGACTACCTGGCCGCGTATTGCCGGCGCGGCCCGAAGGGCCGGCGCTTCGCCCGACCGTGGCCCACGGCCGGCGCCCTGGGAGGCGAGCCATGAAGACCATCGGCGCGGTGGTGAAGGGGCGCGAGGTCTTCTTCCTGCGCGGCGAGCAGACGGTGCGGGAGGCGTCCCGCTACATGACCGAGAGGCGCGTCGGGGCGGCTGCGGTCCTCGAGGGGACGCGCCTGGCCGGCGTGCTCTCGGAGCGCGACATCATGGGTCGGGTCGTGGCCAAGGGCCTGGATCCCGACGCGACGAAGGTCGGAGACGTGATGACGAAAGAGCTGATCGTGGCCGAGATCACGGAGTCCCACGAGGACGGCGTCCGCAAGATGAAGCAGGCGGGCTGCCGGCACCTGCCCGTGGTGGACGGCGGTCAGCTCGTCGGCATGGTCTCCCTCCGCGACCTGCTCCAGGTGGACCTCACGGAGAAGGACGAGGAGATCCGCTGGCTGAACGCCTACATCCACTACACGCCTCCGGAGGCGCCATCCTAGCCGTTCGCGTCGTCCTGGTCCGTCCCGAGACTCCCCAGAACATCGGCGCTGTCGCCCGCGTCGTCCGCAACACCGGGCTCGAGGGCCTCGACCTCGTCGCGCCCGGCGACTGGCGTACGGTGGAGTGCTGGCGCTCCGCGTGGAGCGCGCACGAGGTCCTCGAAGGCGCGCGCGAGTTCCGCGTCCTCGACGAGGCGCTCGCCGACGCTACGTTCACGGCGGCCTTCTCGGGCCGCCGCGACAAGGGCGTCGCGGTAACGGACGTCCGCGATCTCGCCCACGAGGTCGCGGCGCTGTCGGAGGAGGATCGCGCCGCTCTGGTCTTCGGCCCGGAGGTCTCGGGGCTCACCCTCGAGGAGCTGAGCCGGTGCGGGCGGCGCGTGCGCATCCCGAGCCACGCCGCTCAGCCTTCGATGAACCTGTCCCACGCCGTGATGGTCGCCGCCTACGAGGTGTTCCGCGCGGGCCGCCGACCCGTGGCGGGCACGCGCCGGGCGACCCACGCCGAGAAGGAGCGCATGCTGGGCCTGCTCCGGGACGGGCTGCTCGCGCGCCGGGCGCTGCCCGAGGCGAACGCCGACGGCTACTTCCTCGAGTGGCGCGCCCTGTTCGAGCGTGCGGACCTGACGCCGAAGGAGGTCCGGCTCCTCGAGCACATGGCCCGCAAGATGCGAGGGGGCTGAGCGTGGACGATCTCTCCCCCTTCGCCGACGTGCTCATCGACGGCGGCGGCTTCTCCATCCCCGAGCTGAAGTGGCGCGAGCTGCTCTTCATCGGCGCGCTGCGGGCCGAGGGAGAGGCCTATGTGCGCGACCCTTCCCGACCGCTGCCGGCCTTCCGTGTCCCGGGCCTGTTCCCCGAGGGCCGACGCTTCCGGGCGTCGCGGCACGGCGGCCGGGTACGGATCGAGCCGGCCGAGTGAGAGGGCCGGAGCGGCGCGGCCTCTGGATCGGCCTCGCGGGCGCCGCCTGGCTGCTGCTCGCGACGGCAGCCGCCACGCGCGAGCTCGACCTGGCGCAGCTCGGAGCGTACCGGCGGCTCTGGAGCGACCTCGCGGTGGGCATCGACACCTACCTCGACGCAAGGCACCCGCTGCCGGAGGCCGAGCCCCCGCGATACTCCACTGCCGACGGCCTCGACGCCGACCAGGCCTGTCGCCGCTGGGTCGTCCTTCGCGTCCGAGCCGAAGGAATCCGGCCGTGGCAGTTCTGGCGCACCCTGCCGGCGCGCGGTTTCCTGCGCGAGCGGCTCGAGCCCGTCCCCAAGCCCTACGACGACCACGGCCGAGGCCGCCTGCTGGGTCTGGCCTTCCAGGCGACGGGCGGGATCGCGCCGTTCCTGATCGCGTGGCTCGGCGCCCTGTGCTGCGCCCCCGTCCTGGCCTGGACCGCGTGGGAGCTGAGCCGCGCCGGATACGCGATCGCGGGCGCGGTCTTCGTCGCGCTCCTGGGGCTGTCGAGCTACTTCGTCGAGGCGCTCGCGCTCACGCGCTATCCCGTCGGTTTCTACCTGATCGGCGTGGCGCTCGCGGTGCCGCTGGCGACGTACGCTGCGCTGCGGCCGAACCCCTCCGCGCGCGGGCTCGGCGCGCGCGCGCTCCTGGCGGCCGCGGCGTTCGCGGGCGCGGCGGCGTGCCGCAGCTCGGTGGGGCTCCTGCTGCCGGCCTTCCTGCTCGCCATCGTCGTCGGCGCGCGGCGCGTGCTGCCCGCCGGACGGCGACGGGCGACCCTGGCTGCGGCGCTGGCGGCGGCGTTCCTGCTGCCCTACCCGCTGATGAAGCGCTCGCAGCAGAACGACGTGTGGCAGCCGCTCTGGGAAGGCCTCGGCGACTTCGATCGCGAAAAGGGCCATGCCTGGTCCGACGCCGCCGCGAGAGAAGCCCTGCGCCTCGCCGGAGGCGAGAAGCTGTGGACGACGCGCTCCGAGAGCTTCTTTCGCGACGAGGTCCTCCGCCACGTCCGCCAGGACCCGCTCTGGTACGCCGCGATCCTCTGGAGGCGGCTGGGAGGGGCCCTGAGCCAGGCGAAGCTCGCGCCCTGGACGCCGCGCGACGGCGTGTTCCTCGCGCCGAGCACGACCGCGAACGAGGGCGTCATGGACAAGTACTACACCTACGTCGCGACCGCCGACTTCTTCGGCCTCGGCGCGGCCCAGGTCGAGCTGCCGATCGCCGTACTCCTGATCCCCTTGCCGGCCCTCGCAGCCTTGGCCGTGCTCCGGCGGCGATGCCGCCCCGCGCTGCTGGTGGTCGGGAGCGTCGCGGTCGGCGCCCTGCCGCTGCCCGTGCTGATCACCACGGCCGGCGGCCAGGAGCCGCAGGCGCTGGTGCTGGCCTACCTGTTGAGCGCGGCGTTCCTGGCCGACGAAGCCTTCACGTGGCGCGCCACTTCCGAGTCCGGGCCAGCGAGACGAGCAGCATCGCCGCCGTCAACGTGACGAGGGCGAGGCTCGCCTCGAGGACGCTCAAGGAGCCCCTGATGCCGCGCGCGACGATGCCGCCGTAGACGATCTCGATGTGCACCCAGTACACCAGGAGGCTCGTGCGGCCGAGCTGACGCAGCAGGCTCGGCATGGCGGCCCATGGCATCCGGCTCCAGGCATAGGCAAAGCCCACGACCAGCAGCAGGATGCCGACCTTGACCAGGAAGTAGTTGGGGCTCGTCCACCAGAAGTCGTAGCGCGGGTAGACGTCGGGCAGGCGGTCGAGGAGCAGCGCGAGGGGGATGGCGGCGGCGCCGCCCGAGGCCAATGCGGCCACGAGGGCCGCCTCGCGTCCCTGCTGCCGGGCCCGTCCGAGCAGCAGGCCGACCGTTGCGCCGACGGCGGTGAAGCCCGCCCACGGGAACAGCGGGAAGAACGCGCCCGGCGCGCGTCCGCTCCAGTAGCCGCGCAACCAGAAGGGGATCCAGGACGGTGACGGCAGGTCCCACGCCAGGGGCGTGAGCACCGCGACCAGGGCTCCGAGCAGCGCCGTGCGGAGCGTGCGCCGCCGTGGGCTGCGAGCCGTCAGCGCCAGCGAACCCACGAGCAGCATCGAGAGCCCGATGCAGTTGAGGACGTCGACGCGCAGGAGATCGACGGGCTTCGCGAACCCGCCGGTGGTGAACATCCAGAGGCGGAAGAGCGCGGCCCAGACCAGCACCTCGAGGCCGCGCCTCGCCAGCTCCCGCCGCACCGCCGGCGCGGCCGTCCCGTTCCGGAAGCGCGCCTCCGCGAGGAGGGCGAGGGACAGGCCGGCGAGGAACAGGAACAGCGGGGCCGGATAGCCTCCCGCCAGGCGGCTCCACTTGAAGAAGACGGTCTGCTTCGCCTCCGGTGCGAGCCACGCGTCGTAGGCGTGGGTCTGCATCATGAGGAGCACCGCGAAGCCGCGGAGCCAGTCCACGTACTCGAGTCGGCCGCGGCTCGGAACGCGAGGGGTCGCTTCCGGAGCCGCCGGCATCGGGGTGCTACACTAGCACCGCGGCTCGTTTCCGCCGCGCTCCTCATGGCCCCCCGCATACTCCCGCGCTCCGAGCACACGCTGTCTCGCCGGAGCATCGATCCGGACGCCCTCAAGGTCCTCTACCGGCTGAAGAGCCACGACTTCAAGGCCTACCTCGTGGGCGGGGGCGTGCGAGACCTGCTCCTCGGGCGGAAGCCGAAGGACTTCGACATCGGCACGGACGCGAACCCGCAGCAGGTGAAGCGCCTGTTCCGGAACTGCTTCGTCATCGGCAGGCGCTTCCGGCTGTGTCACGTGCGCTTCGGCCGCAAGGTGATCGAGGTCTCTACCTTCAGGCGCCAGGCGGAGGCCGACGAGGCCGACGGCCTCGTGCGTCGCGACAATGCCTTCGGCACGCCCGAGGAGGACGCCTTCCGGCGCGACTTCACGGTGAACGCGCTCTTCTACGACATCGCGACCTTCTCGGTCATCGACTACGTCGGCGGCCTCGAAGACCTCGACGCGCGCGTGATCCGCACCATCGGCGATCCCGCCGTGCGTTTTCGGGAGGACCCGGTGCGCATGCTGCGGGCCATCGCTCTGGCCGCGCGCCTCGAGTTCACCATCGACCGCGACACCGTCGAGGCCATGCGCGCCCTCCGCGGCGAGATCGTGAAGTCGAGCTCGGCCCGGATCCTCGACGAGTTCTACAAGATCCTGCGCGCGGGCGCGTCACGGCGGACGTTCCAGGCGCTCCACGACCATGGCCTCCTGGCCTACCTGCTTCCGGAGGCCGACCGCGCCCTCGCCCGGGACGGCGCGCCGCTCCTCGGCAGCCTGGGCCGCCTCGACGAGCACCGCAACGCGGGACTGGCCACGGTCGAACAGCTCACCAACCCGATCCTGCTCGGCACGCTGCTCGTGCCGCTCGGTGTGCCTCTGCGCCGGCCCGCGCCGTCGAGGTCGGCGCCCGAGGACGGCGCCGCCGCGCCCGGCCCGTCCGACGACGTGGCGGGAGAGTTGGCCGTCCTGGGTGAGGCGGAGGAGCCGCTGGCCCCCGGCCCGCCCCCGCCGCTGGCGCTGCCCTTCGCGCGGCGCGATCTCGACCGGCTGCGCCTCATCCTCGTCGCGCAGCGACGCCTCGCCGAGGTGCACCGCTCGCCCGGCGTGAGGCACACGCTCGCCTCTCGGCCGTACTTCGACGATTCGGTGCGCTGGCTCGAGATCCACGGTGGGCTCGAGGGCCAGGAGCTCGCGGCCTACTGGCGCAGCCTGGACCTGGGCGACGTGCCTGCGCCCCCCTTCGCAGGCGCTCCGACGGAGACCGTCCCCGCGCCTCCCTCCGCGCGGGGTCGGCGGCGCCACCGCCGCCGACGGCGCCGGCCCGTCGAGCCGGCGGATCGCTGAACGGCCGGGCGATGAGCGGCTCATGATCCCGCTCCGCGACGACGTCCCGTCCCGCACCGTCCCCTTCGTGAACTACGCGCTGATCTCCATCAACGCGCTCCTGTTTCTGGCGGAGCTGGGGATGGGGGAGGGCTTGCCCCGGTTCTTCATGCGCTCGGCCGTGATCCCGGCGCTCTACACGGGGCACGACGGGGCGCTCGGACCGCTGGAGATCGTCGAGACGACGCTCTCGCCGGACCTGGGCCTGCGCATCCTCCTGAGCATGTTCCTTCACGGAGGCTGGCTGCACTTTCTGGGGAACATGCTGTATCTCTGGATCTTCGGCGACAACGTCGAGGACCGCATGGGGCACGGACGCTACCTCGTCTTCTACCTGCTGACCGGCTGGGCCGCGGCCTACGCGCACATCTGGGCGGACCCGAGGTCCGCGGTTCCGTCGATCGGCGCCAGCGGTGCGATCGCCGGCGTGCTGGGGGCCTACGTCACGCTCTACCCGACGGCGCGCGTGGTCATGCTGATCCCTCTGGGGATCTTCACGGACCTGGTCCAGGTCCCCGCGGTGTTCTTCCTCGGGATCTGGTTCGTGCAGCAGTTCTTCTCCGGCTTCCTGAGCCTGGCGGCGCCGAGCGAGGGCGGCGGCGTCGCGTGGTGGGCCCACATCGGCGGCTTCGCCGCCGGCTTCGCGTTCGTGTCGCTCTTCGCGCAGAAGTCGCGGCGGCCGTCGGCCCGGGAGACCTGGTGGTCGGACGACGAGCGCTACAGGCGCCGCCGCGTTCGGGGATGGTAGGTTTGACACACTTGCCCGCGGTCGACTAAGATCCGCTTTCTCGCCGGGCGGTTAGCTCAGCGGTAGAGCACTGGTCTTACACGCCGGGTGTCGCAGGTTCGAATCCTGCACCGCCCACCAACCAGGTTCGACGCTGATAGGCCCCCGCGGCACGCCACCTTCGCGGGGTGGTAGTTCAGCTGGTTAGAACGCCGGCCTGTCACGTCGGAGGTCGCGGGTTCGAGTCCCGTCCACCCCGCCATCCTTGAACAACTTAACGTCGGCCTCCTCCTCGTCGGAGGCCGAGTGTGCAGTGGGTGTGCTACCGAGGAGGACCTGAGCGATCAGGTCCACTGTTTGTGCCCGGAACAGCGGCGAGAGGTGCTGGTAGCGCTCGAGCTCGCGTGAACGGTGGCCCGTGATCTTCCGGACCACATCGCCAGGAATCCCCTGCATCAACAGCACGGAAGGTCCGGTGTGCCGGAGGTCGTGGAGGCGGACGTCGTCGATTCCCAGCGACCGGACGAGCGCCCGGAACGGCTTGCCCATGTCCCACCGATACGGCTTCTTCGGATCCGGCCACTTCGCGGTCGGCGTCGACGGAAACACGTAGTCGTCGACCCCGAAGCTCGGAAGGCCCTTCAACGCCTCGACAGCGACTCGCGGGAGCGGGGTCTTCTTCGGCACGCCCGTCTTCGTG
>DASSJI010000018.1:0-2184 GCA_035691285.1 Vicinamibacteria bacterium | reverse complement strand
GAAGCTCTTCTCGGACTCCATGCCCTGGCGCGGCTGGCCGATGTTGAACTCCTGGTTCTCCTTCGGGCGAGGATGGATGTTGTGCAGCGTGTCGTCGCTGTTGCGGATCTTGAGCTTCTGGCCCGCCACCATCGCCAGCATGTGGGGCGCATAGTCGCAGCCCTTCTGGTCGAGCATGACGGGCTCGGCGGGAGGCGCCTGAGCGGCCGGGGCGCCGCTCTTGACGTAGACGAGGACGTCGGCCAGGCCGCCGTCCGTGACCTTGATCGCCTGCCGCTCGAGCCCCTCCTTGTGCATCGCGGCGCACTTCGGGTCCGCGGTCAGCTTCACCTTCTCTGCGGCAGGCGCCGTGCCTTCGAAGGTGATCTTCCCGGCCACCGAGGCCGTGGCACCCGACGCGGGCGCGGCCGGCGCGGCGGCCGCCGGAGCCTGTGTGGCCGGCGGCGCGGTCGGCTGACTGCCACCGCCGCAGGCCCCAATCACGAGGGGGAGGGTGCCCGCCATCATGCGGGCCAGGGGCTTCATCGCCATCGATCGTCTCCTCTCCAGGTTCGCTTCTTCAATATCAGGAAAACCGCGCGAAGGAAGACCTCGCGCAGCGGTCTCGTCAGAGGCGCCGCTAGTTTAACGACGGTCGGATCGAAGTCAAGGCAGTTGAGGCTGTTGAAGCGGACCCTGGTCTCGCTCGCGGCCCCGGGCCGGGGTGACGGGCTTCGGCGTGGGTCGCGGCCCCGGCGGCAGCTTCACCTCGGCGGAGGGCGTCAGGTCGAGGCTGAACGCCAGGACAGAGCGGTCGCGGAGCCCGAGGTACAGGCGGTCGCGGGCGAACACGGGGGGCGTGCGGATCTCCGCCGGCACGGTGGCGGCGCCCAGCCGCCGGCCCGTGCGCGCGTCGAAGGCGACCACCTCGAGCTCCTGGCACGCGACCACGGCGGCGCTTCCGATCAGCAAGGGAGCCGAGATCGGACGCGAGGGCAGCGGCGCCCGCCAGCGCAGGTGACCGTTGTCGCGGTCGAGGGCGTAGAGCACGTTCTCGTAGCTCGTGAACAGGACGACGTCCTCGGCGAACGCCACGGCCACGTCGGCCACGTCGGCGCCCAGCTTCCAGCGCCAGCGAACGTGGCCCTTGTCCGGCGACACCGCCAGGAAGCGGCCGTCGCTGGTCCCCACGAGCAGACGGTCGCCGTTCGGAAGGACGGGGGCGCGCAGCGCCGAGCCCGTGGCGAGCGTCCAGCGCGTGAGCCCTGTCGCGCGGTCGCGGCAGCGCAGCGTGCCGTCCTCCTCCCCGACGAAGAGCCGCGCGCCCGAGACGGCGGGCGCCGTGGTCGCGTCGGCGCCGTCGGTCGCCCTCCACAGGAGCCGGCCGTCGCTCGCGGCGAGGGCGACGAGGCCGGCGCCGCCCACGAACACCTGCTCGCCCTCGATGAGGACGGGCGCCCGGCCGGCGACGGCCGTGGCGGTCGTCCAGAGCGTGGCGCCCGTCGCGGGATCGAGCCGGCGCACCGTGCCGTCCTCGCGCCGCAGGACCAGGGCGCCCTGGGCCGCGCTCAGCCAGCCTTGGCCGGGCGCGGCCCTCCACAGGCTCCCGCCGCCGTCGAGGGCCAGCGCCTCGACGGAGCCGTCGCCGCGGGCGCAGAACAGGCGCTCGCCGTCCGTGACGAGAGGGGGCAGCAATCCTGCGTCGGCGACGGCCTTCCAGGACTGCTGCACTGGAAAGAGCACGGGAGGGGTGGCGAGGCGGCGGGAGCAGGCGAGGGAAGCGGCGAACAGGAGGACGAGGGCGCGCTTCCTCAAGCCGCGCGGAACTATACCATCGCACCCCGGCGGTATAATCCGCGCCTTCGACGAGGCATGGAGCGAGACACGATCGCGATCCTCGACTTCGGATCGCAGTACACGCAGCTCATCGCGCGCCGCTTCCGCGAGATGCAGGTCTACTCGGAGATCCTGCCGCCGGGCACGAAGCCTTCGGCGCTGCGGGCCCGGCCGCTGCGCGGGATCGTGCTCTCGGGCGGACCGGACAGCGTCCACGAGCGGCGCGCCCCGCGCTGCGACCCCGGCGTCTTCTCCCTGGACGTTCCCGTGCTCGGGATCTGCTACGGCATGCAGCTCATGAGCCACATGCTCGGCGGCGAGGTCCGCAAGGCGAACCGGAGCGAGTACGGCAACGCGCTCTTCGAGAAG
>DASSJI010000017.1:0-2580 GCA_035691285.1 Vicinamibacteria bacterium | reverse complement strand
CCGGGCGCCGGCTGGCCACGACGAAGGACCTGCGCGGCTTCTTCGCCCGCTGTGACTCCCGCGAGAAGGGACGCGAGCCCGATTGGCGCGAGCACCAGGACGTGATCGAGCGCTCGAAGCGCTCCGGGGCGAGCGGCACGTGATCTTCGTCGACACGAACGTGATCATGTACGCCGTCGGCCGGGCGCATCCCCTTCGTGGCGAGGCGCGATCCTTCTTCGACGGGGCGTTGTCGCGGAGGGAGGCTCTGGCGACATCCGCAGAGGTGCTTCAGGAGTTGCTCCACGCGTACCTTCCCGTGGGGCGCCTCGAGACGCTGGATGCCGCGCTGCATCTCGCCGACTCGTGCATCCCGGTGGTCTGGCCCGTCGACGCGGAGGACGTTCACTTCGCGCGCGTGCTGGTGAGGCGACACCCGGCGCTCGGGGCTCGCGACCTGCTCCACCTGAGCTGCTGCAAGAGACGGAAGGCCGCTCAGCTCAAGACCTTCGACCGTCCGCTCGCCGCCGCGTTCCTCAAGGGCTGAGCCGGCCGGGGCGGTCGCCGCCGCGCCTGCCCGGCCTTATGATCGAGCACGATGAGCTCTGCGCGCGACGCGATCCTCGAGACCCTGAGGGCGGTCCTCGCGACGGCTCCACACGACGTCGTCGCTGCCTACCTCTACGGCAGCCAGGCGCGTGGCTCGGCGCGCGCACAGAGCGACGTGGATATCGCCGTGCTGCTCGCCCGGCGGCCGGAGCCCAGGCTGCTCAGCACGGCCCGCGCACTGGAATCGACGGTCGAGGCCGTCCTCCGCCGGCCCGTGCAGGTGGTCGTGCTCAACTCCGCCCCGAGCGACCTCGTGCATCGCGTGCTCCGCGACGGCGTGGTCGTGCTGGACCGCGACCGGCCGGCGCGGCTGCGCTTCGAGGTCCAGGCGCGCAACGAGTACTTCGACATGGAGCCGATCCGGCGGCTCTACCGCCGGATGCCGGCGTGACCGATCCGGCCCTCGTCGCCAAGAAGCTCGCCTTGATCGAGACCTGTATCAGCCAGCTCCGCGCCCTCGCACGGCCGGAGGCGCTGCGCACCGACGTGCGGGAGGAGCGCTTCGTCGAGCACACGCTGCAGGTCGCGATCCAGGCGGCCCTCGACGTGGCCTCCCACATCGTGGCCGACGATCGCCTAGGCGAGCCCGAAACGAACCGCGAGCTCTTCGACCTCCTCGCCAAGGCGGGGCGAGTGTCGCGCGAGCTGGCGGCGACGCTGCGCGACATGGCGGGTTTCCGGAACGTCATCGTCCACGGCTACCAGGACGTCGACCTGGGCGTCCTCGAGGACGTGCTGCGCAACCATCTCGACGACCTGCTGGCGTTCGTCCGGGCGACCCGGACGGAATAGCCGCTGGCCGACACCTCAAAGCTCGAGCGCCAGCCTGAGACCCTGATCGACCTCGCGCAGCGCGGCGGTCGGCAGCGCCGCCACGCGCTCCAGGAAGTCCTGGCGCACGACCTTCTGGACGTCGTAGACATTGGCGACCGACGCCTTCGAGAGGCGCGTCGCCGCTCGGTCCAGCACACCTCGCCGCGGCAAGGGAGCGGCTCACCACTCGTCGTCACTGTACTGCTCGGCCATGCGGCGCTTCTGGTATCGCCTCCAGGCCTCCTCGTTCTCGGTGACGTCCCAGCCGTGCTCGTCGAGGTAGCGCCGGGTCTGCTCGCGGACGCGCTCGGCTTCGAGAAGGCGAGCGAGCAGCCCCGACCTGGACGTTCCTCGCCGACCAGCCTCCCGATCCGCGAAAGCGATCAGATCCTCGGGCAGCGACACGCCGATCTTCACACGCCGAGCGTATTACAGGGGGCATGCCCAAGGGCATACTCGAGTTTGCCCACGCTCCGGACTACTCCGGTCGAGGGTGGCTCTCTTGCTTACCGTTCGCTGCGTGCGCGCCGACCACCGCGACCAGCCAGAACAGGTGCCGGAAGTGCATGACGTCGGTGGTCAGCGCCTCGATCGCGATCATGGCCAGCGCCCCTGCCGCCCGGGCCGCGAACACGCGCTCCTCGCCCCCACGGCGCAGCAGGCTTCGCGTCGTCACGACGACGCCTGCCCCGAACACGACCAGGCCGACGAGCCCCGCGGCTCCGTACTCGGCCGGCACCCCCGTATAGGAGCTGTGCGGGCGGTAGGCTGGCATGTCGCCGGGGTAGAGGCCCTCGGTCTTGAGCTGCGCCTCGAACTCAGGCTGTCTGCCTGGACCGACGCCCCAGGGCCAGGTCCGCGCGATCGCCTCGAGGCTGGCGGCCTTGGTGAAGCGGTAAACCGTCGCATAGACGCAGGGCGCTCCCCCGTCCGAGCCCAGGCACGCGAGGGGAGGGCCGCCCACGTGAAGCCTGAGCGCGCGCCTGTCTTTCTCGCTCCAGACCAGGCCGACATGGGACACCGCCACGTAGGCCAGTACCAGCGCGGCTGATAGCCCCAACCGCCAAACTCGGCGCGGGCGCTCGAGCAGCGCTCGTGCGATCAGCCACCCTGCGCCGAGCGCGAACCAGCTCCGCGAGAAGGTCGCTGCCAGCGCCACCAGCAGCAACGCGGGCCGCC
>DASSJI010000016.1:0-22307 GCA_035691285.1 Vicinamibacteria bacterium | reverse complement strand
TCTACATCGGCGAGAAGGTCGGCCGGGGCGCGGGCCACGATCCCGTCGACATCGCCGTGGATCCCCTGGAGGGCACGAACCTGTGCGCGACCGGGGCGCCCAACGCCATCGCCGTGCTCGCCGCCTCGGAGAAGGGCGGGCTCCTGAACGCTCCCGACATCTACATGGAGAAGCTGGTCGTGGGGCCGTCCTCGAAGGGCAAGGTCGACATCGGGGCCCCCGTCGAGGAGAACCTCAAGTCGATCGCCAGGGCCCTGGGCCGCGACGTCACCGATCTGGTCGTGATCGTCCTCGACCGGCCGCGCCACGAGAAGCTGATCGCGGAGATCCGCAAGGCCGGAGCGCGCATCAAGCTGATCGGCGACGGCGACCTCTCCGCCGGCATCACGGCTGCCGTGGTCGGGACCGGCGTGCACGCGGTCATGGGCACGGGCGGCGCCCCCGAGGGCGTGCTCACCGCGGCCGCGATGCGCTGCCTCAACGGCGAGA
The DNA here is from genome assembly GCA_035691285.1 of Vicinamibacteria bacterium. Taxonomy (GTDB): domain Bacteria; phylum Acidobacteriota; class Vicinamibacteria; order Fen-336; family Fen-336; genus DATFEN01. The sequence continues at coordinate 21,818 of DASSJI010000016.1, read as the reverse complement.
TCCAGGGCCGGCTGGTCCTCACCAAGCCCGCGGACCAGGAGCGGCTGAGGAAGATGGGCATCTCCGACATCAACAAGGTGTACGGAACCGAGGACCTCGCGCCGGGCAAGACCGTGATCTTCGCCGCCGCGGGTGTCACCGACGGGAACCTCCTCAAGGGTGTCCGCTTCTTCGGCGAGGGGATCCGCACGGAGACGCTGTTGATGACGACCGTCCCCCACCAGGTCCGGTTCATCGACACGATCCTGGCCAAGGACGACCCGAACGTGAAGATCCGGTTCTAGGGGCGCCCCACGGCTTGTGGCCCCGTCCAAAGGGGTCCAAGATACAGGGGAGCCCTGTGCGGGCAATCACTTAGTCGAAGGACCCTCATTTTCTGCTTGACACGCGTATCCGCCTTTGCTAGCTTGAGGAAGCACTTTAACTCTTTTTCGTAACTACGTATCTCGCCACGGTTCCAAAAAAGAGGGGGTCGCGGCGGGCCGAAGAGATAGAGGGATGGCGGACCGTAGGGGCCACTAACCGGGAGAGCGCCCGTGGGCTTGTTCGGACTCGGCGGGAAGAAAGGGCTGGTCGGGCTCGACATCGGTTCGGCCGCGGTGAAGGCCGTCGAGCTCAAGACCGGAGGCAAGGGCGGGGCCGAATACCAGCTGGTGAACATCGGCGTCGAGGCGCTGCCCCCGGAGGCGATCGTGGACGGAGCCATCATGGACTCCGGCGCCGTGATCGACGCCATCCAGAGGCTCTTCCAGCAGCAGAAGATCAAGACGGGCGACGTCTGCGTCGGCGTGTCGGGGAACGCGGTCATCGTGAAGAAGATCAGCCTTCCCCAGATGAGCCCAGAGGAGCTCTCGGAGTCGATCCACTGGGAGGCCGAGCAGTACATCCCCTTCGACATCCAGGACGTGGCGATCGACTACGAGGTGATCGACGGCGGGGGCGGGGGCGGCAACATGGACGTGCTCCTCGTCGCCTGCAAGAAGGACAAGATCTCGGACTACACCTCGGTGATCAGCCAGGCCGGCAAGACGCCGGCGATCGTGGACGTCGACGTGTTCGCGCTCCAGAACTGCTACGAGATCAACTACGGCAGCGACCCGGGCCGGGTGATCGCGCTCCTGAACGTAGGTGCGTCGGTCATGAACATCAACATCGTGAAGGGCGGCGCCTCGGTCTTCAACCGGGACATCGCGGTCGGGGGCAACCAGTACACGGACGCGATCCAGAAGGATCTGAACCTGTCCTTCGAGCAGGCCGAGTCCTTGAAGCGGGGCGGCCGGGTCGAGGGCGCCGCGGTCGAGAACCTGCCGCCGATCCTGCAGGCGGTCTCGGAGAACATCGCCCTCGAGGTCCAGAAGACCTTCGACTTCTTCAAGGCCACGAGCCAGGAGGACCGCATCGACCGGGTCTTCCTGTCCGGGGGCACCTCGAAGGTGCAGGGGCTCCGCGAGCTGATCGCCGAGCGCTTCGACGCGGGGGTGGAGATCATGAACCCCTTCAACAACGTCACCTACAACCCGAGGGACTTCGACCCCGACTTCATCGCCGAGGTCGGGCCTTCGGCGGCCATCGCGGTCGGGCTCGCGGTCCGCAGGATGGGCGACCGATGATCCGCATCAACCTGCTGGCGGCCGACAAGCCCGAGGCCAAGAAGAAGTCGGTGTCCGCCGGGGCGCCGGGAGCCGTTCAGGCCTACCTCATCCTCGGCCTCTTCGCGGGCGGCGCGGCCTTCGCCGCGGCCGGCCTGTGGTGGTGGAAGACCAGCGAGATCAAGGAGCTCGACGACAAGATCGCGGCGGCCAAGAAGCGCCAGAACGAGCTGCAGGCGATCAAGGTGCAGGTCGAGCAGTTCCTGCAGCGCAAGCGCATCCTCGACGCGAAGGTCAAGCTGATCGAGCAGCTCAAGGCGCAGCAGTCGGGCCCCGTCCACATGCTGGACGAGATCTCGAAGGGCCTGCCGGACTTCGTCTGGCTCACGGGCATGGACCAGGCCGCCAATCGAATCACCCTGAGCGGAGAGGCGAACGGCCTGACGGCCGTCGCCGACTTCATCGCCAACCTGCAGAAGAGCGGCTGGTTCCCGCGCGTCGACCTCGTGTCGAGCAAGGAGAGCAACAACGTGATCACGTTCCAGCTCTCGGCGGATTTCAAGCCACAGGCCCCACCGGAGCCTGCCGCGGCGCCCGGCACGGGGGCCCCCGCGGCGGCGCCGCCGGCGAAGCCCTAGGAGAGCGCGATGGCCGACAACGCCCTCACACGACTTCCCGTGGCCGGCCAGCTCGGCGTCGGCCTGGTGACCGGCGCGCTGCTGTTCGGCGGCTACTACTACTTCGTCCACAACGACCTCGTGACCCAGGCGGAGGCGAAGAGCAAGCAGCTGTCGGAGCTCCAGGCCGACATCCGCAACCTCGAGGTGACGGCCAACAAGCTCCAGGAGTTCCAGCGCGAGGTGCAGCTCCGCGAGGCCAAGCTCGAGACCTTGAAGCGCATCCTGCCGGCCGACAAGGAAACGCCCGAGCTGATGAAGAAGGTGCAGTACCTGGCCGCGCAGTCCAACCTCCTGATCCGCAACTTCACACCCGGCCAGACCGTGAACAAGGAGTTCCCCATCGAGGGGCAGCCCTCGCCGAAGCCGGGGCAGCAGCAGCCGAAACCGGGGCAGCAGCAGCAGCCCACCGAGTACTACCAGGAGTGGCCGATCAACGTCGACGTCGAGGGCAGCTACCACAACCTCGGTCTCTTCTTCGACCGCGTGAGCCGCCTGTCGCGTCTCGTGAACGTGGGCAACGTCAAGATCAAGGCCCAGAACAACCCGAAGCCCAGCAACACCATCGCGGTCTCCTGCGTCGCCACCACCTTCGTCTACGTGGAGGCCACCCCGGCTCCAGGAGCTCCGGGAGCCAAGAAGCCATGAGGAGCTCCGCCATGAACCTGCGCCGCGGCTTCGCGCTTTTGGCGGCTCTCGCGCTGCTTCCGACGGCGGCGCGGGCGCAGGGGGCCGCCGAGACCCCCCAGTCCAGCGACACGATCCAGCGCATCCTGGAGCAGGAAGTCGCCCCCCAGCCGGGCGGCTACACCTACAACCCGCAGGGGCGCCGCGACCCCTTCGTCAGCCTCCTGAAGCCGGTCGGGCCGCAGGGCGCGGCCGGCCAGCGGCCCCCCGGAATGGAGGGCTTCCTCATCCAGGAGGTCGCGCTCAAGGGCATCGTGCGCACGAGCGGCCCGGGCGCGGGCTCGGCCGAACGGCCCGGCTTCATCGCCATGTTCCAGGGCACTGACGGCAAGTCCTACTTCGTCAACGTCGGCCAGCGCATGTACGACGGCGAGATCACCGCCATCGACGCGGCCACCGTCACCTTCCGGCAGGAGGTCACCGACCCGCTGTCGCCCGTGAGGGTGCGTGAGATCAAGAAGTCCCTCTATCCGACCGAGGAGGCTAGGCAATGAGAGCCAAGCTCGCTTGGGCGGTCCTCGCGGCGGCCTGCGTCCTCGCCTCCGCCGGGTCGTCCGCGTCCGCCGAAGACGGCGCGGCGGTTCTCTCCGACATCAGCCAGGAGAGCACCGGCCGCTCCACGCGCATCACCATCGCGTCCAGCGGGCCGATCGCGTACACCTATTACAGCCCCGACCCGCTGACCCTGGTGGTCGACATCCCCGAGGTGGACGCGTCGAAGGTTCCCTCGCGGATCAGCGTGGGCACGCGCGAGGTCGAATCGCTGCGCGTGACGCCGCTGGCTCGGGCCGACGGCCGCAGCCTGACGCGCGTCGAGGTGCGGCTGGCCAGCCTGGTTCCCTATCAGATCTACTCGAAGGGCCAGGCGCTGAACCTGGTGTTCGAGCGACCCGCCGAGACGGCCGAGGTCCGCCCCGAGCCGCCCGCCGCGCCGCCGGCCCAGCCGTCCGAGCCCACGCCCGCCGCCGAGACGCCGGCTGAGGTCCCGGCCCCCGAGCCCGCGCCCCCGGTGGAGGTGAAGGAGCCCGCACCCGCGGCGCCGGCCGGACCGGCGACCAAGATCGTCGGCGTTTCGCAGGCGCTCGAAGAGGGCCAGCTCGCCGTCACGGTGAGAGCCGACGGCAAGCTCCGCTACCAGGACTTCTTCCTGGGCAACCCCGATCGGCTCGTGGTGGACTTCAAGGACGTGATCAGCCGCGCCCCAGTCCGCGCTCTCGACGTAGCCCAGGGCCCGGTCAAGAGGATCCGGCTGGCGCAGTTCAGCGCCCAGGCGCCGCGCGTCGCCCGCCTCGTCCTGGACCTCGAGAGCCGCGCACCCTACCAGCTGGTCGAAGCCCGCGACGGAGTGAAGATCGTGTTCGGCGAGGGCCGCGAGCCGAAGCCCGCCCCGCTCGCAGCCCTTCGCGCCGAGGCGCCGCCGGCCGCGGCGCCTACGGTCGCGCTCGCCGCGACACCCGTCTCCATCAAGGCGGCGGTCGTCTCGAACCCGCCGGCCCTCGCGCTCCCGCCGCTTCCCGAGCCGCTGCAGGTCACGCCCACGACCGAGATCTTCGAGCCGAGGACCGTGGGACCCGCCGAGAAGAAGTTCACGGGCCACCCGATCAGCCTCGATTTCAAGGACGGCGATCTGCAGGACATCTTCCGGCTCTTCGCCGACATCAGCGGTCTCAACGTCGTGGTGAACCCGGGCGTCAGCGGCAAGGTCACCCTCAAGCTGACCGAGGTGCCCTGGGATCAGGCCTTGGACCTGATCCTGAAGACCAACGGCCTCGGCATGACCCTCGAGGACAACGTGATCCGCATCGCGCGGCTGAGCGACCTCCAGAAGGAGGAGGCCGACCTCAGGAAGCTCAAGGAGGAGGCCGCTCTCGCCGGCGACCTGATCGTCTGGCGGAAGTCGCTCTCCTACGCGAAGGCCGGAGAGATGGAGCCGACGGTCAAGAAGGTGGCTCTCTCCGCCCGCGGGAACATCACCCTCGACAACCGGACCAACACGATGATCATCACGGACCTTCCGGTGAACATCGAGAAGGCCAAGGAGCTGATCGCGGACCTCGACCGCGCGACGCCGCAGGTCGAGATCGAGGCGCGCATCGTGGTGACGAGCCGCAACTTCACCCGCGACCTCGGCATCCAGTGGGGCTTCCTGAACCAGCAGACGCCGCAGTTCGGGAACACGACCAACATGTCGTTCCCGCACTCGATCATCCTGAATGGCCAAGGCGTGCCGGGCGGCGGTCTGCAGGCCAACCAGGCGGGACTGGCGGCTCCCGCCGGCGTCGGTACCGTCGGACGCGGCTACGCCGTGAACCTGCCCGCCACGGGCTTCAACTCCGCGATCGGCATCTCCCTCGGCAACATCCTGGGCAGCTTCAACCTCGATGCAGCCCTCACGGCCCTGGAGCGCCAGGGCCGCGGCCGCCTGCTCTCGACGCCGAAGGTCACGACGCAGAACAACCAGGAGGCCGAGATCAAGCAGGGCGTCCAGATCCCGATCCAGACGGTGGCCAACAACACGGTGACCGTCCAGTTCAAGGACGCCGTGCTGACGCTCAAGGTCACCCCGCAGATCACCGAGGCGAGCACCGTGATCCTGAACATCGACGTCCAGAACAACACGGCCGACTTCGCCAACCTGGTCAACGGCATCCCGCCGATCAACACCCAGTCCGCGAAGACCAACGTCCTCGTGCGCGACGGGGCCACCACGGTCATCGGAGGCATCTACCAGAGCAACGAGCAGACCTCCCAGCAGCGGACGCCGTTCTTCTCGCAGCTCCCGATCCTGGGTTACCTGTTCCGCAACCGCTTCGTGACCAGCAACAGCAACGAGCTGCTGCTCTTCATCACGCCGCGGATCATCAAGTGAGGGTGGCGATGCGCAGTCCTTCCATCAATCGCCAAGAGTCGTGGAGGAAGATCATGAGGGTCGCACCTCTCCTGTGCCTTTCGGTGCTCGTGCTGGCGCACGCCGGCTGCGCCAAGGACTACGTCACGAACAGCGAGGGCGACGTCATCTTCCGGATCGTCGACATCAACGGCGGCGAGCTGCTCGAGTCGGACGTGTTCTTCGACGACGGCCAGGTGCGCACCATCCTGCCGGACATCGTCGACGTCACCGTCGCGAACCGCCCGAAGAACCCGCGCGTCGACGTGCCCCAGGTGGCGATGGCGGTGTTCGTCGAGCGCTATGAGGTGAGCTACACGCGCTCGGACGGCCGGAACACCGCCGGGGTGGACGTGCCCTACCCGTTCACGGGGCGGCTGACGACCGTCGTCGACGTGGCGACGTCCGGCCAGACCGTCACGATTCCGCTCACCGTCGTGAGGCACCAGCAGAAGGACGAGCCGCCGCTCCGCAACATGCGGACGGGGGGCGGGCAGTTCATCTTCACCGTGACGGCCCAGATCACCCTGCACGGGCGGACGACCGCAGGGCAGGCCGTTTCGGACACGGGCTACCTCCCCATCAGCTTCGCGGACTTCGGGAACTAGGCGGCGCGAGCCCCGCAATGGAGTCATGACCATGAGCCTTCAGTCGATCCGAAACACGAGCAGCGCGGCGGGCGTGCGGGCCCTCCTGCTGGGGCTCGCGGCTGCCCTCGGAGGCTGCGGCCTCGACGAAGTGGAGATTCCCGAGCTGGCCGGCCCGTCCGGCCACGCCTTCTCCCTGGTGGCGACCGTGAACCCCGACGTCCTGCTCGCCGACGCCGTGAGCCTCGCTGTGGTGCAGGCCACGGTGCGTGGACCGGATGGCAGGCCGGTGGGCGGCCGGGCCGTGTTCTTCCAGGTGACCGACGAGAACTTCAACTACGTCGACCTCGGGACCGTGCAGTCGTCGACGGCGCCGGTACGGTTTCCCGCGCCGCAGGTGACGGAAGTGACCGGCTCGAACGGCATCGCGCAGGTCATCTATCGCGTGCCGGAGCGGATCAGCGTTACCGCCATCCAGCGGGTCAACATCCTGGTGCGCCTGGTCGGCGAGGACTTCCAGGGGCAGGGCAACCGGTCGGTGACGATCCAGCTGCGTCCGGCGGAGGTGCGGCGCTTCCCGGAGAACTTCGACAACACGGCGCCGAACTGCGCCTTCAGCGTGGACCCGGAGGTCCCGCCGGACAACGGCTTCTACCCGACCAACTTCACGGTGCGCTTCCGGACGGCGTCGTCGGACGAGGATGGGCGGATCGTCCAGTACTTCTGGGACTTCGGAGACGGCTTCCAGACGGACAAGCCCGACACCGAGCACCACTGGAACCGGGCGGGGAACTACCCGGTGACCCACGTCGTGACCGACAACAACGGCGCGATCGACAGCTGCTCGGTGGTGATCGGCGTCAGGTGAAGTAAGCTAGGACCGACGCCGAGAGCGGCTCCGGGCCCGAGAGGCGAGCCCGGGGCCGCTTCGCACTTCGAGGCGAGGCACGCTTGGCCGACTCCCGGATCGACGAGCTCCGCAAGCGACTGGAGAAGGAGCCTGGCTCGCGGCTGTTTGCGCAGCTCGCCGAGGAGCTGCGGAAGGGGGGAGAGCTCGCCGAGGCGGTCCGGGTCTGCAGGGACGGCCTCCAGAAGCAGCCCACGTACCACTCGGCGCGGATGACGCTGGCCCGTGCGCTCCTGGACAGCGGGGACCGGGCGGCCGCCCGCCCCGAGTTCGAGGCCGTCCTGAAGGCGGCGCCGGACAACATCCTGGCGAGCCGGCTGCTGGCGGAGTGCCTCGAGGGCCTGGGAGACCTGCAGGCCGCGCGGGCGCGCTACAGGACCACGCTGGCCCTCGCGCCCTCGGACAGGCAGGTGCAGAGCCGCCTGGAAGCGGTGGAGGCGCGTCTCGCGGCGCCCCGGCCGGCTCCTCCCAGCCAGGCGCCGGCGTCGCCGCCGCCTGCCGAGCCCGAGCCAGTCGCGGCAGCTCCGGTCGCCGAACCGATCCCTGTGGTCGAGGCGGAGCCGAGGCCGATTCCGCTCGTGGCGGCGGAGGAGTCCTTCGAGCTCGAGGCCGCCTACGAAGCTCCGACGACCAGGATCGGGATCGAGCAGCCCGCCGTCGAGTCCTCGCCCGCGCCCAGCGTGGCAGCGCCCCAGCCGGAGCCCGAAGCCGCGCCCGCGGCCGTGGATGAGGCGGAGCAGGAGTTCGTCGACTTCGAGGCGGAGGCGCGGGAGCAGCCGGCACCGATCGAGGTGGTTTCCCGTGTGCCCCTCGCTCCGGAGCCGGCCGCGCCGGCGCCTCCGGCCCCCGCCGCGGCTGCGCCCCCCGCCGCGGCACCCGCGGCGGCTCCTGTGGAGCTGGCCTCGCCGACCCTCGGAGAGCTCTACTTCAGCCAGGGCCACGCTGGGAAGGCGATCGAGGTCTACCGTCAGGTCGTCGAGCGCGAGCCCGCCAACGAGCGCGCCCGGGCGCGCCTCACCGAGCTCGAGGCAATCGAGCGCCACCTGGCAGGCGCGGCGTCGGTGCCGCCCGGACAGGGGCGACGCGAGGCGCTGCGGCGCACCATCAAGCAGCTCGAAGGGATGATGGCGGCGGCCAAGAGAGGGGTGAGCGGGTGACGGGCTTCGGCGAAGCGTTGAAGAGGGTGGCGCTCAGGGTGCCCGAGACACAGGTGCTCATGGTGATGGGCACCGACGGAATCCCCATCGAGAAGCTCGTCATCCAGCCCGACCCGAACATGGAAGCCGTGGCGGCGGAGTACACCTCGCTCCTGCGCGCGAGCCTCACGGCCGCCGCCGACACCGGGCTCGGGCAGCTGCGGGAGCTGGCCGTCCACACCGAGAGGATGACGGCCCTGCTCGTCTCGATCACGCCCGACTATTTCCTCTTTGCCGCCCTGCACCCGGACGCCGTCGTCGGCCGGGCCCGCTTCGCCCTGCGCATGGCCGGCATCGCCCTGGAGCAGGAGTTCCAGTGAGGTTTGACAGCCCGCCGGGGCGTCCCTAAACTGGCGAGCCTTGAACCTCGAAGAGCTCAAGCAGCTCCTGCAGCTCCTCGACGAACGCGAGATCGCGGAGTTCGAGCTGGAGGAGGGCAACCTCAAGGTCCGCGTGCGCAAGGCCGCCCATCAGGCGGCCCCCGGGGCGCACATCGTGGCGCCCTCGGTCCCGCTCGCTTCGGTCGCCGCGGCGCCGCCGGCCGCCGTCGCGACGCCCGTCGCCGCGAGCCCGGCCCGGGCCGCCGAGGTCGTGGACGACGGAATCGTCGCCGTCAAGAGCCCCATCGTGGGCACCTTCTACCGCTCGCCCGACCCCAACTCGCCGCCCTTCGTCGACGTGGGCGACCGGATCCGCGTGGGCCAGGTCCTCTGCATCGTGGAGGCCATGAAGCTCATGAACGAGATCGAGGCCGAGACCGCCGGGGAGCTCGTCAGGGTCCACAAGGAGAACGGCCAGCCGGTCCAGTACGGGGAGATCCTCTTCTCGATCCGGCCCTGAGGCCGACGCGATGTTCAAGAAGATCCTCATCGCCAACCGCGGCGAGATCGCGCTCCGCATCATGTGGGCCTGCAAGGAGCTGGGGATCAAGACGGTCGCCGTCTACTCGGAGGCCGACCGCCACAGCCTCCACGTGCGCTTCGCGGACCAGGCCGTGTGCATCGGGCCGCCCCGGAGCCTCGAGAGCTACCTCAACATCCCGGCCATCATCAGCGCCGCCGAGGTGACCGGCGCCGACGCGATCCACCCGGGCTACGGCTTCCTGTCGGAGTCCGGCTACCTCGCCGAGATCTGCGAAGCCTGCCGCATCAAGTTCATCGGGCCCGGGCCGCAGGCGATCCGGATGATGGGAGACAAGAGCCGGGCGAAGAAGGCGATGCAGCGCGCCGGCCTTCCCGTGATCCCGGGCTCGCCGGGCGTGGTCGAGGATGACGAGAAGGCGGAAGCCCTCGCCCGCGACGTCGGCTTCCCCGTGATCCTCAAGGCCTCGGCGGGCGGCGGCGGCCGGGGGATGCGGATCGTACGAGAGCCGTCCGAGGTGAAGAACGCCTTCAAGGCCGCCCAGACCGAAGCCCAGGCGGCCTTTGGCGTGCCCGACGTGTACATCGAGAAGTACGTCGAGGCCCCGCGTCACATCGAGATCCAGGTGATGGCGGACGCCAAGGGCAGCGTCGTGCACCTGGGCGAGCGCGAGTGCTCCATCCAGCGCCGCCACCAGAAGCTGATCGAGGAGGCTCCCTCGCCGGTCATGACCGACAGGCTGCGCCGCCGGATGGGCCGGGCGGCGGTCGAGGCGGCCGCGGCGGTGCAGTACGTCAACGCCGGCACCATCGAGTTCCTCCTCGACGCCCAGGAGAACTACTACTTCATGGAGATGAACACGCGGATCCAGGTCGAGCACGGGGTCACCGAGCTCGTCACCGGAAGGGACCTCGTGAAGGAGCAGATCCTGGTCGCGGCGGGGGAGGCGCTGTCCTTCGCCCAGAAGGACATCGCCCTCGGCGGGCATGCCATCGAGTGCCGGATCAACGCCGAGGATCCGCAGACATTCGCCCCATCGCCGGGCACGATCCGCTCCTTCAACCTTCCCGGCGGTCCGGGCGTGCGGGTGGACACGGCCGCGCACGAAGGCGCCGAGATCTCTCCCTACTACGACAGCATGGTGGCGAAGCTCATGGCCCACGGCCGCGACCGGCGGGAAGCCATCGCCCGCATGAGGCGCTGCCTCGAGGTCATGGTCGTCGAGGGGATCAAGACCACGATCCCCCTCCACCTGAAGATCCTCGACGATCCCGACTTCCAGGCCGGACGCCTGTCGACGAAGTTCATGGAGCGCTACAAGGTCGCGAGGCGCGCCTCCTGACGGGCGTGCCGCGCCTCCCCGCGCGCCCCTTCCTCTATGCCGTCGTCGACACGCAGCTCCTCGCGGGCCGTCCGCTCGGGGAAGCGGTGCGCGCCCTGTGTCGCGGCGGCGCGGGCCTCGTGCAGGTGCGGACGAAGTCCGGGAGCGACGCGGAGCGTGTTCGGCTGGCGCGGGAGGCCGGCTCCGCGGCCCGTGAGTCCGGGGTCCCCATGATCGTCAACGACCGCGCGGACGTCGCGCGGATCGCGGGCGCCGCCGGCGTCCACGTCGGCCAGGAGGATCTCGCCGCGTCGGACGCCCGCGCGATCGTCGGCCCGAACGCCATCGTCGGCGTCTCGACGCACGACCTGGCCCAGGCCGCCGCCGCCGCCGCCGAGCCCGTGGACTACGTGGCGTTCGGCCCGGTGTTCGCCACGCGGACGAAGCAGAACCCCGACCCTGTCGTGGGCCTCGACGGCCTCCGCACGGCGCGCGGCGCGGTGGACCGGCCGCTGGTCGCGATCGGAGGCATCACGCGCGCCAACGCGGCGGAGGTTGCGGCGGCCGGCGCCGACGGCGTGGCCGTGATCTCGTACCTTCTCGACGCGCCCGATCTGGAGGCGGCCGCCCGGCAGATCGTGGCGGCGCTTCGGGGCGCGTCGTGAGCCGCGCGGAGGGTCGATGGCTGCCGGCCCTAGCCGCCCTGGTCTCGCTCCTCCCGAACCTCGAGGCCGCCTGGCCCGACCGGACCTACTTCTTCCGGGACTTCACGCTGACCTATTACCCGCTCCGCGAGGTGATGGTTGGCGCGCTTCGCGAGGGACGCTGGCCGTTCTGGAATCCCTTCCTTCACGAGGGCTGTGCCTTTCTCCCGATGCTGTATCCGCTGGAGCTCGTCCAGGTCCTGCGACCCGGCCCCGTGTTCGCCTCGTGGCTGCTGACGATGCATTTCCCGATCGCCGCCCTGGGCGGCTTCTGGCTCGCGCGCGAGCTCGGGATCTCGCGTCTCGGCGCCTTCGCGACGGCGAGCGTCTGGTCGAGCTGCGGCCTCGCCACCACGAGCCTGGACCTGCACTGGTTCCTCCAGGCGTACGCCCTCGCGCCTCTCGTGGCGGTGACGCTGTGCCGCGCCGCGCGCGCCGGCGGGCTCGCGATCGGGCTCGCCGCCGCGACCCTGGCCGTGGCGATCAGCACGCTCGCGGTGGAGTTCGTGGCCCAGGCCGCGCTCTGCGGCACCGCGCTGGCCTTGACGGCGCCGCGGGATGCGGCCGCTGGCCTGCGCGTCGGGAGGCTGTGCTGGGCGCTGCTCGTCGGCGCGAGCCTCGCGGCGCTGCCCATGGCGCTCGTCCTCGGCCTGCTCGGTGGGAGCGTCCGGGGCGCCGGCCTCGAGGCCGGGCTGGCGCTCGAGAAGTCCCTGCATCCGCTGTCGCTGCTCCAGCTCGCGATTCCAGACCTCCACGGCTCGGTTCGCGAGCCGCTCCGCGAGTGGTGGGCGGGCCGCCTCCTCCCCGGCGGTTCGCCCTATTTCTTGAGCCTCTACCTCGGGCCCGTGGCTCTGGCCCTCGCGGCCGCGGGCGCCGCTGCTCCATCACGCCGGACGCGCTTCGTCCTTCTCGGCCTGGGCGCGGCGGGGCTCCTTTGCGCGCTCGGACCCTGGGGTGGAGTCGCGGGCCTGCTCGCCGAGGGCCTGCCCTTCCTCCGCTTCCCCGTGAAGGCCATGCTGACGCCGACCCTGGTGGTGGCCCTCCTGGCCGGATTCGGTGTCGATCGGCTCCTTCGCGGCCTCGGACAGGCTGCGGCGCTCGGCGGCGCAGCCTCCATCGCGATGGCGGCCGTCCTCGCGGCCACGGCCACCCTCGCGCCCGGTCTCGTGCGCTGGCTGGAGATCTCTCCGCGCGCGGCGGCGATGATGCGCGCCACCCTGGCGCGCGAGTCCGCCGAGTGCGTGGGGTTCGCCGCCGCCCTGGCCGGCACGCTCTGGCTGACGAGGCCGGGGCGCCTCGCGGCGCTGCGCTCCCCGTCGATCCTGGCGCTCCTGTGCCTCGATCTGTGGCACGCGGCCGTGGGCGTCAACAAGCAGGTCGAGGCGCGCGTCTTCCAGCCGGCGCCGGGGCTGCGTGAGGCCCTGGCAGACCTCGATGGCGGCCGCCTCTTCAGCCTGGGCGTGGATCGAAGCCCGACCGTGGAGACCCTCGTCGCGCGCCGGGAGCCGGGAATCGAGGCGCGGAGCTTCGCGTTGGCGCGCCAGGTGCTGAACCCCTACACCTCGCTGCTCGACCGCGTGGAGACCGCGGAGGACGTGGACCGGCTGTCGTTCATCCCGAACCCGCCGCTGGTCCCGCTCGAAGAGCGCGTCCCGCAGGCCGTGGCCGGGATCCTCCCTCGCCTCCGGAACGCCGCCGTCGACCGGATCCTGAGCCTCGATCCCCTCGATCATCCGGACCTGGTGCTGCGGGAGGAGTTCGCCACGGGCGTCGCGGAGACGAGAGTGCGCATGTACGCGCTGGCTCGCCCGTGGCCGCGAGCCTTCGTCGCCTGCCGGGTCGTCTCCGCCGCAGACCGGAGGAGTGCGACCCTGTTCCCGTTCACGGCGGGCTACGATCCGGGCCGCGACGTCGCCCTCGAGGGCGCGGGCGCCGCCGGCTGTGCCCACGGCCGGGTGCTCGGGCGGCGCACCCGGGACTTCGAGCGCCAGGAGGTCGAGGTCGCGGCCGAGGGTGGCGCCGGGTATCTCGTCGTCCGCGACAGCCACGCGCCGGGCTGGCGCGCCTTCGTGGACGGAAGCGCGGCACCCTTGCTGCGAGCGAACGGCCGCCACCGGGCCGTGCCGGTGCCCGCGGGGCGGCACGTGGTGAGGTTCGAGTACCACCCCCCGGGCCTGCGTCTCGGCGCCGCCGTCTCGACGCTCGGGCTCGTCCTCCTGGGCCTCACGTGCGTGCGGCCGAGGTGAACGCTCCCGCACGACAGAGCGCACGCTGGCTGGCGGCGCTCGCGTTCGTGTCGCTGCTGCCGAACCTGGGCGCCGCGCTGCCGCGGGGCGCCTACTACTTCCGCGACTTCAGCCTCACCTTCTATCCCCAGCGCTTCTACTTCGCGAGCGAAGTGGCCCAGGGGCGCTGGCCGTTCTGGAACCCCTACCTGTACGAAGGCTCCGCCGTCCTGCCGTTCTACTTCCCGGTCGACTTCCTCCATCTGTTGTGGCCCTCGCCCGTGTTCGTCTCCTGGCTTCTCACCCTGCACATCCCCTTCGCGAGCGTCGCGATGTTCCTCCTGGCGAGGGACCTCGGCGCGACGCGCGGCGGCGCGTTCGTCGCGGGTGCCCTCTACGCCGCGGGCGGGCTGGCTCTTTCCTCCCTGAGCCTGTTCATCTTCCTCGAAGCCCTGGCCTGGGCGCCCCTCGTCGTTCTCCTGCTGCGGCGCGCGGCCCTGACCGGCGAGCGGTTCGTTCCGCTCGCCGCCCTCGCGCTCGCTGTGTCTCTCAGCACGCTGGCCGTGGAGTTCGCCGCGCAGGCCGCGCTGCTCGGCGCTCTCCTGGCCGTGGCGGCCCGCCCCTCGTGGAAGGGGGTCCTCCGCGTGGGCGCCGCCGGGGCGCTCGGCGTCGTCCTGGCGGGCCTGCCGGTGCTGCTCATGTCCGGGATCATGTCCGAGAGCCTCAGATCCGGCGGGCTCACGCCCTTCGAGGCCTTGCAGCGGTCGGTCCACCCGTTGTCGCTCTTGCAGGTGATCGTTTCCGACGCCCTGGGGAAGCCGAGCGAGCCGTTCCAGCTCCGTTTCTGGAGCCGCCTCTTCGCTGACGGTGCCCCCTACTTCACGACGTACTACCTCGGGCCGGTAGCGCTCGTCCTCGCGGCCGCCGGCGTCGCGGCGCCGCGACGCCGGGCGCGCGTCGTGCTCCTGGGCCTCCTCCTCCTCGCTCTCGCCTACGCCCTGGGTCGCCACGCGGGGCTGGCGCCGCTTCTGGCGCCCCACCTGCGCTTCTTCCGCTTCCCCGTGAAGGCCCTGCTCACGCCGTACCTTCTGGCGACCCTGCTCGCGGGGCTCGGAGCCGCGCGCCTCGCCGCAGGCGAGGGACGCCGCGCCTCCCTGGCGGCCGCGCTCCTGATCGCCGCGGCCACCGGGGCCCTGGGCCTGCTCCTGACGACGAGGACGGAGGAGGTGCAGGCCTTCCTGGCCATCGACGACGCTCTCGCCGGGCTCGCCCTTCCCCTCGTCGCGCGAAGCGCGTTCGTCTCGGCCGGACTGGGCCTCGCGGCCGCCGGCCTGTGCGCCGGGACGCGCGTCGGTCTCCTGGCCGCCCCCCGGGCCGCGGCGCTGCTCGCCGCCCTCGCCATCGCCGACGTGGCGCGAGCCGGCGTGGGCGTCAACCCGCAAGCGCCGTCGAGCTTCTACGCACTGCTTCCGGAGATACGGCACGAGCTCGAGGGGCTCGGCGATCAGCGGGTGTTCGCCTACGGCACGCAGGGCAGCCCGGCCATCAACGAGCTGCTCGGGACGCGCCGCGCCGGCCTCCACCTCCAGACCTTCTTCCTCGCCCGGCAGGCGCTGTCGCCCTTCACCAACCTCCTCGACCGGCTGCCCACCGCCGAGGGCCTCGACCGGCATGGCTTCATCCCGAACCCGCCGCTGTTGAAGCGGCCGGACTACGACCCGACGGCCGTGGGCCGCATCCTGCCGGCGTTGCGGAGCGCCAGCGTGGGACGCGTCGTGACCCTCGACGAGCCCTCGGATCCGGCGCTGCGGCTGCGGGCGCGAGTGGCCTCCGGGCTGCCCGGCCGCACGATCCAGGTGTACGAGCTCAAGGAGACGTGGCCGCGGGCCTTCGTGGGGTGCGAGGTGCGCGTGGAGCCCGACCGCGCGGCGGCGCAGCGGCTCGCCCTGTCTCCCGACGTGGATCCGGCCCGGACCGTCGTGCTCGAGGCTCCCGGCCGCACGACGTGCCACGGCGGCCGGGTCCTGGAGCGCTCCGAGCTGCCCGGAGTCGAGCGCTACGTCGTGGACCTCGACGGCGAGGGCTACCTCGTGTCGCGCGGCAGCTTCACGCCGAGCTGGAGCGCCCAGGTCGATGGACGGCCGAGCCGCGTCCTTCGCGCGAACGGGCGCCACCGCGCCGTCGCGGTGGCGGCCGGACGCCACGAGGTGCGCCTCCGCTACGAGCCGCCCCTGCTGCGTGCCGGACTGCTGGTCTCGGCGCTCGGCGCGCTCCTGGTCGGGTGGCTGCTCGTGCGCCCGTCCGGATCGACGCCCTGAGGTAAGATCCGCGCCCGTGACGGCGCGCCTTCTGGACGGCGTGGCGACCGCGCGCGCGATCCGCGACGAGCTGCGCCCTGAGGTCGAGCGGCTCGCGGCCGCCGGGCGCCGCCCCGGACTCGCCGCGCTGCTGGTCGGCGGCGACCCCGCTTCGGCGGTCTACGTCCGCAGCAAGACGAAGGCGTGCGAGGAGCTGGGGATCCACGGCGAGACGCTTCCCCTGCCCGAGGGGACCACGACCGACGCCCTGGCGGCGCGCATCCGGACCCTGAACGATCGGGGCGACGTCCACGGCATCCTCATCCAGCTTCCGCTGCCACGTCACGTGGACACGCAGCGCGTCCTCGCCCTGGTCGATCCGTCCAAGGACGTCGACGGCTTCCACCCGGAGAACGTGGGACTGCTGGTGCAGAAGCGGCCGCGCTTCGTGGCCTGCACGCCCGCCGGCATCATGGAGCTGCTCGCGCGCAGCGGCATCGAGGTGGCGGGGAGGCGCGCCGTCGTGGTGGGCCGGAGCGACATCGTGGGCAAGCCGATGGCGCTGCTGCTGCTGCACGCCGATGCCACGGTCACCGTGGCGCACTCGCGCACCGGCGACCTCGCGGCCGTGACGCGCGAGGCCGACGTGCTGGTCGTGGCGAGCGGCCGAGCCGGGCTCATCGGACGGCCCCACGTCAAGCCAGGCGCCGTCGTGGTGGACGTGGGCATGAACCGCGTGACCGAGGCGGAGCAGGCGCGGGCGCTGCTCGATCCCGAGCGGTGGCCGGAGTTCGAGAGGAGGGGCTACGCCCTGGTCGGCGACGTGCGCTTCCCCGAGGTGCGCGCCGTGGCCGCGGCCATCACGCCGGTGCCCGGCGGCGTCGGCCCGCTGACCATCGCCCTGCTCCTGCGCAACACCGTCCGGGCCGCGGCCCGCGCCTAGGACGCCGTGCTGCGGGTCGGCCTGACCGGCGGCATCGCGAGCGGCAAGTCCCACGTCGCCGTGCGCCTCGCGCAGTCGGGCTTCCTGACCCTGGACCTCGACCGCGTCGGCCACCAGGCCCTCGCCCGTGACGGCGCCGCCTACGCCGACGTCGTGGCGGCGTTCGGCCCGCGGGTCCTGGACGCCGCGGGGAACGTCGACCGGAAGGCGCTCGGGCGCCTGGTGTTCGCAGATCCCGAAGCGCGGGCGCGGCTCAATGCCCTCGTGCATCCGCGCATCCGCGCCGAGGAATCGCGGCTCCTGGCCAGGGGCGACGCGCCCGTCGCCGTCATCGAGGCCGCGCTGGTGATCGAGACGGGCCAGCACCTGCGCTTCGACCGGCTGGTCGTCGCGCACTGCGGCGCGGCCGAGCAGCTGCGCCGGCTCATGAACCGCGACGGCCTCGACGAGGCCGCGGCCGCCGCACGGCTGCGAGCCCAGATGCCGGCGGACGACAAGCGCCGCTTCGCGCACCACGTCGTCGACACGGCCGGCTCGACGGAGGAGACGAACCGGGAGGCCGACCGTCTCGCGGCGGAGCTGCGGGCCCTGAGCCACGGGCAGGCTCGGCGCCTCGACCTGGAGCGTGCCGCCGCGCTGGCGTTCGGGGGTCGGTCCGTCGGTCCCGGCGGCCTCACCGCCGACGCGCTGGTCGAGGAGATGGCCGCCGGCCTCGACCTGGACCGCCTCTCGCGACGGCTGTCTCCGCCGCCCTCGCCTTGGTACGAGCCCGGCGACGAAGACGCACAGGAAGCCGAGGCGTGGGCCGGCCCCGTCGCCCTCTACGGCATGGTCCGCCGAGGGGACGACCCGGAATACACGGCGGGAGTCGCCTTCTCGATGGCGCGGCTCACGCACACGAGCGCGCCGGCCCTGTCCCGAGCGGTGCTCTTCGCGCTTGCGGCGCAGGCAGCCGCTCTCGGCGCTCGGGATCCGGTGAGCGGGACGGCCCGGGCCCTGGCCGAGCGCTTCGGCGGCTCGGCTCCGATGCCGGAGGCATGCCGTGCGGCGGCCGCCGAGGCCCTGGCCCTTGCGGCGTCCTCGCCGTCCCTGGCGCCCGCGCGCCGCGCCGCGCTGGAGCGGCTGATCCGGGAAGGCGGACGCTGAAGCCGAGCGGCGTCCCTCAGCCCTCCGCGGCGGGGCCGACCCGCTCCTCGACGAAGGAGTTCCACTCGTGGCAGTGGGGGCAGCGCCACAGCATGTCGTCCGCGCGGTAGCGGCAGCGGGTGCAGACGTGGGGATCTCGATAGAAGACCGCTTCCTGGCACGTGGCGTCGTACTCGGCGACCCGGGGGTCGGCCACGCCGAGGGCCCGCAGGGTGCGCCAGGTCTCGAGGTGCACCAGCAGGACGTGGGGATTGGCGGTGACGGCGCGCAGCAGCAGGCCGTGCGCCTCCTCGGGCCTGCCCGCCGCGCGCAGGTGTCGGGCCAGCGCGACACGCGCGCGCCAGTCCCGGGGATCGCGGCGGACGATGTCCTCGCACAGCTCCACGAAGCGGGAAGGCTCGCCGCACGCGTCGAAGGCGCGCGCCAGGCGGTCGAAGGCCAGGTAGGCGCGCTCGGGCGCCGCCGCCACCGCCTCCTCCAGGATCGAGGCCGCGCGGCGAGGCTCGCCGTCGAGGGAGAGGTCCGCGAGTCCCAGGTAGGCCGGGAAGACCCGGGCGTCGAGCCGCAGCGCCGTCCGGAACGCCCGCTCCGCCTCGTCCCTGCGCTGCGCCAGGAGCGCCTCGAGGCCCACCTCGGCCTGCAGGTACCCCAGCACGAGCGAGTCGTCGCTCTTGCGGAGGCGCTGCAGGCGCGCCCGGGCTTCGTAGGCGGCGTGCCAGCGCCGCTGGTCTTCGTGGATGCGGGCCAGGCCCTCGAGGGCGTGGAGGTTGCGGGGCTCGGCGTCGAGGACATCCTCGAACGTGCGCGTGGCGCGGTCGATGAAGCCGGCCGCGCGCTGGTCCTGCCCGAGGCCCACGAGGGCCTGCGCGCGCTGCCCGCGGCCCGGGGCGTCCCGCGCCAGGAGGGCCTGGTGGGTCTGCATGGCGCGCTCGACGTGGCCGGTCTCGCGCAGCAGGTGGCCCAGGACGAGCTGCACGTCGAAGGCGTCGGGCTCCTCCCTGGCGACCTTCTCCAGCTCGCTCAGGGCGAGGTCCAGGCGGCCGGCGGCCAGCGAGTGGAGGGCCTGCGCGTAGTGGGGGGAAGCCCTGAACGCGCCGGAAGTCGCTTCGTCCCGCAGCCGCGCGGCTCGCCAGGCCCGGCCGGCGAGGAGCCCGGCGGCCGCCGCCAGGACGACTGCGAGCAGCGCGGTCTCGGTCAAGGCCGCGCGGCCTTCACGGCAGGGCCACGCCCACCGCCGCCGCCGCGCGCGCGAAGTCTCCCCGGGCCCGCAGGATGGCCTCGATGAACTCCCGCAGGCAGCCGCGTCCGCCCGCCGCGCTCAGGACCATGAACGCCTGCGCCCGGACCTCGAAGGCGCCGTCGGCCGGCGTCGCGGAGAGGCCGACCTCCACGAGCACGGGCAGGTCGTTGATGTCGTCGCCGACATAGGCCACCTCGTGAGGGGAGAGGCCCAGGTCCACCAGGATCTCGCGCAGCGCGCCGGCCTTGTCGCGGACGCCCTGGCGCACGACGGCCATGCCCAGCTCGGCCGCCCGCCGCGCCACCGAGTCGGAAGAGCGTCCGGAGAGCAGGCCCGTCCTGAGGCCGGCGGCGTGGGCCATGACGATGCCCAGCCCGTCCCGGATGTTGAAGCTCTTCGCGTCGCTGCCGTCGGGCAGGAGGAGCACCGTCCCGTCGGTCATCACGCCGTCCACGTCCGTCAGGATCAGCTTCAACGCCCGACAGCGCTCGGCGAGGCGCTCGTCCTTCATCGGTCCTAGATCAGCTCCGTCTGCCACAGGTCGTGCAGGTGCACGACGCCCTGCACGACGCGGTCTCCGTCCACGACCACCAGGGAGGTGATGCGCCGTGCCTCCATCACGTTGAGCGCCAGGGTGGCGAGCTCCCTCGCCCCGATCGTGACGGGATCGCGGGTCATGCACTCGCCGGCGGTGCGGTCCAGCATGGCGTTGCCGTGACGCTCCATCTGCCGGCGCAGGTCCCCGTCGGAGATGAGGCCCTCGAGGCGGCCCCTTCCGTCCACCACCGTGGTCATTCCCAGCCGCTTCTTCGTCATCTCGAAGAGCACCTCGCGCATCGGCGCGCCCCCCTGCACCCGCGGCACCGCGTCGCCGGTGTGCATCGCGTCCTCGACGCGCAGCAGCCTGCGCCCGAGCCGGCCGCCCGGGTGGAGCACCGCGAAGTCGTCGACGGTGAAGCCGCGCCGCTCGAGGAGCGCCATCGCCAGGGCGTCGCCCATGGCGAGCGCGGCCGTCGTCGAGGCCGTCGGGGCGAGGCCCAGCGGGCAGGCCTCCTGGGCGATCGAGACGTCGAGGTGCACGTCGGCGGCCTGCGCGAGGGACGAGCGCGGGTTGCCGGTGAGGCACACGATGGGCGCGCCCAGGCGCTTGACGGTCGGCAGCAGGGCTAGGATCTCCTCGGTCTCGCCGCTGTTGGAGATCGCCAAGAGCGAATCGCCCTTCACGATCCGTCCGAGGTCGCCGTGGATCGCCTCGGCGGGGTGCATCACGAGGGACGGCGTTCCGGTGGAGGCGAACGTGGCGGAGATCTTCTCCCCCACGATCCCGCTCTTGCCCATGCCGGTCACGACCACGCGTCCCGGCGTCTGCAGGAGCAGCTCGACGGCCCGGTCGAAGCTGTCGTCGAGGCGGTCCAGCAGCGCGAGGATGGCCTGGGACTCGATCTCGAAGACCTTGCGCGCCGTCTCCCGGGACATGCATCGAATCCTAGCGCGAGACGGCGTGCTACGCTCTACGGGCCTTGGAGGGTTCGGGGTCGCCCAGGATCGCCCGCGGCGACCTGCTCGCCTTCCTCGCGCTCGTCGTCCTGGCGGCGGCGCTCTTCCAGGACGCCCTGCTCGGCGGTCGCGCCTTCTTCGAGCGCGATGTGTTCGCGGTGTGGCTGTCCCAGATCGAGGCGTTCCGGCGGGCCGTGCGATCCGGCGTGTGGCCCGTGTGGGACGAGTCGGTCTCCTTCGGCCAGCCGCTCTTGGCCAACCCGAACGCGCAGGCCCTCTACCCGACGACGTGGCTCGCCCTCGCGCTTCCCGCGTGGACCACGTACTCGCTCCACGTCCTGGTCCACCTGCTCTTCGGCGGGCTGGGCGCTTACGCCCTGGCGCGCCGGCTGCTCGTCGCGCGCGAGGCAGCGGCGGCTGCGGCCCTGCTGTGGGTCGCCTGCGGCCCGCTGCTGTCGCTCGTCAACGTGTGGCACCACCTGGCCGGCGCGGCGTGGATGCCCTGGGTGCTGCTGGGCGCCGAGGCGACGATCGCCGGGCGGCGGGCACGCACCGCCGTGGCGTGGGGCCTCGCGCTCGCGATGCAGGTCCTGGCCGGATCGCCAGACTTCTGCGTCATGACCTGGGTCGCCGTGGGCGCCCGCATGCTCGTCGTCCTGATCGGGAGCCGCCAGCGCTGGCGGGTCCTCCCACCGGCGGCCCTGGCTTCGGTGGTGGGGCTCGGTCTCTCGGCGCCGCAGTGGCTCGCGACCCTCGATGCCGTGAGCCGCGCCGACCCCTTCTGGCGCGAGCGGGGCATGCGCATCCTGTGGGCCCTCCATCCGGCCAGCCTGGCGCAGGTCCTGCTGCCGGTCCGCTTCGACGCCCTCGCAGCGGGCAGCAGCGCCGAAGCCGCGCTGCGCCTCTCCGACGTGTGGAGCCCGTTCCTGCGTTCCTTCCATGTCGGAGTCGTGACGCTGGCCCTGGTCGCTGTGGGCGTCGCGGCGGGCCGCCGCCGTCACGCGCTCTTCCTCGCGGCGCTGGCGGCATTCGCGCTGCTGTACGCTCTCGGCCC
>DASSJI010000015.1:0-55802 GCA_035691285.1 Vicinamibacteria bacterium | reverse complement strand
GCTGATGGCGGAGATGTGGATCGGCAACGAGCGGCGAAGCGCGAGGGGCGGACGCGTGTTCGAGGTGAGGAATCCCGCCACCGAGGACGTCCTCGACACGGCGCCGCGGGCCGCGGCCGAGGACGTGGACCTCGCCGTGGCGGCGGCCCAGGCAGCCTTTCCGGACTGGCGGCGCACGCCCGGCCTCGAGCGGGCCGACCGGCTGCACCACGCGGCGCGGGCGATCCGGGCCGACCGGGAGGGCCTCGCGATCCTGCTCACGAAGGAGGGCGGCAAGCCGCTGCCCGAGAACCGCGACGAGATCGAGTGGATCGCCGCCTGCCTCGACTACTACGCCGAGATCGGCCGCGACAACGTCGGCCGCGTCATCAGCCCGGTGGCGCGCAACCAGTTCAACTTCGTCGTGAAGGAACCCTACGGCGTCGCCGGCCTGATCGTGCCGTGGAACTACCCCCTGCTCCTGCTGTGCTGGAAGCTGGCCGCCGCGCTGGCGGCCGGCAACACCGTCGTCGCCAAGCCTTCCGAGTACACGCCCCTCTCGACCCTGCGCCTGATGCGCTGCTTCGAGGAGCTTCCGGCCGGCGTCGTGAACGTGGTCACCGGCTTCGGGGCCGAGGCCGGCATGCCCCTGGTCGAGCACAGGGACGTGGAGGTGGTGGCCTTCACGGGCAGCCAGGCGACCGGCCGCAAGGTGGCCGTGGCCTGCGCGCGGCAGCTCAAGAAATGCCACCTGGAGCTCGGGGGGAACGATCCCTTCATCGTGGACGACGGCGTGGACCTCGAAGTTGCCGCGAGGGGCGCGGCCTGGGCCTGCTTCCTCAACATGGGGCAGGTCTGCACCTCGGCCGAGCGCTTCTTCGTGGTCGCCGAGGCGTTCGACGAGTTCGTGGACCGCTTCTGCGCGTACGCGAAGGGCCTGCGCATCGGCGATCCGATGGGGCCCGACGTGGACCTCGGCCCGATGATCAGCGCGGCCCAGCGCGAGAAGGTCGAGGCGAAGGTGGCCGAGTCGGTGGCCGCCGGCGCGAAGGTGCTGCTGGGCGGCAAACGACCCGAGCGGCTCGGCCGCGGCTACTTCTACGAGCCGACGGCCCTCGTGAACGTGACCACCTCGATGTCCCTGATGCGCGAGGAGACCTTCGGCCCCGTGGCGCCCCTCGTGCGCTGCCGGGACATCGACGAGGCCATCGCCCTCGCCGACGCCTCGGAGTTCGGCCTCGGGGCGAGCATCTACACCAACAGCCTCGAGCACGCCATGAAGGCGATGGAGCGGATCCACGCCGGCACGTTCTGGATCAACGACCCGCTCACCGACAACGACGCCGGTCCCTTCGGCGGGATGCGGCGCAGCGGCATCGGCCGGGAGCTGGGCGGCGAAGGTCTCGAGGATTTCCGGGACAGCAAGCACGTCCACATGGACTACGTGATCGGCGCGAAGCCCTACTGGTATCCGTACCGCTACGAGCGGCCGGAGGAGTGAGAATGCGCCGCACGACCCGAATGGGTCCGTGACGTTTCGCTGCCCGACGGAGCTACCCGGCCGCGTCCGTCCGTGTGGCCACATCGGTGCTACGATGTGGCCACGGGAGGCGCATGGCCAGCGTGGGCGTTCGGGAGCTGCGAGACAACCTGAGTGAGTACCTGCGCCGTGTGAGGCAGGGAGAGCTGGTCGTGATCACCGATCGCGGCAAGCCGATCGGGGAGCTGGGGCCGGCCGCGGAGGGGCGGGCCATCGAACGAGCGCGGGCCCTGGTGCGGAGCGGAGCCGCGACCTGGAGCGGCGGGAAGCCCCGGGGATTGTCGCGGGCCCCGCGAGCGCGGGCCGGCCGGCTGATCTCGGACGCCGTGCTCGAGGACCGCCGGTGATCCTCTACCTGGATACCAGCAGCCTGGTCAAGCTGTACGTCGAGGAGCCGGGATCCGAGGACGTCCGGGGGCTGGTCGATCAGGCCGCTGTGGTGGCGACATCGGTCGTAGCGTATCCGGAGGCGCGAGCAGCGCTCGCCCGGCGTCGCCGGGAACGAAGCCTGACGGCGTCAGGATTTCGCCGTGCCAGAGCGGCCTTCGAGGAGGACTGGCCACGCCTGCTGACCCTGGACGTGTCGGGCGCACTCGCGCGCGGAGCGGGCGACCTCGCCGAGCGTCACCGCCTGCGCGGATTCGACGCGCTGCACCTCGCATCCTATCTCGGCGTGGTCGGCGAGTTCCCCGAGGAGGATGTGCGCTTCTCGTCCGCCGACCGGACCCTGATGCGCGCCGCCAGGGGCCTGCGGCCAGCGAAGCGACGTCCGCGCGGCGCTTAAGGCTTCACCGTGTGGAGGAAGCGCGCGACGGGGCTCCGGGCGAGGTCGCGCGGCGCGGCGTAGCAGGACGGCGTCGGGATGAGCTCGAGGCCCTGGCGGCGGTAGGCCTCGGCCACGAGCTCCGCGCAGAACCAGCGCTCGTCGACACGGGCGCGCGGCCGGAGGCGCAGGCTCAAGAGCAGGAAGAAGCGCAGGAGTCCGAGGAAGTCGCCTCGAGGCAGTAGCGGCGCTCCTCGATCAGGTACACGAGACCCACGTGGGAGTACACGCTGCCGGTCAAGGCTCGGATCACGGCGCTCACGGGGCTCCGACCGCGGAACGCGAGCAAGTCGCCCTCGCGGAAGCTCGCTCGCACGTCGCGGTAGGGCCGCGCCGCGCGCAAGGCGACGCGGGCCGAGCGCGCGCTCATGTCGCGGGCTCGAGCCGGTCGGGCAGCAGGAACACCCGTCGCGCCAGCTCCGAATCGAGGGTCTCGGGGCGGTAGTAGCGGTCCAGGACGGACGGGCGCCACGAGAAGAGGTCGCCGTTTCGCGCCGCGAAGGCGGCGAACGTGTCGGATTCGGGACCGCGGGCCATGCGCTCGTGGATCAGCAGCAGGTATGCCCAGGTCACCGTCTCGTGGTAGAGCTCGGGCTTGCCGGCTTTCCGAGCGAAGCGGCGCAGCGCGGTCGCGAAGCGGACCATCGCCGCGGCCGGGACCTCGCGACGCAACAGCAGCCACGCCGCGCGGACGTGGTCGCGGTGATGGAACGCGCCTGGCGGCAGCGCCGCCGTCTCGAAGGCTTCGAGGAGCTCCGCGTCGGTCACGACCCGGCCTCGTAGAGGCGGTGGCTGGCGCGCGCGTCCAGGTCCAGCCCGAACACGCGCTTCAGGTCGGCGATCCGGCGCAGCGAGTCCTCCCCGAACGGCGCCTTGCCCTCGAAGGCGTGGAGCACGATGCCCTCGAGCAGGTCGCCCAGGGTCAGGTCGTGATAGTCCGCGAGCGCCTTCAGCACCTTGAGCAGGCGCTTCTCGATGCGCACGCCGGTCTGGATACGCTCGACCCGGACGCGCGGGGCGGGCGCCGCGGGCGCGCCGCGGGAGGGCCGGTTCGGTTTCGCCTTCGGCATGTCCAATGGTACATAAGTACCAATCTACCGTCCAGGGTCTTCCCGGGGGAGGCGCGCCCGGGTTAGGCTCGGAGCCGGAAACTGCCTCGCATGGCTGGGATCGAGGCGCGTCGCAGCCCGCGGGTCCTGTTGCGGCTGGGGGTCCTCATCGAGGACCCGCCGCCCGCCTGCCCTGCGCGCACCGCGGTCGTGAACCGCCACGGCGCCCTCCTGCTCAGCCCGCGCGCATACGCCGAGGGAACGGCCCTGCGCATCCGCAACCTGGAGAGCGACGAAAGCGTGGCCTGCAGCGTCGTGTGGAGCGGCGGCACGGACGACGCGAACTCCCACAAGCTCGGCGTGGAGTTCGCCGAGGAGCGGCCCGACTTCTGGGGAGCCGAGTACGAACGCGCCGTGAAGGCCGAGGCCGGCTCCTAGCGCTGCTGCAGGAACGCCTCGACGTCCTCCAATGTGCGCGGCGCGGCCGCCGAGAGCCGGACGAGCCCCTCGTCGGTGAGGAGGAAGGAGTCCTCCACCCGTACGCCGATGTCCTTGTACTTGCGCACCGCCGGACGCACCGCCTCGGCGAAGGCCTTCATCTCGGGAGTGTCCGGCAGGTGCTCCAGCGCCTGCTCCCGAACGTAGATCCCCGGTTCGATGACGAACGCCATCCCCGGCTCCAAGGGCCGCCGGTAGTCGCCCACGTCGTGGACGTCCATGCCGATGAAGTGGCACACCCCGTGCGTGTACCAGGTGCGGAACTGCTCGGAGGCCGCATCGGTGACGAGGCCGAGGCGCTTCAGCCCGGCCCTCGCGACCTCCGCGACCGCCTTCTCGATGTCGGCAGTGCGCTGCCCGGCCCGAGCGGCCTTGATCCCGGCCTCCTGCGCAGCCAGGACGAGGCGATAGATGTCGGCCTGCTCGGGGGAGAAGCGCCCGCTCACAGGCCACGTACGCGTGATGTCGGCGGTCAGACCCTGGTAGTTCGCCGCCGCGTCCACCAGGACCAGGTCGCCGTCCCGGGTCTGGCGCTTGGACTCGCCGTAGTGGAGGATCGTGGCGTTCGGCCCGCTCCCCACGATCGAGGGATAGCCCCAGCTCATCGCGCCCTTCCGCAGGTAGACCTCCTCGAGGGCCGCCTCGATCTCGTACTCCCAGCGGCCCGCCCGGCCCGCCCGCATCGCGGCGCGATGAGCCTCGGACGAGATGTCGGTGCTCGTCTGCAGCACGCGCCGCTCGTAGGGCGTCTTCACCTGCCTGAGCCCGTGGACGAGGTCGGTCGCATCCTGGAGTGTCGCGCCTACGAAGCGCAGACGCAGCTTCTCGGCCAGCGCCAGGGCCTCCGTCAGCTCCTCGTCGGGTCCGGGACGCTGCCCGAGCACCAGCGCCAGCCTCGCCCTCCCCGCCTTCATCGCGTCGAAGAAGGCCTCGTACTCGCCGTCCGGCTCGGCCCAGCGCGGGCCCGGCGCCCGCCGGTTGGCGAGCCGCTTGAGGAAGTCGTCCAGCTCCGAGAGGTACTGGACGTCCGCGATGCCGCTCGCGGCCCGCGCCTCCTCCTTGGACAGGAGGTGCCCGACCCGGTGCTCCTGGACCGGGTCCGGGTCGCGGACGAACAGGATCTCCCTCTTCGTCCGGTTGCCCGGCATGAGGAGCAGCAGCGTCTTGGGTTGGCCGATGCCCGTGAGGTAGAGCAGGTCGCTGTCGGGTCGATACTCGTACTCGACGTCCCGCGAATAGACCCTCTCGGGCGCGCTCGTCTGGATGAACAGCACCTCGGGCCCGAGCGCGCTCAAGAGCCGCGAGCGGCGGGCGGCCAGGTCGTCCTGCAGCTCGCCGGCCGCGAGCGGCAGCGTCCACAGCTGGGCGCAGAGGGGCAACGCGAGGCGGCGCATGGGACCTCCCGGTTCGAGGATCCGGGAAGGCTACACGAAACGGCCTGGAGCGGGCGAGGTCAGGGCCGGGCCGCGGCCTGGTTCAGGGAGACGGCGCGTCGGTGGGCCGTCCAGGCGGCGAGCAGGTGGCAGATCCACCCCAGGGCGCCGCCCGTTCCGATCCAGAATCCCGGGGTCACGATCAGCCAGAAGATCCCGCGCAGGAACTCGCCGTTGTAGATCTGGCCGACTCCCGGGACGAAGAAGGACAGGACGGCGGCGGTTCCTGGGTTCTTCACAAACACCAGGTACGCACTCGCCCCTGCGACGGTTCCAGAACGCGTCGCGCTACGGCTCGCTCGCCAGCGCCGGGAGCGCCGGCGGCGCGGGCTCGCCGTCGATGCGGCCACGCAGGCGCTCGCGGCGGTCGGCCACGCGATCGAGACGCAGGAGCAGCAAGCCCGGGACGACGAGCAGCAGGTGCAGCGGCCAGAAGTACGGCTCGGGCAGCCGCGCGTAGAGGGGCAGCGTCAGCAGCGGGTTCAGCACCACCGCGAGGCTCCAGGTCGCGCCGTAGAACCCCAGGTAGCGCCCGCGGGCCTCGGGCGGCGCCCAGTCGGCGACGAACGCCATCTGCTGAGGCACCGTGAGGATCTCGCCGATCGTCCAGAGGACCATCCCGGCCAGGAACCCTCCCCAGTGACGCACCAGGCCGAGCATCCCGAAGCCGAGCCCGGCCAGCAGCATGCCGAGCGCGGCGACGCGGAGGCGGCGAGCGCCGCGGAGCGCCTCAACGGCGCTCAGCTCGAAGACGGCGATGATGAGGCCGTTGACGGCGACGAGAACGCCGAACACCCACGCCGGATAGCCGGCGGATCGCGTCACGGAGAGCGGGAGGACCGTGACGAAGGACAGCACCATGGTCGCGAAACCGAGCGACGCCAGGAGCACCTGCGCGAAGACCGGGTCGCGCCACGGCGCCGCCGCGGCGGCGGAGGCGTCGGCATGCGCCGAGGGCCGTGTCTCGCCGATGCGCAGGAGCACGATGGCGCCGAACGCGATGGTCGTGAGCCCGTCGGCGGCGAACAGGACGCGCCAGCTCCAGTCTACGAGCAGGCCGCCTACGGCCATGCCGCAGGCAAAGCCGAGGTTCACGGCGACGCGGAGCGCGGCGAAGCCGCCGGCCCGCTCCGCAGACCGCAGCCGATCGGAGATGATCGCCGAGGAGGCGGGCCGGTACAGGTCGGCCAGGAAGCCGAAGAGCAGCAAGAGCGGCACGAACACCCGGACCGAGGAGGCCGCGCTCATCGCCACCGCCAGTGCCCCGCTGCCGAAGAGCGAGAGGAGCAGCGTGCTGCGGCGGCCCAGCCGGTCGGTGAGGTGGCCGCCCACGACGAGCGAGACCAGCGAGCCCACGCCGTAGGCGACGACGAGGCCCGCCGCCTGGCGCTCCGGAAGGCGGAACTCGTGGGCCAGCACGAGCGTGAGGTAGGGCAGGATGAAGCTGCCCGCCTTGTTCACGAACGTGCCCGCGATCAGCGTCGGCACCGGCGGGGGGAGCCGGCGCACGATCGCGAGGGGCGAGAGCAGCATCCGGGGATTCTGGCACGCCGCTACCGGCTCGCGCGGGCGCCGTTGGTAGACTAGGGCGCTTGATCGTGGCAGCCACGCTGGAGAGCTGGGGGCGGCGCGTCGCGCCCGGCGCCGAGATCCTCTCGGAGGATCTCGAGCGCATCACGCCGGGGCGCCCGCTCTCGCGCGGGCTGGCCCGCTCCTACGGCGACGCCTGCCTGCCCGCGCCGGGGTGCCGGGAGATCGTGGGGACCGTCCTCGCGGACCGCATCCTGGCCTTCGACAAGGACAGCGGCCTGCTCAGGGCCGAGGCGGGCCTCTCGCTGCGGGACCTGGTGCGCCTGTTCCTGCCGCGAGGCTTCTTCGTGCCGGTCACCCCCGGGACGATGTTCGTGACCCTGGGGGGCATGGTGGCGGCCGACGTCCACGGCAAGAACCACCACCGCGACGGCTGCTTCGGCGCCCACGTGACGTCCCTGCGCCTGCGCCTCGCCGACGGCCGGATCGTGGCCGCGTCCCGCGCCGAGAACGCGGACCTGTTTCGCGCGACGCTGGGCGGCATGGGCCTCACCGGCCACATCCTCGAGGTCGAGTTCCGCATGGTCCGCGTGCCCACGCCCTGGATCCTGCGGGAGAGCCAGAGGATCGACGACCTCGAGGCCTTCGTCGCCGGCCTCAAGGCGTCGGCCCGCGACTGGCCCTTCACCGTGGGCTGGATCGACTGCCTCTCTCGCGGCCGCCACATGGGTCGCGGCATCCTGTATCGCGGCCGCTGGGCGGAGCCGCACGAGGCCCCGAGGCATCCTCCCCACGCGGTTCCCCGCCTCACGGTCCCGTTCCTGTTCCCCGAGTGGGCGCTCTCCCGTCCCGCGATCCGCGCCTTCAACGAACTCTACTACCGCGCCCACCTCGCCCGCTCGCGGCGCCGCGTCGTGCATCCCGAGCCCTTCTTCTATCCCCTGGACGCGATCCTCCACTGGAACCGGATCTACGGGCGCCGGGGCTTCTTCCAGTACCAGTGCGTGCTGCCCGAGACTTCGGCGCGGCGCTTCCTCGAGCTGCTCACGTCGCTGGGCGGCGCGTCGTTCCTGTGCGTGATCAAGGACTGCGGCCCCGAGGGCGAGGGGATGCTCTCGTTCCCCAAGCCGGGCATCTCGATCGCCCTGGACATGGCGGTGCGCGACGACACCCAGCGGATCGTCGATGCGCTCAACGAGCGGGTCATCGCCGAGGGCGGCCGCGTCTACCTCGCCAAGGACGCCTTCACGCGGCCCGGGCACTTCCGGCTCATGGAGCCGCGGCTCGCGGAGTTCGAGAGGGCGCGGGAGCGCTGGGATCCGGAGCGCCGCATGAAGAGCGCGCAGTCGGTCCGCGTCCTCGGCGACGGGCCGTGAAGGCGGTCCTGCTCGGCGCCACGAAGGGGATGGGCCGCGCCCTGGCGCGCCTCCTGGCCACTCGCGGCGATCCCGTGTTCCTGCTCGGCCGCAACCTCGAGGACCTCAGGAAGAGCGCCCAGGACCTCGAGTCCCGCGCCGGGCGCGGCGCCGTGGGCGTCGCCCACTGCGACCTGGAGCACCCCATGAGCTACGCTCTCGCGCTCCAGGCGGCCGACGACGCCCTCGGCGGCTTCGACACGGTGGTCGTGTCGGCCGGGCTCTTCGGGACCCAGGAGCAGCTCGAGGAAGACCCGGCGCTCCTCGCGCGCGTCCTGGACGCGAACTTCCGGGGCACGATCCTGTTCTGCGAGGCGGCGCGCAAGCGGCTGCTCGCCCGGGGCGGCGGCACGCTGTGCGTGTTCAGCTCTGTGGCCGGCGAGCGGGGCCGGAAGCCGGTCGGGCTGTACGGGGCGACCAAGGCGGGGCTCTCGCACTACTTGGAGAGCCTCGACCACCGCTACCGGGCGGCGGGGCTCAGGACCGTCTGCGTCAAGCCCGGCTTCGTGAAGACGAGCATGACCGCGGGCCTGCCCGCGCCGCCCTTCGCGGGCGAGCCGGAGGCCGTCGCGCGCAGCGTGCTGCGCGCCATCGAGCGCGGCGCGCCGGTCGTCTACGCGCCGCCGATCTGGGCCCTCGTGATGCTCGTGGTCCGCGGCCTGCCGCGCTTCGTCATGCGGCGGGTGGGCTTCTAGGCCAGCAGCTCGCCCTTCGTCACGGTCACCGCGCGGCCCGCGAGCAGGACGCGGTCGCCGCGCACGCCGCAGCGGACGGTGCCGCCGCGGGCCGAGCACTGGAAGCCGGTGAGCTCGCTCCGGCCCAGGCGCTCCGCCCAGAAGGGCGCCAGGCTGCAATGCGCGGAGCCGGTGACCGGATCCTCGTCGATCCCGAAGACGCCGGCGAAGTAGCGCGACACGAAGTCGTAACCCCCGGCCGCGTCCTTGGCGCGCGCGGTGACGATCACGCCGTCGGAGAACGTGCGCAGCGTGACGAAGTCGGGCTTCAGGTCGCGCACGGCCTGCTCCGACTCGAGCTCGAGCAGCAGGTTCTGCTCCTGGTGGCGGTGGGTCCGGGTCACGGAAACGGGCGTCGCGCCCAGCGCCCGCCGGATCGTCTCCGGCAGCTCCGCGGCGACCACCGGCAGGGCGGGGAAGTCCATCGCGATCGCGTCGCCGTCGCGGCGCGCGGACAGCCTGCCGCTCAGCGTCTCGAAGCGCGCCTCCTGGCCGTCGGACAGGCGGCCGGTGCTCCACAGCGCATGGGCGCTCGCCAGCGTGGCGTGGCCGCACAGCGGCACCTCCGTCGCGGGCGTGAGCCAGCGCAGGCGCCAGCCGTCGCCCTCCTTCAGGAGGAAGGCCGTCTCGGACAGGTTCATCTCGGCGGCGACGCGCTGCATCCATGCGTCGGGCCGCGGCCCGTCGAGGAAGCAGACGGCGGCCGGGTTGCCGCGGAACGGCTCGCTCGTGAAGGCGTCGATCGTCATCAAGGTCAGGCCCATGGCCTCACTCCCTCGCGAGCGCCACGGCGCCCGCCTCGGCGAAAGCGGCGTGGAGCCGCGTGTCGTCCGCGAGCTCGGGGTGGAACGTCGCCGCGAGCACGCGCCCCTGGCGGACGAGGACCGGCTCGCCGTCGAGACGCGCCAGCACCTCCACGCCCGGCCCGGCCCCACGGATGCGTGGCGCGCGGATGAAGACGGCCCGGAGACCTCCCCCCAGCGCCGGCGCGTCGAGGCGGGCCTCGAACGAGTCCACCTGCCGGCCGTAGGCATTGCGCTCGATCGTCACGTCGACGAGGCCGAGGCTCGCCTGGGCCGGGCGCACCTCGCGGGCCAGCAGGATCGCGCCGGCGCAGGTGCCGAGGAGCGCCGCGCCCCGCCCGTGGAGGCCGCGGATCGCCTCGCCCCAGGGCTCGTCGGCCATCAGGTTGAGGAGGGTCGTGCTCTCGCCGCCGGGGATGACGAGGCCGGCCAGCGAGGAGAGCTCGCCGGCGTGACGCACCGCGCCGGCCTCCACGCCGACGCGGCGCAGGATTCGCAGGTGCGCCTCGAAGTCGCCCTGCAGCGCCAGGACGCCGAAGCTCACCAGCCCCTCGTCTGCAGCCGCTCCGCCTCGGGGATGGCCGCGATCTCGAGGCCGCGCATCGGCTCGCCCAGGCCGCGCGAGACCTCCGCGACGACCCGCGGCTCCTGCCAGTGGGTCGTGGCGCGGACGATTGCGCGGGCGCGCCGGCCCGGGTCCGAGGACTTGAACACCCCTGAGCCGACGAACACGGCCTCGGCGCCCAGGGCCATGAGGAGGGCGGCGTCGGCCGGGGTGGCGATGCCGCCGGCCGCGAAGTTCGGCACCGGCAGCCGGCCGTGGCTCGCGACCTCGGCGACCACCTCGTAGGGCGCCTGCAGCGCCTTGGCCTCGGCGTGGAGCTCCTCGCCGCGCAGCGTCGCGAGCCGGCGGATCCCCGATCCCACGGCGCGCAGGTGGCGCACCGCCTCGACCACGTTACCCGTTCCGGCCTCGCCCTTCGTGCGCAGGAGCGCGGCGCCCTCGGAGACGCGCCGGAGCGCCTCGCCCAGGTCGCGGCACCCGCACACGAACGGCACCGTGAAGCCGCGCTTGTCGACGTGATGCTCCTCGTCGGCCGGGGTCAGGACCTCGCTCTCGTCGATGAAGTCGACGCCCAGGGCCTCGAGGACCCGGGCCTCGGCGAAGTGGCCAATCCGGCACTTGGCCATGACCGGGACCGAGACCGCCGCCATGATGGCCTCGATCACGGAGGGATCGGCCATGCGCGCGACGCCGCCGTCCCTGCGGATGTCGGCGGGCACGCGCTCCAGGGCCATCACCGCCGCGGCGCCGGCGTCCTCGGCGACCTTCGCCTGCTCGGCCGTGGTGACGTCCATGATCACGCCGCCCTTGAGCATTTCGCTCAGCCCGGTCTTCAGGGTCCGGGTCCCCTTCTCCTCGGACGACATCTCACACCTCCTGCCGGCCCTGCCGGATCTCGTACACCCGTTCCGCCGTGGCGTTCATCGGCCCTCCGCCTCCCGCTTCGCCGCCTCCAGGATCGCGTCGGCCGAGCGGTCCGCGTCCGCCTCGCTCGTGGACCAGTTCGAGACCGAGAGCCGCAGCGCCTCCCGGTCGCGCCAGCGCGTGCCGCTCGCCCACAGCGTCCCCTCGCGCTGGATGCGCGCGACGACCGCGCGGTTGAAGGCGTCCCCGTCGCCCCGCGGCGGCTCGAAGCGCACGAGCACCTGGTTCAGGGCCACGTCGTTCAGCACGTGGACGCCCCCGGCACGCAGCCGCGCCGCGATCCGGCGCGCGAGCGCACAGTTGCGCTCCACCAGCTCCGCGACGCCCCTCCGGCCCAGGCTCAGGAGCGCCGCGTAGAGGGGGAAGACGCGCCCGCGGCGCGAGGACTCGGGGGTGTAGTCGTGCGGATCGCGCTCCGCGCCGAGGGCGGGGATGAAGTACGCCGCGCGCTTCAGGAACGCGGCGCGCTGCGCGTCGGGCTGCGCGACGATCGCGATTCCCGAGTCGTAGGGCACGTTCAGCCACTTGTGGGCGTCGGTGGCCCACGAGTCGGCACGCTCGATGCCCTCGAGCTGGCCGCGCAGCCCGGGGGCGGCGGCCGCCCACAGGCCGAACGCGCCGTCCACGTGCAGCCAGGCGCCGTGGCCGTGGGCGATCTCCGCGATCTCGCCGATCGGGTCGATGGCTCCGGTGTTCACGTTACCGACCTGCGCCGCGACGAGGGTTGGCCCTGGACAGGCGCGCAGAGCCTCGGCCAGCGCCGGGGGACGCAGGCGCCCCTGGTCGTCGACGGCGACGCGCCGCGCCCGGCGCGAGCCCAGGCCGAGCAGGCGCAGGGCCGCGTAGACCGTCGCGTGCGCCTCCTCGCCGAGAACGACGTTCACCGGCGGGGCGCCCTGCAGGCCCTCTTCCTCGACGTTCCAGCCCGCGCGCTCGAGCACCGCGTGGCGGCCGGCAGCGAGGCCCGCGAAGTTCGCCATCTGGCAGCCGGTGACGAAGCCCACGCTCGCTCCCGCGGGCAGCCCCAGCAGGTCCTTGACCCAGCCCGCGACCACGTCCTCGGCCGCGGCCACGGCGGGAGAGGTGGCGTTGAGGCCGCCGTTCTGATCCCACGCCGTCGTCAGCCAGTCGGCGGCCACGGCGGCCGGGAGGCTGCCGCCGATCACGAAGCCGAAGTAGCGCGGGCCGGCGCTCGCGACGAGCCCGGGCTCGGCGCTCGTCGCCAGCCGCTCGACCACGGCTTCCGGCCGGAAGCCCGCCTCGGGCAGCGGCCCGCCCAGCGCGTCGCGCAGCTCCTGGAACGAGGCCCGGGCGCCGACGGGACGCTCCGCGAGGGAGTCGAGGAAGCGCCGGGCGTGCCGGGCGGCCTCGTCCAGCCAGGGGCGCTCGGCCGAATTGTATGGATACGCTGGAGTCGAATGTGTCATCGGATCAATAATACGATTGACACAATCGAAGTTCCATCACTATATTGTCATCATGACAAGTTGGGCCCCGAGCCTGCAAGGCCGCGAAGGCCCGCTCTACCTGGCCATCGCCGACGCGCTCGCCGAGGACGCCCGCAGCGGCCGGCTGCGGCCCGGCGCGCGGCTGCCCACGCACCGGGAGCTGGCCGACCGGCTCGGCGTGACCGTGGGCACCGTGACCCGGGGCTATGCCGAGGCCGCCCGCCGCGGGGTCGTGGCGGGGGAAGTGGGTCGTGGCAGTTTCGTGCGGGGTCCCGTCGAGCTGCCCGGCCCCGGGCTGGGCGAGGCCGACGAAGGGCTCGTGGAGCTGGGCCTCAACCTCCCGCCGCCCCTGGACGAGGGCAAGGGGGGTGCCTTGTCGCGGACCCTGCAGGCCCTGGCGCAGCAGGACCTGTCCGCCCTGCTCGAGTACGCGCCTGACGGCGCGGCCGCTTCGCACCGCGAAGCGGGGGCGGCATGGCTGAACTTCGCCGGGCTCAAGGCAGATCCGGCACGGGTGCTGGTGTCGAGCGGAAGCCAGCACGCACTCACCGTCGTGTTCTCGGCCTTCCTGCGCCCGGGCGACGTCCTGCTCACGGAGGCCTTGACCTACCCGGGCGTCAAGGGCGTCGCCGGCCTCCTGAACCTGCGGCTGCAGGGCGTGCCCATGGACGCCCACGGGCTCGTCCCGGACGCGCTCGAGGCGGCCTGCCGCAGCCAGGCGCCCCGGGCGCTGTATCTGATCCCCACCATCCACAACCCGACAACGGTCGTGCTGAGCGAGACGCGGCGCCGGGAGATCGCGCGCATCGCGCGCGCCCACAACGTGATCGTCGTGGAGGACGACGTCCACCGGCTGCTGGCCGAGGACGCGCCGCCCCCGGTCGCGGCGCTGCTCCCGGAGCTGACCTGCTTCCTTCTGGGCACGTCGAAGACGCTGGCCCCGGGCCTGCGCGTCGGCTTCATCCATGCGCCGGCGCCGCTCGTGCCGAGGATCGCGGCCGGCATCCGGGCCACCACGTGGATGGCCGCGCCGCTGATGGCCGAGATCGTGGCGCGCTGGCAGCGGGACGGGACCGCGGTCAGGCTCCTGAAGAAGCGGCGCGAGGAGGCGCGCGCGCGCCAGCGCCTGGCCGCCGAGCTGCTCGAGGGCTACGCCCTGGACGCCCACCCCACCGCCCACCACGCCTGGCTGCACCTGCCCGAGCCATGGCGCGCCGAGAGCTTCGTGGCCGAGGCTCGCCGCAGCGGGGTGGCGGTGACTCCGGCCCAGGCGTTCCAGGTTGGACGCGCGCCGGCCCCCCACGCGGTGCGCCTGGGCCTGGGCGCGCCCCGGAGCCGCGAGGAGCTGCGCGTCGGACTCGAGCGCGTGGCCGCGGCGCTCGCGCGCGGCGCCGAGGCGAGCCCGATGCTGGTCTAGGGAGCGCCTATCTCACCCGGCGCACCCAGTCGGTCACGGCGCGGATGCCTGCCTCGTCCGGGACCTCGGAGCCGATGGGTGGCATCGCGTGGGCATCGCTGCGGTGGTTCATCCGCACCAGGATCGCGCTCTGGCTGGTCGAGCCCGGCTTGATCCGGAACGATTCCGAGGCGCCCAGCCCGGGGATCACGTAGGCGGTCGTCAGTCGGTTCACGGTGGTGCGATACGCCTGCTCGTCGCGTTCGCTGCGAGTGCCCTCGCGGTGGAACAGGTCCATGGTCAGAAAACCTGCCGTGCCGCCCGGATTGTGGCAGTTGCCGCAATTCGCGTGGAGGTAGCCCATCGCATAGCGTCCCGACGGAGTGTCTGCCGCGATGCGCGGATCGGTCGCGGGCGCGTGCGTCAGCAGGCCCTGGTCGACCAGATCGTCCACAGTAACCGACTCGGCCGGGCGTTGGGCCAGGGGATCCAGGGCATCCGAGAGCTGAAGGGCCGAGAAGCCGAGCACGGCGTCGCCGCCGCGATTGTGGCACTGCGTGCACTGGGCCTGAGACGGGAGATCGTGCTGCGTTCCGAACGCCGTGGGCGCCACGTCGCGCACGCCGTCGGCCGAGGCCAACTCGGCGTCCGAGCCGTCGGCGCGCCACTGGAACGTGCGGAAGCTCCACGCTGCCGTGCCCTCGCCCGGAGCGATCTTCTCCATGAGCCGGGTCTCCACGCGCCGGCCCTGGAAGACGAACTCCTTCCAGATCTTCGTGCCGACGGGGAACACCCAGCGGTTCATGTCGCTGCTGTCGATGCGCGTTCCGGTCGGCAGGCGGAGCCAGCGGCCCTTCGTGCCGCCGTCGGACCAGAGCACGTATTGCGGCGCGAAGAACCGGTTCTGCGGGTCGATCTGCTGCGTCGCGATGTTGGTGTAGAGGCCGGTGGAGGACAGCAGCTGCGCTTGCGGCGAGGGGCTGGGGGAGGGACCGCCGTCTCCGCCGCCCCCCCCGCACGCCGCGAGGCACAGGAGCAGGGCCGATACGGCTGCGGCGGGGACTTTCATGCGCCGTAGTCTACCTCCGGAGTAAAGGTCAGGGGGCGCGCCCAGGGGTGTTATCCTGGCCCTCCGTGCGTCTGCTCCTGACGTACCTCAAGCCCTACTGGAAGCTCGTCGCGCTCGCCCTCGCTCTCGCGGCGATCAACCAGATCTTCTCCCTCCTCGACCCCCTGATCTTCCGCCACGTCATCGACGAGTACGCGCTACGCCACAGCGAGTACACCCGGGGCGAGTTCTTCCGCGGCGTCACGCTGCTCCTCGGCGCCGCCGTGGGGGTCGCGTTCGTCTCGCGGGTCGCCAAGAACTTCCAGGACTACTTCATCAACGTGGTGACGCAGCGCCTCGGCGCCCGCATCTACTCCGACGGCATCCGCCACTCGCTGGACCTGCCCTACCAGGTGTTCGAAGACCAGCGCAGCGGCGAGACCCTCGGCAAGCTCCAGAAGGTCCGCACCGACGTGGAGCGGCTGATCGCCGCCGCCATCAACGTCGTGTTCCAGACCCTGGTCGGCATCGTCTTCGTCATGACCTACGCCTTCACCGTCCACTGGTTGATCGCGCCGGTGTACTTCCTGACCGTGCCGATCCTGGGACTCATCAGCTCGGCGCTCTCGAAGCGCATCAAGGTGGTGCAGAAGGTCATCGTGGCGGAGACGACGGCGCTCGCCGGCTCGACCACCGAGTCGCTCCGCAACATCGAGCTGGTCAAGAGCCTGGGGCTCGCGAGCCAGGAGGTGGAGCGCCTCAACGCCACGACCCGGAAGATCCTGGGCCTCGAGCTCAAGAAGGTCCGTTACCTGCGCAGCTTGAGCTTCGTCCAGGGCACGAGCGTCAACGCGCTCCGCACCAGCATCCTGTTCCTGATGCTCTACCTGATCTTCGCGAGGGAGATCACCGTGGGGCAGTTCTTCTCGCTGTGGATCTACTCCTTCTTCATCTTCGGTCCGCTCCAGGAGCTGGGCAACGTGATCAACGTGTACCGGGAGACCGAGGTGTCCCTGAAGAGCTTCCAGGACATTCTCGACACGCCCCGCGAGCCGAGGCCCGGCGATCCCATCGCGCTCTCCGAGCTCCGCTCGCTGGCCTTCGAGGGCGTCGGCTTCACCCACCAGACGGCGACCCAGCACGCGCTGCAGGACGTGACGTTCGGCGTGAGCCGCGGGGAGACGGTGGCGTTCGTCGGGCCCTCGGGGGCCGGGAAGACGACGCTCGTCAAGCTGCTCGTGGGCCTCTACCGGCCGCAGCGGGGCCGCATCCTCTACAACGGCCATCCCCACGACCGCGTGGACCTCGCGACGCTGCGCGAGCGGATCGGCTTCGTGACCCAGGACACGCAGCTCTTCTCCGGGACGATCCGCGAGAACCTGCTGTTCGTGCGGCCCGACGCCTCGGACGCCGAGTGCCTCGAGGTCCTGGGGAAGGCCGCCTGCGACAGCCTGCTCGCCCGGGCGGACAAGGGCCTCGACACCCTGATCGGCGAGGGCGGGGTGAAGGTGTCGGGCGGCGAGAAGCAGCGCCTCTCCATCGCGCGCGCGCTCCTGCGCCGTCCGCACCTGCTCGTCTTCGACGAGGCGACCTCCTCCCTCGACTCGCTCACCGAGGAGGAGATCACCCGCACCATCCACGAGGTGGCGAAGAGCCGCGACCTGATGACGATCCTGATCGCACATCGGCTCTCGACGGTGATGCACGCCGACCGCATCTGCGTCCTCGAGCGCGGCCGGATCGTCGAGGAGGGGAGCCACGAGTCCCTCCTGGCCGAGAAGGGCCTCTACTTCGCCATGTGGCGACAGCAGGTGGGCGAGCGGAGGGCGGAGTCGCCTCTGCCGCCGCCCGCCCCGGTCGCCCGCCTGGTGCCGGCGTGATCCGCGGCGGCTTTACAGCGCAGCGCGGTCGGCGTATCCTCTGGGCTTCGGGTGAAGCCATGAGCCGCTCGCTGACGTACCATCCGTACCGTCCCTCGCCGCGGGACGACACCAACCGCTAAGCCTCCCCCTTCACCTCGTCCCCGAGGAACAGAGACGCGTTTCGTGCGCCCCGGCTCCGCCCGGGCGCGCCCAATGGAGGCACAGGCGATGACGACCCACGCGCAGGAGATCGACCGCTACCGCAAGCAGACGAAGAAGAGCCACGCCATGTACGAGGAGGCCGACAAGGTCCTCCCGCTGGGCGTTTCCAGCAACTTCCGGACCTTCGAGCCGTACCCGATCTACATCGACCGGGCCGAGGGCTCGAAGATGTGGGACGTCGACGGCCGCGAGTACACCGACTTCTCGATGTGCTTCGGCGCGCTGATGGTCGGCCACTCGAACCCGATCATGGTGAAGGCGATCGCCAAGGCGGCCGGCGAGGGCACGCTCTACGGCATGCCCCACGACCGCGAGCTCAGGGCCGCCGAGCTGATCTGCCAGCGCTTCGGCGTGGGCCAGATGCGGTTCACCAACTCCGGCTCCGAGTCGACCATGCACTGCCTGCGCCTGGCGCGGGTCTACACGGGCCGGGACAAGGTGCTGAAGTTCGAAGGCGCCTATCACGGCGGCCACGACACGGCCCTGGTGTCGGTCAAGCCCCCGAAGGCGAAGCTCGGCAGCGCGCGCCATCCGAAGCCGCTGCCGGTCGGCCACGGCATCCCCGACGGGACGCTGCGCAACACGGTGGTGGCGCAGTGGAACGACATCCAGAGCGTCCGCGAGGTGCTGCAGAAGAACGAGAACGAGGTCGCGGCGGTGATCCTCGAGCCGATCATGATGAACGTCGGTGTGATCGGACCCCGCGACGGCTTCCTCCAGGAGCTGCGCGAGCTGTGCGACGAGTCCGGCTGCCTGCTGATCTTCGACGAGGTGAAGACCGGCGCGAAGCTGGCCTGGGGCGGGGCGCAGGAGTACTACAAGGTGAAGGCGGACATGGTGTGCCTGGCGAAGGCCATCGGGGGCGGGCTGCCGCTGGGGGCCTTCGGCGCGCGGCGCGAGGTCATGAACGAGATCGCGGCGTTCCGCTCCTTCCACGCCGGCACCTACGCCTCGAACCCGCTTGCGACCACGGCCTGCATCACCGCCCTGGAGAAGGTGCTCACGAAGGACGTCTTCAAGCGTGCCACCAGGCTCGGGGACATGCTGGCCGAGGGCCACAACCGCATCATCAAGAAGCACGGCCTCAACGCCTGCGCGGTCAACATCGGGGTGAACGGCACCGTGTTCTGGCGCAGGAAGCCGCCCACGAACTACCGCGAGTGGCTCGACCAGGACTTCGACGCCTTCTGGCGCTACTGGCACATGAACCTGAACCGGGGCGTGATCCCCCAGGCCCAGTGCTACGACGAGCAATGGACGGTCAGCGCCCTCCACACCGAGAAGGACGTGGACCGCATGCTCGAGGTGTTCGACGAGATCGCGCGGGAGATGGCCTGAGGGGCGTCGAGCGCCGTCGACAGTGTCGTTTCACCACCCTTGCCAGAAGGGGCCGTCTCCGAAGTCCCAGAGCAGGTACAGTTCCAGCCGCGGCGGATCGCTTCGCGGCCGAACCGGGACCTGCACGCCCGCCGCGCCGATCACGTGGCCGAGGCGGTTCAGGGGCTTCGAGAGCTCGAGCCAGACGCCGTAGCTGTGACGGCCGGTCTCGGTCTCTACGTCGCCCACCCACTCCGCCGCCGGGGTCCACGCGGAGCGGGAGAGGCCCATCGCGTGGGACAGCCCGAGCGCGTAGGTCGCAAGCCGCGGCGCCTTGTCGGTCTCCGTCGGCAGCTTGAGCCCGATGCGGCTCTGGAGCATCGTGCGTCCCCAGGCCTTGCCGTAGGCGAGGTACGGAGAGAAGGCCCATGTGCCGCCGCCGAGGCCCTTCGCCTCGCTTCCCGTGGGCAGCGCCAGCGCGAGGCCGGCGGACAGTATCTGACGCCGCGGCACGTCGAAGTGGAGCACGTGCTTCGCCCCGAGCTTGAGGTCGCCGGCTCCTCGTCCTTCGCCTTCGGGCGCCGCGTAGCGCAGCGGCAGCTCGATCTCGTACTGGAAGCGGGGGCCGATGCGGTTCTCGTGAGCGATCTCCAGCTCTCCGCTTCGCGAACCCGAGCTCCCTCCGTCCGACAGCCTCAGCACCCACTCGGCCTCGGGAAACGCCTTGCCGGTGGCCAGCAGGCGACGGAAGTTCAGATCGCCGGGCGGGTAGGCGTCGACCCGGGGGCACAGGGTACGGAGATACGCGACCGCGGCCGCGATGTCCTCCTCAGCGAGCCCTTGCTCGAAGGCAGGCATGATCGAGGAGAGGCCGTGAGGCGATCCTCCCCGGCGGACGATCGACTCCCAGAACTCGGTCGGCTCGGCGACCGTCCCGCAGTCCGTGAACTCGACCGGGCGGACGTCGCTCTCCCATTCGGGATTCCCCCGGCCGTCCTGGCCGTGGCAAGCGGCACAGGCCTGGGTGTAGACCAGACGACCCTGGCTCACCCGCGGGTTCGTCGTCGCCCATCCGCACAGCAACAGGAGGGCGGACGCCCCCTTCAACGAAGTGCCCGGGTGGTGGAGACGCGGATGGCGAGACCCCCGCGCTCGGCGAGGTCGGCGAAGAACCGACCCGTCGGCACGCACCTCTCGGGCGGCAGCACGCCGCGCTCGCGGATCCGGCCCTCGAGGAGCATGCGTGCCACGATCGCGGGCGGGAAGCCGGTGTCGCGGGCCACGGCCGAGAGCGGGGGCCTGCGCTGGGGACGCGCGGTCATGTCGTACCGGACCACCACCGGGCCGTTCCGGTCCTGGCCCTTCACGACGACGGCGAGGCAGTCGCGGTCGTCGACGAAGGCGGGAGGCGGCGGCATGCCCCGGAAGCAGTCGAGGAGCACGTCCCGGGGCGCGACGCCGCGCGGGCCGGGCCGGCGGTCGGCCAGGCCCACGTCGATGAGCAGCCTCAGCCGGTCGATCAGCGCCGGGTCGTAGGCGATCTTGAAGGAGCACTCGCGGATGCCTTTCGTCCGGTAGGATAGCGGCACCGTGGCGACCTCCGAATGCAGGCTCAGGTGCGTGCGCTGATGCCCGACCTCGAAGAGAAAGTCCTCGCCGCCCGAGAGCGGAGGCTTCGAGGCGAAGCGCCCCTTCTCGAAGACCATCGGCCGCAGCGTGAACTCGTCGAGGACGGTGGCGGGCGCGAAGCCGAAGGCCAGGGGAGCCGCGTAGCGCGTGAAGTCCGCGCCGCCGTTGTAGAAGCGGATCGACTCGACGCGGCGCAGGGGATCGGATGCCGCGCGGGCCATCACGTTCAGGATGCCCGGAGCGCTGCCCATGCCCAGGACCGCCAGGAGCCCCGCCTTGCGGAACCGCGCGTCGAGGCGGAGCTGCTTCCGAGTCGTGTGGAAGAGCCCGCCCAGGTCGACGTAGTGGGCGCGCGCCTCGAGCGCGGCCTGCATGGCCGCCAGGTTGAAGACGTAGGGGCCGCAGTTGACCAGGGCCGCGGCGCCGCGAATGCGCTCGGCGAGCCCGCGGGAGTCGCGGGCGTCGGCTGCGTCGACCTCGGTACGCCCGGATCCGTAGCGGCGGGCCACGCGCCGCGCGGCGCCCGGGTCGGCGTCGAGGAGCAGCACCCGCACGCCCGCGCGGGAGAGATCGTAGACGGCGGCGCGACCCATGGCGCCGGCGCCGCCGAGCACCGCCACGAACCGATCCGATGAGGTTCCCATGAGCGCGATCGCCTTGAAGACGGAGATACCCGGCCCCCGCTCCCGCGAGCTTCTCGCTCGCCGCGAGGCGGCCGTGCCGCGCGGACCGTACAACGCCACTCCGATCTTCGTCAAGGAAGGCGACGGCGCGCTCCTCACGGACGTCGATGGCAACCGCTTCCTCGACTTCGCCGGAGGCATCGGCTGCGTCAACGTCGGCCACCGCAACCCCGCAGTCATGGCGGCCGCGCGTGGGCAGCTCGAGCGCTTCACCCACGCCTGCTTCCACGTCACGCCCTACGAGGCTTACGTGGCCCTGGCCGAGCGCCTGAACGCCCTGGTCCCGGGCGACCATCCGAAGAAGACGCTGTTCGCGAACTCCGGCGCCGAGGCCGTCGAGAACGCCGTGAAGATCGCGCGGTCCGCGACGGGCCGCGAGGCCGTGATCGCCTTCGAGGACGGCTTTCACGGCCGCACGCTGCTCGCGATGAGCCTGACCTCGAAGGTCCATCCCTACAAGGCGGGCTTCGGCCCCTTCGCGCCGGAGATCTACCGGATCCCCTACGCCTACTGCTACCGCTGCTCCTACCACCTCGAGCACCCCGCCTGCGGCATCGCGTGCGCCGACGCCCTGGAGGACTACTTCAAGCGCTATGTCGCCGTCGAGAACGTCGCCGCCGTGATCCTCGAGCCCGTGCTGGGCGAAGGCGGCTTCGTGGTGCCGCCCAGGGAGTTCCTGCCCCGGCTGCGCGAGATCACCTCGCGCCACGGCATCCTGCTCATCGCCGACGAGGTGCAGACCGGCTTCGGCCGCACGGGCAGGCTGTTCGCCATCGAGCACAGCGGGGTCGTGCCCGACATCCTCGTCGCCGCGAAGTCCATCGCCGGCGGCCTGCCGCTGTCGTCGATCACGGGCCGGGCGGAGATCATGGACGCTCCCGGCGTCGGCGGCCTCGGGGGGACGTTCGGCGGCAACCCGGTGGCCGTCGCCGCGGCCCACGCGGTCCTCGACCAGATGGAGAGAGGCGAGCTCCTCGCCCGGGCGAGGCGGATCGGCGACGCCTTCGCCGCGCGCGCCGAGAGGTGGCGCGCCCGCTTCCCGATCATCGGAGACGTCCGCGGCGTGGGCGCGATGTGGGCGATGGAGCTGGTCAAGGACCGGGAGGCGAGGACCCCAGCCAAGGACGAGACGAACGCCATCGCGAAGCGCGCCTACGAGCGCGGCCTGGTGACGATCACGGCCGGCACCTACGGCAACGTCATCCGCACCCTGATGCCTCTCGTCGTCACCGACGACCAGCTCGCGGAGGGCCTGGACGTCCTCGAGGCC
This sequence comes from Vicinamibacteria bacterium, assembly GCA_035691285.1. GTDB lineage: Bacteria > Acidobacteriota > Vicinamibacteria > Fen-336 > Fen-336 > DATFEN01. Next base: position 33,634 of record DASSJI010000015.1, on the reverse strand, counting down.
GCCCTGGGCGAGGTGCGGGTTGCCTAGGACGGTCGCGGTCGTCGGGCTCGTCGCGGCGCTGGCCGGCGCGGCAGGCGAGCAGCAGCCCGAGCCGCGGGCCGACCTCATCTACGTGAACGGCCGCATCTGGACCGGCGATCCCGCGCGGCCGACCGCGCAGGCGATCGCGGTCCGCGGCACGCGCATCCTCGCGGTCGGCAGCGACCAGGAGATCCGCCGCCACTCGGGCGTCGGCACCGGCGTCACGGACCTGAAGGGCCGCTTCGTCTTCCCGGGCTTCATCGACTCCCACCTGCACTTCCTCGTTCCGGAACAGCTCGACCTCTCGGCTCTCGACCGCGCCGAGGACATCCAGAAGGCGATCGCCGAATGGGCCCGGACGCATCCCGACAGCCCGTGGGTCGTGGGACGCGGCTGGCAGGCCGGAGCCTTTCCCAGGGGAGGGCCCGGCCGGGCCTTTCTCGATGCGGTGGTTCCGGACCGGCCGGCCTTCCTGAACGACCGCGACGGCCACACGGCCCTCGTCAACGGCAAGGCTCTCGAGATCGCGTCCGTGACGCGCGCCACGGTGGACCCTCCGGGCGGCATCGTGGTGAAGGACGCGAAGGGCGAGCCCACGGGCCTGTTGAAGGAGGCGGCGATGGAGCTCGTCGGCGCCTTCGTCCCGCCGCCGAACCCCGAGGAGCTCTACCGGGCCCTCAAGCTCCGCCTCGACCAGGCGGCGTCCTACGGGATCACCTCGGCGACCAACGCCTCGTTCCCGGAGGAGGAGCTCAGGGTCTACGAGCGCGTCCTCGACGAGGGCGGCCTCAAGGTGCGCTTCCGCATCGCGGTCCCGTTCGTGAAGAACGCCAGCGAGGAGGACTTCGAGAGGTGGCAGGCGCTGCGCCTGAAGCACACGGGGGAGCGCCTGCGCTTCGGCGCGGCGAAGGGAATGCTCGACGGCGTCGTCGACATGAAGACCGCATCGATGTTCGAGCCCTACGCCGGTGGCGGCAACGGCCTGCCCCTCTGGACCCAGGACGAGGTCAACCGCGCGGCGGCCGCGTACGACGAGCGCGGCTGGCAGGTGATGCTCCACGCCATCGGGGACAGGGCCATCCACATGGCCCTCGACGCGTTCGAGTTCGTGGAGAAGGCCAACGGACCCCGCGACCGCCGCTTCCGTGTCGAGCACGTCGAGGTGCCGCGGCTCACGGACCTGCCGCGCTTCAAGCAGCTCGGCGCGATCGCTTCGACCCAGGCCCTCTTCGCGAACCCCGACAAGACCACCCTCGAGAACTACGCGGTCCTGCTCGGTCCGGAGCGCGCCTCCCGCGCCAATGCCTTCAAGCTCTTCGACGCCGCGGGCGCGCGGCAGGCGTTCGGGAGCGACTGGCCCGTGTTCTCGATGGAGGTGCTGCGCGGTCTGTACTGCGCCGTGACGCGCCAGACGCCGGAGGGCACGCCCGCCGGCGGCTGGTATCCCGAGCACCGGCTCTCGGTCGAGGCCGCGCTGCGCCACTTCACGATCGACGGCGCCTACGCGAGCTTCGAGGAGAACGACAAGGGCACGCTATCGGCGGACAAGCTGGCGGACTTCGTGGTGCTCTCGGAGAACATCCTCGAGCCGCCGGCCGAGCGCCTGCTCAGGTCCAAGGTGCTGCTCACGGTGGTCGGAGGACAGGAGACCTGGCGGGCGCCCGGGTTCCCGCGCGACCCCAAGACCGACCGCTGATGCCAGCCTTCGCCGGCAAGGTGGTGGTGCTGACCGGCGCCTCGCAGGGCATCGGCCACGCGCTGGCCCTGGCCCTGGCGCGCCAGAGGGCGCGCCTCGTCCTGGCCGCCAGGGACGCAGCCCGCCTCGCCGAGGTCGCCTCCGAATGCGAGGAGCTCGGCGCCGAGGTGATCCCGGTGCCCACGGACGTCGCCAACTTCGAGGAGTGCCGCTTCCTGATCGAGGGCGCTGCGGCCAGCTTCGGCCGCCTCGACTGTCTCGTCAACAACGCCGGCATCGGCATGATCGCCCGCTTCGACGAGGTCGAGGACCTCGAGGCGTACGAACGCCTGATGCGCGTCAACTACCTCTCCTGCGTCCACCTCACCCATCGCGCGCTCCCGCACCTGAAGAAGGCGCGGGGCCTGGTGGTCGCCGTCGCCAGCCTCGCCGGTCTCACGGGCGTCCCGACGCGCACCGCCTATGCGGCCAGCAAGCACGCGGTCATCGGCTTCTTCGAGTCCCTGCGCGTGGAGCTGCTCGGGTCCGGCGTGGACGTGACGATCGTGGCGCCCGACTTCGTGGTGTCGCAGATCCACAGGCGGGCGATGGGGAGCGACGGCAAGGCTCTGGGAGCGAGCCCGATGCAGGAGGGCCGCATCATGAGCGCGGAGCGCTGCGCCGAGCTGATCGTCGAGGCGATGGAGCGGCGCCGGCGCCTCGCGGTCCTGTCGCTGCGCGGGAAGCTCGGACGCTTCGTGAGGCTCCTGGCGCCGGGGCTGATCGACCGGATCGCCCTCCGGGCGGTGAGGGAAGGGAAGTAGGAGGTGGCGCGATGAGGGTACACGGGTCGATCGCGGCCGGTGCGGTGGCGCTCGCGGCGGCAAGCGGCGCGGCGGAGGCGCCCGCCGACCTGCTGCTCACGAACGCCCGCGTGTTCACGGCCGACGAGAGGCAGCCCTGGGCGGAGGCTGTCGCCGTCCGCGGCGACCGCATCGTCTACGTCGGCGACGCGAAGGGGGTCGCGGCCCTGCGCGGGCCGAGGACCGACGCGCGCGACCTGGGCGGACGCCTGGTGACGCCCGGCTTCAACGACGCCCACGTCCACCTCTCGGGCGGCGCCCTCGCCCTCGAGCGTGTGGACCTGATCGAGGAGCAGAGCCTGTCGGCGGTCCAGGCGAAGATCCGCGCCTTCGCCGAGGCGAACGCGAAGAGCGAGTGGGTCCTGGGGCGCGGCTGGCTGTACGGATCCTTCCCGGGCGGGCTGCCGACGCGCGAGCAGCTCGACGCCGTCGTGCCGGACCGGCCCGCCTACATGGAGTGCTACGACGGCCACACGGGCTGGGCCAACTCCAAGGCCCTCGCCCTCGCGGGCGTGACGAAGGACACGAGGGATCCTGAGAACGGAGTCATCGTGCGCGACCCCGCGACCGGAGAGCCCACCGGGGCGCTCAAGGAGTCCGCCACGGGACTCGTGGAGAAGGCGATTCCCGCGCCGCAGGGCGAGGCCCGCTATGCGCTGGTGCGCCGCGCGCTGGAGCTCTTGAGCTCGCAGGGCATCACGTCGGTGCAGGACGCGAGCGGACTCCTGGGCGGCGGGATCCTCGGAGGCTCGGGCGAGGCCGGCGCGGGCGACATCGAGCTTCTCGACCGGGCGCGCCGCGAGGGCCGCCTCGCGGTCCGCGTGACGGCCTCGGCCACCATGACGCCGGGCAAGGCCGACGCGGCGATCGCCGAAGCCCTGCGCCTGCGAGCGCGCTTCGACGACGCGCTGATCCGGGTGACCGCGGTCAAGGGCTTCGTGGACGGCGTGATCGAGGCCCACACCGCGGCGATGTTCACGCCGTACAGCGACGACCCCGCCTTCGGCCTCGGCCTGCCCAACTGGGAGCCTTCCGCCCTGAACGCCGCCGTCGCCGCCGCCGACAAGGCCGGCCTCCAGGTCTTCCTGCACGCGATCGGCGACCGCGGCGTGCGCATGGCCCTCGACGCCCACGAGGCCGCGGCCAGGGCCAACGGCCCGAGGGACCGCCGGGGCCGCATCGAGCACATCGAGACGAGCCGCGCCGAGGACTGGCCGCGCTTCGCGGCCCTGGGCGTGATCGCCTCGATGCAGCCGCTCCACGCCAACCCCGACCAGAACAACTTCAACGTGTGGAGCCGCAACGCCGGCCCCGACCGCGCGTCGCGGGCCTGGGCCTGGCGCCGACTCGAGGAGGCCGGCGCGCGCCTGGCCTTCGGCAGCGACTGGCCGGTCGTGACCTCGGACGTGTTCCGGGGCCTCTACTGCGCCACCCAGCGCAAGACCCGCGAGGGCACGCCCGAGGGCGGGTGGCTGCCGCACTTCGCCGTCAGCCTCGAGAGCGCGCTGCGGCACTACACGATCGACGCGGCGTATGCCTCGTTCGAGGAGGGGATCAAGGGCTCGCTGACCGTCGGCAGGAAGGCGGACCTCGTGGTGCTGTCCGAGGATCTCTTCCGGGTGCGGCCCGAGGCGATCCTGAAGGCGAAGGTGCTGCTGACGGTCATGGACGGGCGCGTCGTCTACCGCGACCCGGCTTACTGAGGGCCGCCGGCGGGTCTCACGTCCATCGCGCGCACGTGCCGGTCGAGCCGCGGCCGGAAGTCCAGGTCCGCGCGCACGGCGTAGAGGTCGTGGCGCAGGACCATGGGGATCACGGGCCAGTCGGCCTGGACGAGCCGCGCGGCCTCGTCGAGTGGCACGCGGCGCTCCTCGGGCGTCCGGGCCTCGTCGGACAGAGCGAGCAGGCCGTCGAGTCGCGCGCTCGAGTACGAGAAGCGGTTGAAGCGCCCCAGCCCCTCCTGCGGCGTGTGGAGCAGCGGCTCGTAGGCGGCGGAGACGTCCCCGGTCGCAGCCGACCATCCGAACACGGTGGCCGGCAGCTCCTCGGTGCTCCAGCGTTCGTAGAAGTCCTTCTGCGGCAGCACGGTGACGTCGAGGTGCACGCCGATGGCGGCGAGCTGTCCGACGAAGCCGCGCGCCACGTCGAGGTGGTTGGCCTGGACCAGGAGCGGCGAGGAGACGCCGTGCTTGAAGCCCGCGGCGGCCAGCAGCCGGCGAGCCTGAGCGGGATCGTGGGGCACTGCCTTCAGGGAGTTCGAGTGGCCGGCCACCCAGGGCGGAACGAGCTGGTCGAGGGGGGCGCCCAGGCCGTGCATCGAGTCGCGCACGATCGCCTCGCGGTCCACCGCCAGGGCGAGCGCCTGCCGCACGCGGCGATCGGCGAACGGACTGCCCCTGCGCAGCGACAGACCCAGGAAGACCACGGCCAGGCCGCGGCGGGAGACGAGACGGCCGGACGGGCCGGCGCCCTCGCCCCAGTGCTCCGCAGGGAACTGCGCCACGATGTCCGCGCGGCCCGCGGCGATGGCGGTTGCCCGGTCCCGTTCGTCGGCCAGGGCCACGACGCGCACCTCGTCGAAGGCGGGTCGCGGGCCCCAGTAGCCCTCGAAGCGGTGGCCGACGAGCGTGCCGCCCGGCTCGCCGCTCACGAAGCGGTAGGGGCCGGTGCCGAGCGGCTCGGTCACGGGCCCGGGCCCCGCGTGTCGCGGCATGATCGGCACGTAGATGAGCCGGTTCAACAGAAACGGCAACGGCCGGCTGGTGACCACCTCGACGGTCAGCGGATCCGTGGCGCGGACCAGCGTCACGGCCTTGAGCTGGTAGGCGAGATGGGATTCGGGGCGGCGGGCGCGGTCGAGGCTGAAGACGGCGTCCTCGGCCGTCAAGGGCCGCCCGTCGTGGAACACGACTCCGCGCCGCAGGTGAAAGCGCCACACGGTCTCGGAGGGGTTCTCCCAGCGCTCCGCCAGCAGCGGCCGCAGTTCCATCTCGATGCCGAAGGCGACCAGGCTCTCGTAGAAGTGCGAGAGGGCTCCGGCGGTGTTCGTCTGGTCGCTGCCGTGGGGATCGAGGGTGATGGCCGAGGCGGCCTGGCCGATCACCAGGGTCCGCGGCGCCGCGGCCGACGGCGTCTCCCGCCGGCACGCCGCAGCGGCCAACGCCAGCAGCACCAGGGCGCGGACGCGCATGGAGACTACTGGGTGATCTTCTTCCGAGGCGGCCCCGCAGGGGGCATCGGAACCACGCGACCGCGGGAGCGGCCCGCTTCGGCCGTGCGCTCGGACGGCAGCTCGGGCAGCTCCTCCTCGGCCTCGCCCATCGAAGCCGGCAGCAGGACCTCCTGCTCCGCGGCGAGGATGTCCTCCATGTCGCGGACGCCGCGCTCGGTCTCCTCCGCCGAGGTCACGAGGCCGTCGAGCTGCTCGGCGATGGTCCGCGGGTCGCGCATGGAGAAGCTCTGGTCGCGCAGCAGCTGAAGGACCTCCTGGACCGTCTCGGTCTGGGCGTCCACGATGTTGCGGTTCTCCAGGGCCTTCTTGTAGCGCTCGAGGCGCTTCTGGAGGACGCGCTTCGTCCGCGCCTTGATCGCCTGGACCCGCTCGGGCCCCTTGGCGATCTCGCGGTCGAGGGCCTCGATCCGCTCCTCGATGCGGGCCGGGTCCGTCGTCGCGAAGTACGACTCGTAGCGCACCAGCGAATAGCGCATGCGCAGGTAGAAGGCCAGCAGGAAGTCCAGCTTGCCGGCCAGCTCCTCGAGCAGGATGCGCGAGGAGGGATCGAGGGCCCTGTAGTTCTGGCGGATCTCCTGGCCCAGGGTCTCGAGGGCGTGGTAGCGCTGCCGCTCGGACGGCGTCAGGGCGCGGAGCATGTCGGTGACCTCGGTGGCCTTGCGCTGCTTCTTCTCGGCCTCGAGGGCCTGCGCCCGCTTCAGGCGCTCCCAGCGCTCCAGGAGCGGGAGGCACATGAGCTCGACGCCCGCGGCCAGGATCAAGGGCAGGGGGCTGGCCGAGAGGATGGAGAAGCCGAGGGCGGTGAAGAGGCCGATCAGGTTGTACTGGTTCTTGAAGGCCTCGACGAGAGGGTTCGGCTCCTTCTCCGGCTCCTCGATCACGTGGTGATGCGCACGTTGCCGCCGCGCGCCTCCTTGCGGATCCGGTCGAGCACCAGCGTCTCCAGGTCGCGGAAGCGGGCGGACTGCTTGAGGTCCTCGGTCCGATGAAGCGGCAGGTCCACCTGCACCTCGTCGACGATCGTGCCGGGGCCCGCCGAGAGGATGTGGATCTTGTCGGCGAGGTAGACGGCCTCGGCGACGTCGTGGGTCACGAACAGGATCGTGCTCTCGATCTCCTCCCACAGCTCGTTGATCAGGTTCTGCATGCCCAGGCGAGTCTGCACGTCCAGGGCGCCGAACGGCTCGTCCATCAGGATGATCGACGGACGCACCGCCAGGGTTCGGGCGATCGCCACGCGCTGCCGCTGGCCCCCCGAGAGCTGCTTCGGGTACTTGCTCTCCGAGCCCTTGAGTCCCACCTTCTCGATCCAGGCCCGCGCGATGCGCTCGCGCTCGCCCCTGGCCATGCCCCTGAGCTCGAGGCCGAAGGCCACGTTCTGGACGACCGTGCGCCAGGGGTACGAGCTGTAGCTCTGGAACACCATCCCGCGATCGGGCCCCGGCCCGCCGATGGGCTTGCCGCGCAGCAGGGCCTCGCCCGAGCTGGGCGCGAACAGACCGGCCACGATGTTGAGGATGGTGCTCTTGCCGCAGCCCGAGGGGCCCAGGAAGACCCGGAACTCGCCCTTGCCCGGCTCGTCGGGGATCACCAGGTTCACGTCGCGGATGGCGTCGAAGCTGCGCCCGTCGGGCAGCACGAACTCTTTGGTGACCTTGCGCAGCTCGAGGATGTTGGTCCGCTCCTGCGCCTCGGCCATCATTCCTTCCAGGAGAAGAGCGCGTTGTTGATCGCGCGGATGAGCAGGTCCGTCACGACGCCGATCACCAGGATCACGAGCACCAGGGCGAAGATCTGGTCCACGTGGGAGCGCTTTCCGGCCACGGTGATGAGCGCGCCCAGGCCGTAGCGCGCGTTGATCACCTCGGCGAGGATGACGTAGGTCCAGCCGATGCCGTTCATGACCCGGAGCGCCTCGGCGATGGCGGGCAGGCTGCCGGGGATCAGGACGTGGCGGACGAGCTGCCCCCGGGTGGCGCCCAGCGTCGTCGCCGTCTGCAGGTACACCTCCTCGACGCCCTCCACCGCCTCGACCACGAGGGGCAGCATGTAGACGAAGGTGCCGACGAACAGGAAGACGATCTTCTGCAGGTCGTCGATGCCGAACCACACGATGAAGAGCGGCACCAGCGCCGAGATCGGCAGGAAGCGCAGCGGATCGAGGACGGGCGAGAAGAAGTGCTTCACCTTCGGGAAGGTGCCCATCAGCAGGCCGAGGGGGATCGCGACCAGCGCCGACAACAGGAAGCCGGCGAACACGCGGTAGAGGCTGTACCAGGCGCTGCGCACGAGCGCCTCCTCGAAATGCAGCACCGGGAACGCATTCAGCACGTCGGTCGGCGAGGGCAGGATGATGCGCGGCACGAGCCCGCCGTAGGACAGCACGCACCACAGGCCGAAGAACGCCAGGAGCCCGGCGAGGGCCAGGCTCCGCTTCGTGCGGTCCGTGACGAAGCCGCGGACTTCCACTACCGGGGGATGACCTCGAAGTCCGTGCGCCGGTTCTTGGCGCGGCCGTCGTCGGTGTCGTTCGAGGCCACCGGCTTGTCCGGGCCGTGGCCCACCACGTCGAACTTGTTGCGCTCGAAGCCGCGCGAGACGAGGTAGACCGAGACGGCCTCGGCGCGCTGGCGGGAGAGGCGCATGTTGGACTCGCGGTTGCCCACGTTGTCGGTGTTGCCGGCGATGCGCAGGTAGGCGTTGCCGAACGTCGCCGCCAGCTCGACGACCTGCGTGTCCAGGACCGCCTTGGCGTTCTCGTCGAGGCTGAAGGAGCCGGTGGGGAAGTAGATGGAGACCGTCTTCGTGAGGATCGGAGCGGCCGCGGGCTTGGGCGGCGCCTTGAACTCGAACTCGGGCTTCGCCTCCGGCTCGGCGGGGAAGAACTCGGCTGCGCTCTCGAGGAAGCGCGTGTCGACGGTCTGGTACGGCTCGTAGACCTCGCTGATCTTTCCGATCTTGCGCCAGATGCCCTGGGCGGTCTTGTAGATGCTCTGATAGGTCACGAGGGAGCCCTGTCCGGAGAAGAAAGCCCGGTTCTCGCCGTAGTTGGGCAGCTTCACGTCCTCCAGCATGCCCTTCGCGTCGTCGAGGCCGATGCCCGAGAAGCTCTTCGCCAGGAGCGCCGCGGTGCGCGACGGGTTCGCGTTCGCCATCTCGACGCCCTTGAGCCAGCCGGCCACGAAGCGGCGGAGGTCCTCGGGGTGCTTCTCGATGAAGTCGCCCCGGGCCACGAAGATGTCGGCGATCAGGTTCGAGGCCTCCTTGGTCGAGGCGAGGATGTGCCCGCGCTCCTTGGCCGCCATGTACACGTCGGGCGACCAGGAGACGGCGGCGTCGACCTTGTTGGCCTTGAACACGTTGGCGGCCTCGACCGCCGAGGTGGTGAAGACCCACTGCACGTCGCGGTTCGTCAGCCCGCCCTGGGTCAGCGCGAACAGGGCGAAGTAGTGGGACGGCGTGGCCTCGGCGCAGGCCAGCCGCTTGCCGCGCAGGCCGGCCACGTTCTGGATCGCGTTGTCCACCACGATCGCATCGCCCCCGCGGCTCCAGTCGTACTGCATGAAGGCCTTGGGGTTCAGGCTGCGCAGCCCCCCGTACTCGAGGGCGTAGGCGTCCACGGTGGACCACATGACGTCGACGCCGCCCTTGTCGCCGCCGGCGCGGAAGGCGTCACGGGACTTCTCGAAATCGTCGATCACGAGCAGCTCGACCTGAACGCCGTGGTCCTTGGCGAAGACGCTGTTCGGGTTGGGGGCGAAGCCGTCGTTGGCCACGATGCCGCCCGCGTAGCCGCCCCAGGTGACGATCGCGACGCGGATCGGCCGGTCGAGGCGCGTGCCTCGGCCCACCGGCTGGCTCGGGGTGGTCGTGGCGGCGCCCGGTCCGGGCGGCAGCGCCCCGAAGTCGTCCTTCGAGACGGTGCCCTCCTCCTTCCGGTCGGGGGCCACCACCTGGGCCGCCTTCCTGAGCACGCCGTACTTGTTCAGGGCGTACCCGACCATCGCGAGGCCGGAGGCGACGATGAGGAACTTCCCCAGCGGGGTGAGCTGTCGGGCCATGGCTTCTTCCTTTGCTCCCTAGGCCTGGGACGGGCCGGGCTTCGTCGTCGAGGCTCTGGTCACGGGGTTGTCGGCGCCCTCGATGAAGTGGGCGACGATCGCGTGCAGGCGCTCCTCCTCCTTGAGCTTGCGCTCGTGGAGCGCCGCAAAGGCCTTCTCGGCGTCCTCCGAGGCCTTCTTCAACCCCTCGATCTCCGCGCTGATCTTCTGGAGAAGGGCGTCGAGCTCCTGCTGGAGCGACTGGATGCGCGCCTCGTTGTTCTGGCGCGCCTCCTTCGCCTCGCGCTCCTTGGCCGCCTCGAAGGCGTCCAGGGCCTTGTCCCTGAGCACCGCGTCCTGGATCACGTCGCGCACGGCGACACCGGCGGCCTCGAGGGCCGCCATCACCGCGGCGGCCTTCACCTCGCGGTTCAGGCTCGCGAGGCGCTTGCTGTCGAGCATCTCGGCGACCTTGTCGACGCCGTAGCCGTGGACGGGCAGCTCGATGCCGGCCTCTCCGTAGACGGCGGCGAAATCGGCGACGCTGGCCGGGACGGCCGACTGGGCGACGCGCTTGGGCGGCGGGCCGTCGAAGACCTCGGGCGGGATCTCCCGCTCGCGCGGACGCGTGACGCGAGGCGTCGTGGGACGCTGCGCCGGCTCCTGCTCCGGGTCTTCGAGGAGCTCGGCGGGCGTCTCGTTCGCGCCCTCGGTGACGATGAGGCGAACACCCTTGCTCACGAGGTCCGAGAGACGGCTCATGGGCAGGCCTCCCCGAACAAGACGTTCAACGGACGCAGGGGTTCCCGGAAATCGGGAATCTCCTTTGCGTTGAAGAGTTTGTAGCCCCGGCACCGGGGGTTGTCAAGCCGCGTCGCGGGAGTAAGATCGCGGCCGGAGGGGGCCATGATCCAGATCTCCCGGGAAGACCTGCAGCCGGTGCTCGAGTCGCATCGCGGGAACGCCGCGCTGGAGGCGGCTTTCGAGCGCGCCGCCGGGGGCGAGGCGGCGCTGCTGTCGGCGCTGGGCCGCTACATCCAGTTCAACGGCGCCTTCGGGCCGGGCCTCGCGAACCTCGCCGGCGAGATCGCGGCGCGCCGCGACCTGTTCCGCGACCGGGACGAGCCGGTGCGCATCCTCCAGGACCGGGCCTCGGACGTGGCCTCGGACTTCTTCCACGCCGCGGTCGACGAGTTCGACGACCGTGCGACCCCCTGGCGCGACACCCACCGGACGCTGGCGCAGGCGACCCTCAAGGGCCTCGGCCGCGTGTTCGGGTACGAGCCCGCGCAGCTCAACGACGTGGTCGCCATCAACAGGGGCACCGAGGAGGCGATGGTCCGCGTCCAGGAGGGCTACGGCCTCGGCGCGGCGCTCTCGGAGGAGCGCCTGTTCCGCGGCATGGGGTTCCACACCGGGAGCGAGGTGCTGGCCGACGAGGAGTTCACGATCATCGACCGCGTGCTCAAGTCGAAGCGCGCCGACGTGGTGAAGGCGTTGCAGGCGATGAAGGTGGAGATGCTGGGCGCCAAGCACGACGCCTACTACTGGATCTTCATCCACACGAGCGTCGAGGCCGACCACTTCGACGCCGCCGTGAAGGGCGTGAACAAGGCGCTGCGCTTCTACTCCGGCGCCGCGCCCCTGCCGACCGTGAAGGGCTGGATCCTCGACGGCTTCCGCGACTTCGCCGACGTGCAGCAGGCGTTCATGGGCGCGCTTGGGGAGTAGCTCGGCGAGGTCGCGACGTCACGCCGTCACGGTGCCGTCTTCTGGAATCGCTTCCGCCCCGCCCAGTAGAGGCTGAGCTCGTGCCCGTCCGGGTCCCGCAGGTACGCGTGGCGCCAGCCCCACGGCATGTCCTTGGGCTTCTGCAGGAAGGCGACGCCCGCGGCGGCGAGCCGCGCGCAGAAGGAGTCGAGCCGCCGGATCTCGAAGTAGAGGCGGATGCCCTCGCGGGCGGGATCCATGCGTTGGCCTCTCTCCAGGCAGTGGAGGGCGATGGTCGTGCTCCCGCCCGGGCTCCGCAGCCGCGCGTACGCGCCGGGGTACTGGTCGAGGACCGTGAAGCCGAGGCGGTCGCGATAGAACGCCAGGGCCCGGGCATGGTTCCGCGTATAGATCATCGCGTGGTTGAACTCGAGTCGGGCGCCGGCCGTCGCCCTGCGCCGCGCGCGCTTCTGCGCCATCCTCACACCTCCTCCACGACCCCGCGGTTCAAGGCTCGCGCCAGGCCCGCGGCTCGCGGCGCCCGATCCTGAAGCGCGGCTCCGTCTCGCTCCGAGCGCCGGTCACGAGGTCGGCGACGTAGGCCCCGAGCACCGGCGCGAGCTTGTAGGCGTGCCCCGAGCCGCCGCCCACGAGCACGACGTTCTCGTGGCGCGGGTGCCGGTCGACGACCAGGTGCTCGTCGGGCGTGACCTCGTACGTGCACACCCGCGAGTCCACGAGGGGCGCCTCGGCCAGGGCCGGGAAGCGCCGCGCGAGGTAGCCCCGCGCCTCGCCGACCGCCCACGGCGCCAGCAGACGCTCGCCGGTGGACGGGTCGATCTCGTCTCCGGGCCGGTCGATGCCGACCTTGAACGCGCGTCCCTCGAGGGCGGGGATCCCGTAGTACTCGCCGATCTCGACCCACGCCGGCAGCCGGTCCTCGTCGAAGTCACGGCTGCCCTGGGGCACGCCGAAGTACAGCTCCTCGGCCCGCTGCACACGGATGAGGCCGCGCAGCTCGGCGAACAGCCGAGGCAGCCACGGCCCGCACGCGAACACGAAGGCGTGCGCGGCGAGCCGATCCTCCCCGACCCGCACCGACGTGAGGCGCTCCATCGTGGCGCTGCCCGGCACGACGGGGCCTCGCAGGAAGCGCCCGCCCCGGCGGACGAAGTGAGCCACGGCGAGCCGCACCCCCGCCCGCGCGCGCAGCACGCCCATCCGCGGCTCGAGGACGCCGAAGCGCAGGCCGGCGGCTCGCACGGCGGGGAAGCGCGCCTCGAGCTCCGAAGCCGTCAGGCGCTCGCCGGGCATGCCGAGGTCGGCGAGCACCTTCAAGCCGGCGGCGGCGTAGCCGTGCTCCTCGCGGGCCAGCCACAGCACGCCCGTTCGATGCAGCACCTGGCGTCCGACGCTGGCCTCGAAGCGCTCCCACAGCTCGAGGGCCTGGCACGACCACTCGGCGTAGAGCCGATCGTGGCCGTAGATCGCGCGAATCACCCGCGTCTCGGAGGACGACGTCGCCCGCGGATGGCCCGGCTCCCAGGGATCGCACAGCGTGACCTCCGCCCCGCGCTCCTGCAGCGCGAGCGCCGCGAACACGCCGATCACGCCGGCGCCCGCCACGACGACGTCGGCCACGGCGCCCCTCAATCCTCGGAGACGCTGTCGGGCAGTTCGTTCCGGTCGGCGCCGCCCGCGCCGCGAGGGAAGTTCTCGGCCAGCGCCGCGCCGGCCCGCTCGATGCCCCGCACGATGCCTTCGGTGTACTTGCCCGCGCGGAACTCGCGCTCCATGGCCGCAGCCACGTCCCGCCAGAAGTCGGGACCGCACCTCTCGTGGATGCCGCTGTCGCCGACGATGGCGAAGCTGCGGGACAGCGGCGCGACGTAAATCAACACGCCGTTGCGCTCGGCGGTGCCGGCCATGCCCAGGCGCTCGAACTGCTCGGTCGCCGCCTTCTGGGCGTCGGCCACGGCGCGGTTCGAGGCATGCACCCGGATCTCGCCGCGGGAGCGAGCCTCCGCCGCCGCGATGGCCGCCACGATGCGGTCGTGGTCCACCTGGTTCAGGAAGCTCTTCAGGCGCATGGCCGCAGCAAGCCTACCAGCTTCCCGAGGCGCCGCCACCGCCGAAGCGGCCGCCGCCGCCGCCCGAGGAGCCCCCGCCGTAGCTGCGGCCGCCGCTCGAGCTGCCGGAGCGGAGGTTCGACACGACGATCCAGAGCAGGATCGCGCTCTCGATCAGCCAGGCCTTCGGCAGCGCCTCGCCGCGCTTCACGCGACGCCTGATGGGCAGGAAGCAGAGGACCGGCGACGTCGCCGTGGGGAACGCGAGGATCAGGAAGCCGAGGCCGACGGGCAGGCCGGCGACCTCGTACGAGGCGACGGCCCGGACCGCCTCGAACGCGAAGTCGAGGGCGCCGGGCTCCGGAGCGGCCGGCGGGATCTCGTACGGCCTCGCGGGCGGTGTCCAGTTCCCCTTCTGCGCCTCCGCGAAGAGGTCCAGGGCGACCTGGAGCGCGCCGCCTGGATCGTTCGCGAAGCGCGGGAGGAGCTCGGCGTCGAGCAGCGCGCGGCCCGTCGCCTCCGCGAGGCAGGAGCCGCTCCCGTAGTAGCCCGCCAGCGCCTGGAGCGGCTGTCTCTCGAACACGAAGACCATGAGGTGCGCGGACGGCTCCCCGCTGAGCGCTTGAACGTGTTCGGCCTCGGATCGGCCTTCGATCGGCCGCGCCCGGAAGAAGCTGCGTATGGTGAAGAGCTGGGGATCCTCGTAGCGCGAGAAGCGCGAGGGCAGCCCGTCGAGGATCGCGACGGCGAGCTGGCAGCCCGAGGCCTCCTTGATCCGCGCGAGGCGCTCGGCGATCGCCGCGGCGGCGGCCTGCGGCACGACGCCGGCGTAGTCGTGGAAGCCCTCCGTGTCGGGCACGGGCACGTCGCCGTCGGCGGTCCCGGAAGGCGCGGGCAGTCTCTCCCCACGGGCCGCCGCCAGCAGCGCCTCGACGCCCGCGGAAAGCGCCGCGTCACCTTGGCCCGCCTTCAGGAGCGGCACGATGCGCTCGTCGATGATGCGCTTCGCGACGGCATCGGGGATCTGGCCTTCGAGGCCGTAGCCGACTTCGATGCGGAGCTTGCGGTCCTCGACGAAGACGAACAGGATCGCGCCGTCGTCCTTGCCCTTGCGGCCGATGCGCCAGGCCTGCGCCGTGCGCACCGTGAAGTCCTCGAGGGAGGGCGAGGCCAGCTTCGGGAAGATCGCGACGTAGATCTGCCGCCCGGTCTCGCCCTCGAAGGCCCGAAGACGCGCGTCGAGGCGCGCCGCCGTGGTCGCCGACACGAGCCCGGCGCGGTCGTCGAAGTGCCGGCGCGGCGCGGAGGGGATCTCCTGCGCGGGCGCCCCGAACGCCGTCAGGGCGAAGGCGGCGGCGACGGCGGTGCGTGCGCTCAGTGGGCGGGAGCCGGGCTCTTCCCGAAGTCGAACTTGACCTCGGGGGCCTTCTCGGCGCCGGCCGTGGCCTTGAAGTAGGCCTTCTCGGCGAAGCCGCCCATGTTCGCGACGATGCTCGCGGGGAAGCGCAGGCGCGCGGTGTTGTAGGCCTGGGCGGCCTCGTTGAAGCGCATGCGCTCGACGCTGATGCGGTTCTCGGTGCCCTCGAGCTGGGCCTGGAGGTCGCGGAAGGCTCCGGTCGCCTTGAGGTCGGGGTAGCTCTCGGCGACGACGAGCAGGCGCTGGAGCGCGCCGCCCAGGCCCTCCTGGGCCGCCTGCCACTGCGCGAAGGCCTGCGGGTTGTTCACGAGGTCCTTGCCCGAAAGCTGGACGCGACCCACGCTGGCGCGCGCCTCGGTGACTGCGCTCAGCGTGGCCTGCTCGAAGCCGGCGGCGCCCTGCACGGTCGCCACCAGGTTCGGGATCAGGTCGGAGCGCCGCTGGTACACGTTCTCCACCTGCGCCCAGGCCGCGTCCACTCCCTGCTGCAGGCCGACCAGGTTGTTGTACGCGGCGACGGCGCAACCGCCTCCCGCGAGCGCCACGGCCACGATCACGCCGAGCAGCACCATCGCGAACTTGCCCATGCCGATTGCCTCCGCGGCTCGAGTCTATCGCGCCTGCCGGGCGCTCGCCCCGAGGCCCGATAGGAACACGTCGAGCGCGCTCCAGTACGCGTCGCCGCCGGCCAGGTAGGTGTCGTTGTGGCCCGCGTCCGGGATCGCGAAGAAGCTCTTGGGCTCAGGCGCCGCCTCGAACACGCGGCGGCCCTGTGCGAAGGGAACGATCTCGTCGCGATCGCCGTGGAGGACCAGGACGGGCAGCCTCAGGAGCGGGACCTTGGCGAGCGTCTCGTAGCGCGTCCGGATCAGCGGGCCGACCGGGGGCAGGAAGGGGTAGGCCGCGCGCGCCATGTCCGGAATGGAAGTGAACGGCGACTCGAGGATCAGCGCGGCGGCCGGACGCTCGAGGGCGAGCTGGGTCGCGACCGCCGCCCCGAGGGACTCGCCGAAGAGGATCACCGCCTCGGGCAAGAGGCCCTTCCGCTCGACGAGGAAGGCGTATGCGGCCCGCGCGTCCTTGTAGGTGCCGGCCTCGTCCGGCCGCCCCTCGGAGCGGCCGTAGCCCCGGTAGTCGAAGAGCAGCACGGAGGCGCCGATTCGCGACTGGATGAGCCGCGCACGGTCCAGGCGATACGCCATGTTGCCGGCGTTGCCGTTGCAGACGAGGAACGTGAAGCGGGCGCCCTCGAAGGGGAGGTGCCAGGCGTCGAGCGACACGCCGTCCTCGGCGCGCAGGCGTGCCTCCTCGAAGCGCAGGCCCAGCCCGCGGGGCGAAAAGGGCAGCGCCCGATCGGGGAAGTAGATGAGGCTCCGCTCGAAGGCCAGCATCAGGACCGTCAGGCCCAGCAGCGCAAGAGCGAACGCCAACAGCCAGCTCGCCACGCTCCGCGCTCTCCGACTCACACGCCCGGGCTGGTCCGGCCGCCCCGCTACCGCGTCTTCAGCCTCTCGATGTAGGCCTCGATGCGGCCGAGGTCCTCCTCGAGCATCCGGACGAACTCGACGCCGATCTCGAAAACCGGCCCCCCGTCGAGGTCCACCTCGGTGCAGTAAGCCACCCGCCCTTCGAAGCCGAGTGGGCCGCCCTCGTCGAGGCTCAGCTCCATGGGGACGATGGCCTCGAGGGTGAGGGCGGTGGCGGACTGGGCCAGCATGCCGGTCAGGCTCAGGACCTTGACCCGGAACGGCTGCGGCACGTCCAGCAGCGCGCGGCCGGTGGCGTCGATCTCGAAGCGGGTGCCGCCGGTGCGCTGGTCGGGATGGCGCTTGTGGCGGTCCAGGAACGTGATCAGGTTCTGCAGGGCCTCGCTCATGACGTTCGTGAAGCGCAGGCCCGCCGAGTAGATGAGGATGTCCTCGCCGCGGGTGTTCTTGCGCCGCGACTCCAGCGAGCACCACACGACGATTCCGCGCAGGTTCAGCCCCTCGCCCTCCGCCTCCAGGCGCATCTGGTACTCGTGGCCGATGTTGAGGCGGCGGTCCGTGCGGATGGCGACGCCGCTCATGCTCATGTTGAGGATGGCGACTTCCGAGGCGAAGGTCATCTTGCCCTGGAGCCCCTCGACCACGAAGCGCGCCTCGCGCCGGTGTTCGGCTCCGCTGCGGCCCTTCGGCGCCATCTCGCTCACCCTCGGGCCTCAGTACCAGCCGATCGGCGCTTCGTTGAGGTTGACGTGCACCTGCTTCACCTGCAGGTACTCCTCGGCGCCCCAGGGCCCGAGCTCGCGCCCCACGCCGGACATCTTGTAGCCGCCCCAGGGGGCCTCGACGTAGGTGGGCTGCATGTGGTTCACCCACACGATGCCCGCCTGCAGCCGCTTCACCACCCGGAAGCAGCGGAACACGTCGCGGCTCCACACCGCGGCGGCCAGCCCGTAGGGGCTGTCGTTGGCGATGCGCAGCGCGTCCTCCTCCTTGTCGAACGGGATCACCGACATCACGGGCCCGAAGATCTCCTCGCGGGCGATGCGCGCGGAGTTGTCCACGTCGTAGAAGATCGTGGGCTCGACGAAGTAGCCCTTCTGCAGCGCCGGGTCCTTTGGCCGACCGCCGCCCGCCGCGACCTTGGCCTCCTTCCTCCCGAGCTCCTGGTACTGCGTCACCCGCTCGAGCTGCTCCCTCGACACCACCGGGCCCATCTTGGTCGAGCGGTCGAGGCCGTCGCCCAGCTTGATGCGCTTCGCCTTCTCGGCCATGGCGTCGAGCATCCTCTTGTAGATGGGGCGCTCCACGAGCACGCGGCTCCCCGCCGAGCACACCTCGCCCTGGTTGATGAACACGCCGAACAGGGCGCCATCCACCGCGGCCTCGAAGTCGGCGTCGGCGAAGAAGATGTTCGGCGACTTGCCGCCGAGCTCGAGGCTGACCTTCTTCAGCGTGTCGGCGGAGTTGCGCATGATGAGCTTGCCGACCTCCAGGGAGCCCGTGAAGGCGATCTTGTCCACGTCGGCGTGCGCCACGATGGCGGCGCCTGTCTCGCCGAAGCCGGTCACGACGTTGACGACGCCCTTGGGCAGCCCGCACTCCTCGAAGAAGCGCGCGAACTCGAGGAGCGTCAGGGGCGTCTGCTCGGCCGGCTTGATCACCATGGTGCATCCGGCGCAGATGGCGGGAGCCAGCTTCCAGGCTGCCATCAGCAGCGGGTAGTTCCACGGGATGATCTGGCCCGCCACGCCGATCGGCTCCTTGAGGGCCAGGGACACCGCGTTGTCCGGGACGTTCAGCACCTCGCCGTGGAGCTTGGTGGCGAGCCCGCCGTAGTACTCGAAGCAGGTCGCGACGTCGGTGAGGTCGAACTCGGACTCGACGATGGGCTTGCCCGAGTTCCGGGTCTCGATCTCGGCGAGCCGCGGCAGCTCGTCCCGCATCCTGGCGGCCAGGCGGAGCAGGATGCGGCCCCGCTCCTGGGCCGTGACGTCGCGCCAGGATTCGAAGGCGCGGCGCGCCGCCTTGACCGCGGCGTCCACGTCCTGGGGACCCGCGTCGGGCACCTTCGCGATGACCTCGTCGGTCGCGGGGTTCATGACGTCGAAGGTCTTCCCGGACGCGGCCGCCACGAAGGCGCCGTCGATCAGCATCGCGTAGGTCTTCATCACATCCTCCCGTTGCGGCGGCGTATCATGGCTCTTTTCGCAGGCTGGCACTCTTGGCGCGGCGGGTCCATCTTATCGCGGGCGGGCTCATCCTCGTCCTGGGCTACGCCTTCCTCGGCATCGTGCTCCGGGAGACGGTCCGGCTGGTCCTGGTGTCCGGCCATCCCGCCTGGCTGGCCATGGAGCGGGGCGACGCGCTCTACGTGTCCGTGATCCGCCCCGGCAGCCCGGCCGACGGGTTGCTCCGGCCGGGCGACGAGCTCGTGGCCGTGGACGGCCAGGGCGTGAGCCTCGGATTCGAGGGCCGGGCCTTCTTCGCGTACCGGGTGCCCGGCCCGTACCGCCTGGTCGTCCGCCGCGAAGGGCGGCTCCAGGAGTTCCGCCTCGAGACGGTGCCGTATGGCTTGAGCTACGCGACCTTCTTCGCCCTCGGCTTCCCGGCCGTCCAGGCGCTCTTCCTGCTGGCCGGCACGATCGTGTTCGCCCTCAGGCCGCAGCGGGCCGCAGCGCGCCTGCTCGCCGCCTTGTTCGTGCTCTTCAGCCTCGGCGGCAACCCGCTGCTCCCGTTCGAGACGCTGCCCGCCTGGCAGGCGAAGCTGTACCTGCTGGGCCAGTGCGTGGGCGCGTTCTTCTGGCCCGTGTTCCTCCACCTGTTCCTGGTCTTCCCCGAGCCCTCGCCGCTCCTGCGTCGCCTGCCGGGGCTCAGGGTCCTCGCCTACCTTCCGGCCCTGGCGATTCCCGCGGCCCTCGTCGTGGGCGCGAGCCTCGGCCAGGAGGACCCCGCGGCGGGGGCCGCGTTCTTCGGCGAGAGCTCGCTCTTCACGCGGCTGATCCAGGGCCAGGCGGTCCTCTACAGCGTGAGCGGGCTCGTGTCGCTGGTGCTGAGCTACCACGAGGCGAAGCCCGCCTCGCGGCGCCGGCTCCGGCTCCTGGTGGCGGGCAGCGTCCTGGGCTTCCTGCCGCTCCTGGTCCTGATGGCCGTGAGCCTCGTTTCCGACATCAGAGCCTTCGGCCTGTGGGCCGCCCGGGTGCTGCTCATCTCGACCATCGTGAGCCTGCCGCTCGTGCCGCTGTCGTTCGCCTACGCGATCGTGAAGCACCAGGTGATCCCGCTGGGCGTGCTCGTGCGCCGGAGCCTGCGCTACCTGCTCGTGGCGCGCGGCTTCCTCATCCTCGAGGTCCTCGACGTCGCCCTGGTGCTGGCCTTCCTGCTCGCGGGGCCGCCCGCGCGCCGGCTCGAGAGCCTGCCGCTCTGGGCGGCGGTCTTGAGTACCATGGCCGTGACCGGCCTGACCCTCGGCGTCCTGATCGCGGCCCACCGCGCCGTGATGCCGCGCATCGACCGCCGCTTCTTCCGCGAGAGCTACGACACCCAGCGCATCCTCGCGGAGATCGGCCAGGCCGCCCGCGAGGCGCGCAGCGTCGAGGAGGTGCTGGCGTTCGGCCTCGAGCGCGTGCAGGAAGCGGTCCACCCCGAGAGCGCCGGGGTCTTCCTCCGCGACGAGGCGACCGGGCACTACGTCCTCGCGACGGGAGAGGAGAAGGGCAGCGCTGCGTTGCGCCCGGACTCGCAGGTGGTGCAGCGCCTGCGCCGCTCCCCCGCGCCCCTCGACGCGGAGCGCGACGGCATCCTGCTTCCCATCGTGGCCAAGGGCGACCTGCTCGGCATCCTCTCCCTCGGACCGCGGCTGGGGGACCTGCCCTACGACCGCGAGGACCGCCACCTGCTGAACGCGGTCGCGTGGCAGATGGCCTTCGCGGTCGAGAATACGCGCCTGCTGCGCCGCATGGTCGAGGAGGCGCGCCTGCGCCGCGAGATCGAGCTGGCCGGCGACGTGCAACGCATGCTGTTCCCGGCCGGGCCGCCGGAGACGGGCCGGCTGGAACTGGCCGGGCTGTGCCATCCCGCCCAGGGCATCGGCGGCGACTACTACGACTTCCTCGCGACGGGCGACGGCCGCGTCGGCATCGCGGTGGCGGACGTTGCGGGCAAGGGCATCTCGGCGGCGCTCCTCATGTCCATCGTCCAGGCGTCGCTGCGCAGCCAGTACGGGGGCGTGGCGCTGCCGGACCTGGTCGCGTCCATGAACCGGCTGCTCTACCGCTCCACCGCGAGGAACGCGTTCGCCAGCTTCTTCGTCGCGCAGTTCGACGAGACGAGCGGCCGCCTCGCCTACGTGAACGCGGGGCACAACCCGCCGCTCCTGGTGCGGCCCAACGGCGGCACGGCCGGCGTCCGCCTGCTGCAGACCGGCGGCCTCGTGATCGGCGCCCTCGCCGACGTGGCCTACGAGGTCGAGGCCGTGGAGCTGCTGCCCGGGGACCTGCTCGTGGCGTACACCGACGGCGTGACGGAGGCCTTCGACCCGGAGGAGCGCGAGTTCGGCGAGGAGCGCCTGCGGGACGTGGTCCTGGCCTCCGCCCATCTTCCGGTGGCGAGCGTCGCCGAGCGCATCGTCGAGGCGGTGCGCGTCTTCGTCCGCGACGCGCCCCAGCACGACGACATCACCCTCGTGGTGGCGCGGGTGCGCGGGGCGGAGCCCACGGCCTGAAGCGCACGCGTCCGGCGCCTGGCAGGAGCTGGGCGAGGGCGGGCAGATCGCCCGTGACGACGGCGCCGAGCTTCGGATAGCCGCCTGTGGTCGGGGCGTCTGCCAGCATCACGATCGGCTGGCCGTCGGGAGGGACCTGGATCGAGCCGGGCAGCATGCCGTCGGAGACGATCTCCGCCGGCCCCGCGTGGGCGAGGCGCGGGCCCACGAGGCGCAGAGCCACGCGGTCGGAGGTGGGCTCGACGGCCCAGGCGGCGCCGAAGAAGGCTTGGATGGTCCCGGCCGCGAAGACCTCCGACTGGGGGCCGAGGACGACGCTCACGTCGGCGGTCTCCCCCGGTTCGGTGGCCCGCCCAGGCGCGACGGCGCGGTCTCGCAGGTCCGAGCCGAGACCCAGCAGGTCCCCCGCGCGAAGGGCGCGGCCGGCGAAGCCGCCGAACCCGCCTGGCAGGTCGGTGCTGCGCGAGCCGAGCAGGACCGGCACGTCGATGCCGCCCGCGAAGGCCACGATCGAGCGGCAGCCGCTCCTGCGGCCGGTGAAGCGCAGCACGCTGCCGGGCCGCGCCAGCACAGGGGCGAGCCGCGGGACCGGCCAGGGGCCGAGGTCGGCGCGCTCGAGGAGCGGGCCGAGGTCCGCTCCGGCGACCGCGAAACGCGTGGCCGCCAGGAAGCGAAGGGCAGGCCCGGCGACGGTGCACTCGAGCGCGGCGCTGCCGTCCGGGTTGGAGACGGCGCGGTTGGCCATGACGAGGGCCACGCGGTCGGCGGCGCCGCTCGAGCCGACGCCGTAGCGCCGAAACCCGGTCCGGCCGAGGTCCTGCACGGTCGTGAGCAGCCCGCCGTCCAGGACCTCGAGGGCGGGCTGAGCGGGGCGGGCTGGCGGCCTCGGCGGCTCGTTCGGCTCGGGGACGCCGCTCGCCGGCGCGAAGCGAACGCGGTCGCCGGGCGCGATCAGCGCCGGGGGATCGCGCGACGGGTCGAAGAGGCCTACGGCCGTGCGTCCGATCAGGTGCCAGCCGCCGGCGGTGGCGGCGGGATAGATCGCGGTGAGCCGGTTGGCGACCGCCACCGAGCCGGCGGGCACGCGTGGCCGGGGCGTCGCGCGCCGCGGGAGCTCGAGGCGCGGGTCCAGCAGGCCGAGGTACGCGAACCCGGGCGCGAACCCGAGCATGAGCGCGGTGTAGGTCTCGGCCGAGTGGGCGCTCACGACGCCGTCGCGCGTGAGAGACGCGCGCCCCGCGACCTCGTCGAGGTCGGGACCGGCCTCGCCGCCGTAGACGACGGAGATCGCATGGGCCCGAGGCGGCGGCGCTTGCGGAAGCGGCGCCGCGAGCCTTTCCTCGAGCTCCCGCTCGACGTCCTCGGGCGCGGCGCGCTCAGGGTCGAGGACCACGAGCAGCGAGCGGAAGGTCGGCACGCTCTCGACGAACCCGCGCGGCGGCCGCTCGCGCAGCGCCTGGTCGACAGCGCGCACGCGCGCCGCCAGCCCGGGACCGATGCCGTCGCCGAGCTCGACGCTCAGGGCGGCGTCGCCGAGAGCCAGGAAGCGCGTCAAGCCTCGAGCGCCGTCACCGTGACCCCGGCCGCCTCCAGCGCTCTGCGGACGGCATGGGCGATGTCCGTCGCGCCGGGGGTGTCGCCGTGCAGGCAGAGCGTGTCCGCCGACAGCCGGATGGTCGAACCGTCGGCGGCCACGACCTCGCGCCGCGTGGCGATCCCCACCGCCTGCGCGGCTGCGTCAGCAGGCGCCGCGACGAGCGCGGTCGGCGCGCCGCGCGGCACGAGCGTCCCGTCGGGCTCGTAGCGCCGGTCGGCGAAGGCCTCGGCGGCGTAACGCAGCCCGCTCGCCTCGGCGGCCTCCCGCATGGCCCGGGACGAAGCGAGGCCGACGAGGACGAGTCCAGGGTCCGCTGCGCGGACGGCGCACGCGATGGCCCTGGCCAGCTCCGGATCCGCGGCCGCCTGGTTGTACAGCGCGCCGTGGGGCTTCACGTGGACCAGGCGCACGCCGCGCGCCCGACAGACGGCCTGGAGCGCGCCGATCTGGTACAGCACGTCGGCGAAGACCGCCTCCGGCGGCCGCCGCATGGGGCGCCGGCCGAACCCCTCGCGGTCGGGGAAGCTCGGGTGGGCGCCGACCGCCACGCCGGCCCGGGCTGCCGCGGCCACGGTCCGAGCCATGAACTCGGGATCCCCGGCGTGGAAGCCGCAGGCGACGCTCGCGGACGTGACCAACGGGAGCAGCGCTTCGTCGTCGCCTTTGCCTTCGCCGACGTCGGCGTTCAGGTCGATGCGCACGAGCCGAGCGTACGCCGGCGGCCACGCTCCGGCAACGCGTGTCGGGTGGGGCTGACTAGTTGAACGTCACCATGTGGTTGTGGGCTTCCGCGGACGAGGTCTCCTTCGAAACCCGCTGGCGGTCGCGGACCTGCACGACCTCCGCGGCGCTCAGGTCCAGGGTGTGGGTGTGGGTGTTGTTTCCGGTGAGGGTCAGGAGCACCGCGCCGCCCGCCTGGAGCTGCGCCGCGGTGATGAAGACGCTATGCCCGTGGTTCGACGAGATGGAGCCCTGCACGTCTCCCGAGCCGGGCGTAGGCGCAGGAGTCGGGTTGGGCCCGGTGGGACCGCCACCGTAACCGCCGCCGCCCCCGCAACCGCTCAAGGTGATCGTGGGGAAGCCCAGCAGGGCGAGGGCGGCAGCGACGCTGATCGCGCGCCGCTCGGGATCGAAGTCGGATCGCATGAATTCAAGCCTCCGTCAATTGAACGTGACGTTGTGCTGGTGGGCCTCGGTCGTGGTCGTTCCCTTCGAGACCCGCGCGCCGCCCCGGATCGACGCTACCTCGGCGGCGGTCAGGATCACGAGATGCGTGTGGGGCGCCTCGCCCTGGATGTCCAGGCTGAGGTCGTTGCCCGACGTCAGCTCGGCCCGCGTGACGAGCGCGCGGTGGCCATGGTTCGCCGAGATCTGCCCCACGGTTCCGCCGCCGGGGTCCATGTTTCCGCCGGGACCGTAGTCGCCGCCCCCGCCGCCGGTCGATCCGGCGGGGTTGCCGCCGCCTCCGTAGCCTCCCCCGCCGCCCCCGCACCCGCTCACGGTGATCGTCGCTCCGCCCAGGAGCGCCAGGGCCATGGCCGCCGTGAACTCGCGCCGTTCGATCTTTCGCGTCATGACGTCACCTCAATAGAACTTCCGGGCGATGTTGAAGCCCAGGAACCAGTCGTCGGGCCCCACCTGCCCGCGGGCGAGCTGGGCGGGGGTCGTGCCGAGGTCGTTGCCCACGTTGAGCTGGAAGTTGTGCCCGCCCACGCGCCGCTCGATGCCGAAGGCCACGAGGGGATCGCGCCCGCCGTCGTATCCCGCGAGGCGTGGATGCGCCTCGGCGAGCAGCGTGGTGTTCTCGGTCAGACGCAGGCGCCCGCCGACGCCCAGGACGAAGCTCGAGTCCTCGCCGATGGCGAACAGGTTCGTGTTCCCGACGAAAGCCGGCGCCAGATAGAGCGCGGCGCGCCTGCCGAGCTTCCGGGACAGCGTGAGCCCGACGCGGGGCGAGTACTCCTCGCCGAAGTTGTCGAGGCCCTCGATGGTGACGTCCGCCTGCAGCGACAGCGGGGCGCCGTCCTGCCGCACCAGGCCCTGGGTGAGATGGAACGCGATCGTCCGATCGCTCGTCCTGTGGACCCAGAGCTGCGTGGCCCGAAAGAGCCCGTAACGCAGCTCGAGGCCGTTCTGCGCGCCGCCGTCGATGCTGAACAGGTCCGCCGCCAGGTCGCCGAAATCGCCCGCGCCGAGGCCACGGGCGAATCGGTGCGTGACCCGGAACACGAGCTTCCCCTTCGGCAGGCGAGCCGTCGTGGGCAGGTTCACCACGACGAAGTCGGGCTCGACGGGATCGATCTCGAGCTCGTCTTCGGCAGGCCTCATCTCGTCGGCCGCCGTCGCCGTCTCCTCGGGCGGGGCTGCCTGGGGCGCGGCTGCGAGAAGCAGCGCGAGGAGGTGAGCCGTCACTTCGTCCGCGCCCTGACGACGAGGGTGCCCTTCATCCGCCGGTGGCCGCTGCCGCAGTACTCGGAGCACGCGAACTCGAAGCTGCCCGGCCGCCCCGCCACGAACTCCACCCGCACGACCTCGCCCCCCTTCGGGATCTTCGCCTTGACCCCGTAGTCCTTGATCGTGAAGCCGTGGGTGCCGTCCGCCGAGCGCAGCAGCAGCAGCAACCGCTCGCCCTCCTCGACCTCGATCGCCGGAGGATCGAAGCGGAAGCGCGAGGCCGTCACTTCGACGGCGCGCGCCGGCCCCGGTGCGGCGGCGGCGAGCAGCGTGGCGACGACGGGCAGACAGACGCCGAGCATGGGGGACCCGGTCGCAAGTCCCATGCCACCTCGACGGCATTGGCTGGGCAGGAGATAGGCGAGCGTCCGTCGCCGCGGCGCTTACACGCCGCGTAAGGCGCTTACGCGCCGTGAAATCGGCTACTCGAGACGATGCTTGCCGACGTAGTAGCTGAGCGCCCGCTGGCTGATGCCCAGCATCGCGGCGGCGTCCTTCTTCACGCCCCGGGAGCGTTCCAGCGCGCGGCGCAGGGACTCCTTCTCGGCCCACTCGAGGTTGTCGTGCAGGCGCAGCGACGGCAGGGCCGGCGGCTCCGGAGACGTCCGCGCGCCGAGCATGAACAGGTCGGACGCCTCGAGGCGCCCGCCCGCCGACAGCACAACTGCGCGCTCGATGGTGTTCTCCAGCTCGCGCACGTTGCCCGGCCAGTCGTATTGGAGCAGGCCCTGGAGCGCCGCGTCGGACACGCCGTCGATGCGCTTGCCGGTCCGGGGAGCGTGCTTCGCGAGAAAGTGCGCGACGAGGAGCGGGACGTCCTCCTTGCGCTCGCGCAGCGGGGGAATCGCCAGGGGGATCACGCTCAGCCGGTAGTAGAGGTCCTCCTGGAAGGAGCCCTCGCCCACGAGCCGGCGCAGGTCGCGGTTGGTGGCGGCGATGACGCGCACGTCGAGCTTCAATGCGCGGTCGCTCCCGAGGGGCTCGACCTCGCGCTCCTGCAACGCGCGCAAGAGCTTGGACTGGAGCGCGCGGGAGAGCGTGCCGATCTCGTCGAGGAAGATCGAGCCGCCGTCGGCGAGCGCGAACTTGCCGCGCTTGTTGGACGTCGCGCCGGTGAAGGCGCCCCGAACGTGCCCGAACAGCTCGGACTCCAGCAGGCCCTCGGGGATCGCGGCGCAGTTCACCTTGATGAGGGGGAACGCGCGCTCGGCGCTGCGGGCGTGGATCGCCCGCGCCACCAGCTCCTTTCCGGTGCCGGTCTCCCCGGTGACGAGGACCGTGCTCTTGCTCTGGGCGATGCGCTCGATGGTCCGCAGCAGCTCCTGGACGGCCCGGCTGCTGCCGACGATGCCGTAGTTGCCGAACTCCTCGGCGCGCTCGGCCAGCAGGTAGCGGTGCTCGGTGCGCAGGCGCTGGTCCTCGAGGGCGCGCCTGGCCGCCACCACCAGCTCCTCGACCTCGAAGGGCTTCTGCAGGTAGTCGAAGGCGCCCAGCCGCAGCGCCTCGATGGCGCTCTCCAGCGTGGCGTGGGCCGTCATCAGCAGGATCTGGGGCCGCTCGCCCTCGGCGGCCTGCTGGCTCAGCTCGCGGATCAGCTCGAGGCCCGTGAGCTGCGGCATGCGGTTGTCCACGATCAGGAGGTCGAAGCCGCGGGACGCGAGCAGGCGCTGGGCCTCTCGGGAGCTGGTGGTGGCCGTGACCTCCAGCCCTGCTCCGGTGAGCGCTCGCGCCAGGTTCTTGACGAGGCGCTCCTCGTCGTCCACCAGCAGCACCGACCCGCGCGGATCCCTCAACGGGGCGCCTCGCGGGGCAGCTCGATCGCGATCTCGGTGCCGCCGCCCTCGCGGGACGCGGCGCGGATCGTCCCGCGCAGGGCGTCGACCACGTTCCGGGCGATGGGGAGGCCCAGCCCCGTCCCCGAGCGCTTGGTCGTGAAGTAGGGCTCGAAGACCTGGGACAGGTGCTCCGCAGGAATGCCCGGGCCGCGATCGGCCACCTCGATGAGGACGCGCGCGTCCCGCGCCCGGGTGCGCACGACCACGGCCGGCGCCGCGGCGCTGCCGGCATCCACCGCCTCCCGGGCGTTCTGCAGCACGTTGACGAGGGCCGCCCGCAGCCGATCCGCGTCCGTGTCCAGCTCGAGCACGCCGGGCGCGAGGTCGAAATCGAGGCGTTCCCTGGGGAGAACGGCTTCCGCGGCCTCGCGGACGAGAGCGTTCACGTCGGCGCGAGCGTACTCCACGCGCACCGGCCGCGCGAAGTCCAGGACATCCCCGACGATGCGGTCGAGGCGGGCGACCTCGTGATCGATGTCGGCGGCGGCCTCCCGGATCGCCTCGGGCGAGGCCGCGCGGAGCAGGGCCGCCAGCGAGGCCTTGATGCTCATGAGGGGGTTTCGGACCTCGTGGGCGATCACCGTCGAGAGCCGGCCCAGGGCCGAGAGCCGGTCGCGCAGGGCGGCCTCGCGCTGGAAGCGCTCCAGGGCCCCGGCCAGGCTGCCGAAGCTGCGCGAGACGAGCAGGGCGTCCTCGTCGTCGAGCCGGCCCGGGACCGGCAGCCGCGGCGTCAGGTCGCCGGTGAGAGCCATCTCGCGCATCGCCGCGGTGAGCGCCGAGAGCGGCCGGGCGACGGAGCGGGCGACGCCCCAGCTCAGCACGACGGCCAGCAGCGCGGCCAGGCTGGCGGCGGCCAGCAGCGCGCCCCGGAGCGTGCGCAGGAAGGCCAGGCGCTCGCTGCGCGAGCGGAGCAGGAGCGCCGTGGGCGCGCCCTCGGCGTCGCTCAGGGGCCGGGCCAGCGTCACCCAGTCCGTCCCGCCAAAGCGCACCGTCTGCACCCCGCGCGATGCGGCAGCCCGCAGCAGGACCTCGCCGTGCTCGCGGGGCAGCGTGGAAGCGCACACGCGACCGTCGCCGACGATGGCGACCTCGCTGTCGGTCGCCGCCTTGAAGCGGGACGCCTCGGCGTCGTCCACGACGAAGCCCAGCCCCAGGCTCCCGAGGATCTCGCTCTCGACGGCGATCGGCACGGTCAGCACCTCGACCACGCCGTCCTCGGCGCTCTGGAAGCGCACCCGCTCGCGTCCCTCGAGGGCAGAGGCCACGTCCAGGGCCTCGCGCGCGACCGGGCGTCCCACGCTGGCCAGCAGCGCGCCGCGCCGGTCGCTCACGAACAGGAGCGCCGCCCCGGCCCGGCCGAGATAGTCGAGGGCGATCGGCTGGATCGTCGCCGGATCCCCGGTGTCCACGGCGGCCTTGAGCTTGGGCAGGTCGGCCACCAGCCCCGCCACGGTGCGCAGCGTCTCGAGGCGCCCG
Source organism: Vicinamibacteria bacterium (assembly GCA_035691285.1). Lineage (GTDB taxonomy): Bacteria > Acidobacteriota > Vicinamibacteria > Fen-336 > Fen-336 > DATFEN01. The sequence goes on along the minus strand of DASSJI010000015.1, from coordinate 5,038 downwards.
GCCTGCTGCTCCGCGAGCACGCTCGAGGCGCGCTCGAGGTCTCGGCGCAGCTCCACCTCGGCCTCGCGCCCCGCCCGCGACGTCACGAGGCCCAGCGCCAGCGACAGCGCCAGCGCTGCCACCACGGCGGTGGCCACGAAGATGCGGCTGCGCAGGCTCCTGAGCGGCGCCATCACTCCACCACGAAGTCGGCGGTCACCGTCTCCGCATCCTCGCCGATGCGCACGGGGCGCGTCTCGCGGACCTGCCCGTCGGTCCACACCGCCACGCTGTAGGCCCCCGGCGGGAGGCCCTCGATCCGGTAGCCGCCGGCCTCGTCCGTCGCCGCGAAGAAGCGATGGGCGAAGACCAGGATGAAGGCGCTCATGTGGGAGTGGATGTCGCAGAAGACCCGCACCACCCCCGGCCGGTCGAAGCGCACGGACTTGGACTGGCCTCGGGCGTAGCGCCCCAGGTCGAAGCGGCGCGGCTTCGAGAGCGAGAAGACGTTGTGGAAGGTGGAGTCGCTGTTCGTGAACTCCACCGTGGTCCCCACGCCGATCGAGAGCACGTAGGGCAGGAACGCCTCCCCCCGCTGGTCGAGCACCGCGCGGCCGCGCTCGGGCTCCTCGAACGCCCCCTGGGGCGCGCGCTCGAGGTACACGACGCTGCGGCGCCGGTCGGGCGTCTCGCGGGCCGTGGCAGTGGCGAGCGCCTGGGGCGCCGGACGCACGAGCGGCGCGCGGGGCTCGAGGCGCACCTCCACCCGCCCGCGCAGCGTCGCTGCCAGGGCTTCGCCGCTCGGCGCGAGGCCCAGGAGACCGCAGGCGAGGAGGCGCCTCAGAACCACAGCACGGCCTGCGCCGCGACCAGGTCCTGCGACTGCACGAAGCCGTAGTCGCGCCGGTTGCGCTGGTAGACGGCCTTGACGAGCACGTGTCGCCGCGGCACGAACCCGAAGCCGGCCTCGAGGCGCCGAACCGGCGCCTCCCAGGGCTCGAGGCCCTCGCTTCCGCGGATGTCGCCGAAGCCGAGCCGGTCCAGCCGCGCCGCCACGTGCCACCCCGGCGCGAAGCGCCAGCGCCCCTCGAGGTAGTAGCCCCGCGCGCTGAGCGGGCGGTCGATGGGCGGCTGGCCCGTGGCGGGCTCGTCCCACTCGGCGTAGACCGCCTCGGCGCGGAAGACGACGCGGCCCAGGGCGAGCTCGGCGTCGAGGCCGTAGGCGCGCTGGTCGTAGCGGCCCCTGGGCAGGGGAAGGGCCGCGTCGAGGAACTCTCCCTCGGCGATCGAGGCCCCCAGCCCGAGGCCGGCCAGCGGCTGCCAACCGACGCGGGCCGAGAGCTGCTTGCCGTCGTTCGAGTCCTCGAAGCGTGGATCCGAGAGCGTGCCTCGAGTGAGCGCGACGGCCAGCTCGAGCGGGCCGTTCGCATAGCGCGCCTCGACGCCCGTGTCCCAGCGGGCCGCCGACGCGGTCGGCACCCCTGCGGCGGCGCCGTAGCCCGGGTAGGGGGCGCGCCAGCCGCTGCCGCGGACGAGGAGCAGCGCGTCGGCGCTGGCCGGCAGTGCGTCGGGCCGCAGCGTCGTGAGGTATTGCCACACGAGCGGCCAGGACACGAGCGGGTTCTCCTGGGCGTAGCGGCGGCGCGGGAACGTGCCGAACACAGGCGGGATGCGGCCGGCCTGGAGGTCGAGCTCGTGGGGCGCGAAGGGCCGATAGCGCAGGTACAGCGCGTAGACCTGCGGGGAGTCCAGGTTCTCGCTGCGCAGGTCGAAGAGCGCCTCGAGGCCCGGGGCGAGCCGGAACGAGCCCAGGAGGTCGAGCCGCAGGAGGCGCGTGAGGTTGTGGCCGTACGCGGCGTCGTTGAAGTAGCCCGTGTCCTCCGGCGCGTACGAGAGGCTCGCCTCTCCGCCCAGCGCGAGACGAGGGGCCGTCGGCAGCGGCTCTTTCGCCTCGGCGGCCGGCACGAGCGAAAGCGCCACGAGGAGAGCCGCCGCTCGCAGCTCCTTCATGCCCAAGTATAGGCAGCCGGCCCTATGCCATCAGGAAGCGGAAGCTCCGGCCGAGGGTCGCCTTCAGCTCGCGGCGGTCGACCACCATGTCGAGCATGCCGTGCTCGAGCAGGAACTCCGCGCGCTGGAAGCCCTCGGGCAGCTTCTGGCGGATGGTCTGCTCGATGACCCTCGGGCCGGCGAAGCCGATCAGGGCCCCGGGCTCGGCGATGTTGAGGTCGCCCAGCATGGCGAAGGAGGCCGTGACGCCGCCCGTCGTGGGATCGGTGAGCAGGCTGATGAAGGGCAGCCGCGCCTCGTCGAGCCGCGCCAGGGCCGCCGAGATCTTGGCCATCTGCATCAGGGAGAGCGTGCCTTCCATCATGCGCGCCCCGCCCGAGCAGGAGACCACCAGGATCGGCAGCCGCTCCTGGAGCGCACGCTCGATGGCCCGGGTCACCTTCTCGCCCACGACGACGCCCATGCTGCCGCCGATGAAGCCGTACTCCATGACTGCGGCCACGCTGCGCACGCCGTCGACGCTGCCGATCGCCGAGACGAGCGCGTCGCCCGAGTTGGTCTTGGCCCGGCCGTCCTTGAGGCGCGCGGCGTAGGGCTTCGTGTCGCGGAACTGCAGCGGGTCGGCGCTGACGAGGGACGCGTCGAACTCCTCCCAGGGGCCGTCCATGAGGAGCTCCAGGCGCTCCCGGGCGGAGATCCGGAAGTGGAACGCGCACTTGAGGCACACGCTCTGGTTCTCGATGACCTCCTTGCGATACAGGATCTCCTTGCAGGCGCCGCACTTGATCCAGAGCCCCTCGGGGACGCGGCTCGCCTGCTCCCCGGGGGTGATCGCCGTCTCCTCGCGGCGGAACCAGGCCACCTTTCCGCGCTCCCGTCTCTACTCCACCGTCTCCTCCTCCCTCTCCAGGTCGTTCTCGACGCCGAGGATCTTGCAGGCGCCGTCGTAGATCTGCTTCGCTGCGTTCTTCGCGTTCTGCAGCTCCGCCAGGCGCTCCTTGACCTTGGCCAGCTCCTCTTCGATCTGGGCGTTCAGGTCGCCGATCTGCTTCCTGGTCATCTCCATGGTCTGCCGATAGAACTGCTGCTGGTCGTTCGAGAGCGCCATCTGCTCCTCCGTTCTACGTGTCGCTGTCGTCCTTCCGGTCGTCGAAGTCCATCTCGAAGGGGGCGTGGTCCTCGGCGGCGGCCTGAGGCTCCTCTGGCAGGTCCCGGACGCCCCGCTCCTCCCGCTCGAAGAGCACCTCCATGAGGCGCGCCAGCTCCTGGGCCGTGGGCGGCTTCGGGTCGAGCAGCGCCCGCTCCAGATCGCGGTGCATCTCGCCCGCGTCCTCGAAGCGCTGCTGCGGGTCCTTGGCGAGCGCCCGCATCGCGATCCGCTCCAGGCGTTCCGGCACGCGGCTGTTCCATCTCGAGGGAGGATCGATCTGGCACTCGCGGACGAGGTCGAGGATGCCCTTCTCGGAGGTGCCCATGAACGGCTTGCGGTCCGTGATCATCTCGTAGAGGACGATGCCGACCGAGAAGACGTCCGAGCGCCTGTCCATGGGCAGCCCCGAGGCCTGCTCGGGGCTCATGTAGAGGAGCTTCCCGCGCAGGGCGCCCTTGTCGGTGCTCGTCGCCTTGTGGGCGGCCTTGGCGATGCCGAAGTCCGTGAGCTTCACGTCTCCTTCGAACGAGATCAGGATGTTCTGGGGGCTGACGTCGCGGTGCACGATCTTCAGGGGCCGGCCCTGGTCGTCCTTGCGCTTGTGGGCGTGGTCGAGGGCCGCGCAGACGCGGCTCACCGCGTAGGCGGCGAGGTCGAGGGGGACGCGCAGGCCGCGGTCCTTGGCGCGGCGCAGGATCGTGCGCAGGTCGCGGCCGTGGACGTACTCCATGGCGATGAAGTAGGTCTCGTCGAGCTTGCCCAGGTCGAAGATCTGGACGATGTTCGGGTGGCCGAGGCCGGCGACCACCTTGGCCTCGTCGATGAACATCTCCACGAACTCCTTGTTGTCCGAGAGGTGGTGCAGGATGCGCTTGACCGCGACCACCTTCTCGAAGCCCTCGACGCCCGTGCGCTTGGCCTTGAACACCTCGGCCATGCCGCCGGTCGCGATGCGCTCGAGGAGTGTGTAGGGGCCGTAGACGTCGCCGACCCCCGAGTGCGAGCCGCTCTTGTCCCGGGGCGGGATGGGCTGGCTCAGGGCGTCCTCGGCCAGGGCGCCCAGATCGATCATCACGCGCGACGCGCCCTGCGCCTCGATCTTCGGCTCCGCCGCCTGGAACTTGGTCCCCAGGCGGCTCGTCGGAAGGACCGGCTCGGGCTCCACCTCATCGGAGCGTGCGCGCGTCTCGGAGTCCAGCGCCGCCGCGGGCGAGAGCGCGTCGTCGAGGAAGCTGTCGAGGTCCGTCGGAGGCCGCTCGGGCGGGCGAGCTGCGGGCGGCCCGGATGCGGCCGGGGCTTCGGCGAACGGCGACAAGAGCCGCCCGGGAGCCAGCGTGCGGGAGGTGTCGGTCGCCTCGGCGGCGGTCCGCTCGGTAGGAGCCGGCGGCGGCTCCTCGCTTCCTCCTCCCAGGGCATCAAGGAGTCCGCCGACGTCCTCCGCGGCGGCGTTCTCGAGGGGCGACTGCGGCTTCGGCTTGTGGATGGCCGTGTCGGGAGGAGGCTCCGATCCCGAAGGGGTTGCAGCCGGCTCCGGTTCAGGAGCGGCCTCCGGCTGCGCGCTCAGGCGTGAGAGCAGCGCGCCGGCGTCGACGCTCTCCTCGGCGGCCGCCGCATCGAGGGGCGATATCGGTGCGGGCTTCGCCGGCGCCGGTTCGGCGGGGCCGAACGCGTCCAGGAGCGCGCTCATGTCCTCCGGGCGCACGTCCGCCGCCTTCGGCTTCGGGGGGCCGGCTTCGCCGTTCTCGTTGACCTGCACGCGGATCGGCGCGGCGGCCGCGCGAGCCGGATCCGGTTTGGGCTCGAGAGGCGCGTCCACGAGGTCGCCGAACAGCTCCTCCGACGTGAACAGCCCGTCGGCGGACTCCGGCGGTTCAGTGGGGGCCGAGGGCGGGATGTCCT
>DASSJI010000014.1:0-17602 GCA_035691285.1 Vicinamibacteria bacterium | reverse complement strand
ACTGACGCGACAACATCGCGGCGTCGGGTGTCATGCTCGCCTCCACGGTCGCTTGAAGATCCAGCGCGACCGGAGCAAGCTTGTTCCGCTGTGAATGCGCGCCTACGCCTCCGCCGCGCAGCGGCTGAGTTCAACAACGGGATGAAGCTGACAAGCGGAGCTCGGTTGTTGGCATGACGGGCGCTGCAAGCTCCGCTTGCAGCTTATCCCGGTGTTCGACCGACGCTGGAAGGGCGAGGCGCGCCTATGGCTCCCCGATGATCTCGTTCAGCCCTTCAATCACCTTCGCCAGTTCGGCGGAGTCCGCACGTCCGAGGCGGCGGCCTATGCGCCCTGCGGCGAGAGTTCTGATCTGACTGATCTTCACCCATGAGCGCTTCGTCAGACCCGCGGCCTTGCTTTCCCATGTGAGTGGGAACGCGGCTCGGGGCTCCTGGCTGCTCATGGCCATGGCGATCACCGTACCTGACCGCTCGTTGAAGACATCATGGCTCAGCACGAGAACCGGTCGCATGCCAGCCTGCTCGTGGCCCCTCACCGGGTTGAGGTCCGCCCACCGGATGTCTCCCCTCAGTATTCTGGCCACGTGTCTCTGCTCCCGGCCAGCCCCTCCTCCGCGAGCGCGCGCTCTTCCTTCGGGTCAAGCTTCGCGCACTCGCGGGCAAGGCGTGTTTTTGAGAGCCTCTTGACCTTCTCAGCGACTGCGGTTTCGATAGCCTGGCTGCGGTTAGGGAAGTGGCGCTCAGCCACCAGGTGGTCGAGTTCTCCCACGAGGTCTGCATCCAGCGTGACGGCAAGCTTCGTCTTCGGCATCGTGAACTCCGGTATGATGGACTATCATACCGCACCTCGGTGATCGTGACGCGGTCGAACAACGCGCTGCACCTGACGGCGCCTCTCGGCGCCGCCCGGTTTACGCTTGGCAAGGGCGGCGCCTCGTGCTCGCTGTCGCTCGCACCGCGCCGCAGGTGATGCGGGTGTTGGGCGGACGTGAATTGCCGTTCCACCGAAAGGAGATGAGACCGATGAAGCAACTCCTGCCGGGTGTGATGGGTGTGGTCTGGTCTCTGGCGGCCGTCGCCACGGGTATGGCTCCGGCAGAGCAGGTCACGCCAGCGAAGCCTCCGAGTGTGGGCTCGAAGGCTACGCCGGCGGTGTCCACCACGGTCGCGCGCGGAAAATACCTCCTCATGATCGGGGGCTGCCACGACTGCCACACCCCCAAGAAGATGGGACCCCAGGGACCCGAGCCGGACTTCTCTCGCGCTCTCTCGGGACATCCCGAGCAGGCCAAGCTGCCGCCACCGCCCAAGCTGCCGCCAGGCCCCTGGATCGCCACACTCTCATGGGATTTGACGGCCTGGTCCGGTCCGTGGGGCATCAGCTACGCCATCAACCTCACGCCTGATGAGAACACCGGGATAGGTATCTGGACAGAGGATATGTTCATGAAAGCCCTCCGCACAGGCCGGCACATGGGCACCTCACGCCCAATCCTGCCCCCGATGCCGTGGCAGATGTACGCGCACATGACCGACCAGGACATCAAGGCCATCTTCGCGTATCTGAAGTCCCTTCCGCCGATCAAGAACCGCGTGCCGGAAGCCATTGTGGCAGAGCCTCCGGCGAACCCGCCTGGGAGCCCTTGACTTGGTTGAGTGGGGCGCCGCCCAACAACCGTATCTGGACTCCTCCGGTCAAGTGAAGGTTCATCGCCGTCGTCGTCGCTAGGGGCGACTCATCCGAATCGGCAACTCCCGCGGAGTGCGGCTTCCGAAGCCAGTTATCGAAGGAGCGGGCCTCCAAGATGACGTCGAGATCCACGTTCGGGGCAATACGGTGGTTATCGGCCCGCGTAAGCGGGCGCGTGCAGGCTGGGCCGAGGCCGCCAAGCAGATGCGGGAGGCGGGCGACGACAGGCTTCTCGACGGGCCCGCTTCCACCAAGTTCGACGACCGGGGTGGCGGCGTCTTGCCGGAGATTGAACCAGCGGTGACGGATTCGCGAGATGTGGCGGCGGCGCTCAAGTCGGTGGTGTTTCCGATCCTCCGCGATGCCGGGTTCGCACGCTTCAGGGCGCGAGCCGCATGGCGTCCCGGCGAAAGCGCGGTCGAGGTCGTCGATTTTCACTCCCTCGGCAGCTACCTCGGCTCGGCGGTTGGCGCCACAAGCCACTCGTTCGGTGGAAGCGTAGGCCTGTACTACAAGGCTCTGCATGCAGTCCCCTGGGCCACAGAGCCCGTGCCCGAGTGGCCCGAGGAACATGCCTGTCATGCTCGCCGGTTCCTCCGCAAGTCGCTCTTCCAACTGTGGCATCGCCGCCCAGACGTCTGGTACGTAAACTCCAAGGGCAGCAACCTCGATTCTGTTGTTTCGGATGTGAGGAAGGCTGTGGTCGAGCAGGCTCTGCCCTGGCTCGACCAGTATCGCGATCTGGCACGTGCGCTCGACGCCTTCGAGTCGCGTGAAGACCGCGAGATGCGTTCGGGCATCGCCCTCGAGATGTTCGGTGGCGGGCTCAACTCACTCGCACGGGCCGAGGCGGCCAGCGCACTCGGGTTGGCGTGCGGGCAGCCCGAGCGCGCGCGCGCGGCCTGGCAGCGGGTGCTCGACAGCCCGCACTACCAGCGCATGCCTGAGCTTCGGCAGGAAGCGGAGCGCAGGCTTGCGCTCATCTGAGGAGCAACGACGACGCCGAGTCGACGTGGCGGTCGGCAATGAGCCCCGCTCTCCGTCGACCAACAAGCCCTGGACTCGATGTTGCGCGGCGCAGGCTGGGAGCCGATGCCAGCGCCCGAGCATGCGGATGCGAAGACCTGGCACTACCGGAAGGGAGAACTGCGAGGCTCGCTCCGCCTTGACGAGCAACAGCAATGCGGTCGGCGCCTCGCGGTGAGCCTGATCGCACCGCACTAGAATGGAGCGCCTCGACGCGAGCACCGGGCGGACTGGCGAGATCGTGGCGCAACCTGCAACGACGGGGCGATGGGATGAGTGAGCTGAGTCGGTACTTGTTCCTCGCGGGAGCCCTGCCGTACCTGGTCCTCGGAATCGCCCACGCCTTGGCGACGCCGCACGGTTCGACCGAGCGAAAGGGGTTGTCCCCCGCCGATCCGTCGATGGCCGAAGCCATGGTCCGTGCCCGGGTTCTTCTGACTGGCCGAACGGACCTGTGGAGAGCCTGGGTGGGCTTCAACTTCAGCCACAGCCTCGGCGCGGTGCTGTTCGGGGCCGTCGTCGTGTTGGCGGGGCGAGGCTCTGCGTCGTTCGCGGTCAACGCACCGGTGTTCCTGCCCCTCGCGGTCACCGTCTCCGCGGCATACCTCGCGCTGGCCGTGCTGTACTGGTTCCGCACACCGATCGTCGGGTGCTGCCTCGGATTTGCCTTGTTCGCCTCGGCGTGGGCGCTCCGTCTCGCAGTCGGGCCGTGATGCGCTGTGGCGCGGCGCTGAACGAGATGGTGTGCGGACGTGAGGTGCGCCGGAGGGGATGATGGGAACGAAGCCGAACCTCTCCGAGCCAGCCGATGGCTTCTGGGGTGGGCGGATCTATCGGGCGAAGGACCTCGAGGGGCATCACTGGGAGTTCTCGCAGCGCGGCCTCGACCTCGCCGCGAGCGAATGGCGCCTTCCCCCGGGCCTCGAGAGGGGTTGACGCGACATGCGGATCTGGACCCTCCATCCGAAATACCTGGATGCCCGCGGTCTGGTCGCGCTCTGGCGCGAGAGCCTGCTGGCCCGGGCCGTCCTGGCGGGCCGTACGAGGGGATATCGGGCGCATCCCCAGCTCCTCCGCTTCCGCGCGGCGGCCGATCCCATCGCTGCGATCAACCTCTACCTGGCTGGAGTCGCGGAGGAGGCAGCGCGGCGCGGGTATCGGTTCGACCGCGGGAAGCTGCCGCGCCGCTGCGGCCACCCACGGCTGGCGGAGACGCGTGGGCAGCTCCAGGCTGAATGGCGTCACCTGAGGGCCAAGCTGCGCCGGCGGGCGCCTGCGCTGGCGCGGAAGTGGCGCACCCTCGCGACGCCCATGGCCCACCCCTTGTTTCGCGTCGTCAGGGGCCGTGTGCGCTCCTGGGAGAAGGCGCGTGCATGAAGGATGCGTCGCGCGACGAGGAAACGGTGAGGTCCCGGCGCGGACATCCGGCCCGCATGAAGGCCTGCTTCAAGAGGGCCGGCCCGGGGATGAGGCGCCCGGCTACGCCAGGCTGTCCATCAGGTCCTGCAGCGCCTGCGACGGAGACGTGAACTGGATGCCGACCTGGTGGGAGAGGCCCTCGAGGCGCGACCAGCTGACGACGCCCTCGAGCTCGGCGTTCAGGGCGGTCGCGCCGTCGCGCAGCGGCGTCTCGAACATCACGGCGACTGTCGTCCCACGCTCGAGGTCCTCGCCGAGCCGAAGCCGGCAGCCCTGCGCCGAGATGTTGACCGCGGTGGCCGGATGCCACGTGGTCGCGGTCTTGTAGCGGACGGTCAGTAGACAGGCCCGCCGTGCGGTCAGGCGCCTGTTGCTCCGGCGCGGCGCCGCGCCCGTCGTCATGCGTGTCCCCCGGTGGGGCCGACTATAGATCCGGAGGCCGCGGGGCATCAAGAGGTCCGTTGTGCTAGATTCGGGCGCCCAGTGCGCCGCTTTCCGCCGTCCCTGGCCCTCCTGGTCTCGAGCCTCGTGGGCTGCGACGGCGCGCCGCGCCCCCGCCCCAGCCCCTCCCCCCCGCCCGTGCACCCGGTCGAGGCCCTGGTGTTCTACGACGAGAACGCGAACGGCCTGCAGGACGGCAGGGAGGACGCCGTGGTCCCGGGCGCGGAGGTCGAGATCGCCGGACGCACGGCGGCGGCTGCGGCGGGCACCGGTCGCGTGACGGTCAACAACGTGCCTGAGGGAGAGGCGACCGCTTCCCTCGTGCCCGCCTCGCTCCCGCCCTACTACGCGCCGGGCGCGCCGGTCCAGATCACGGTCCCGCTGCCTGAGGGCGAGGTCGTCCGGGTCGGCGCGACGCTGCCGATCGGGCCCAACGTCCCCGCCCGCTACATGGCCTTCGGCGACTCCATCACCGACGGCGACGGGTCGTCGAGCGGGTACGGCTACCGCCGCCTCCTGCAGAACCGGCTGACCGCCCACTTCGGCGGGGCCGAGGTCGTGAACCAGTCGGTCGGGGGCACGCGGAGCTGGGAGGGGGCCGAGCGCATCTCGCAGAGCCTGCGCCGCAATGACCCGGCCTACACCCTCGTCCTCTACGGGACCAACGACTGGAACGCCCGAGAGTGCCGCAACATCGCCGGACCGCCCTGCTTCACCGTCGACAGCCTGCGGAGCATCGTGCGCGCGGTGAAGGGCCAGCACAGCCTGCCGATCGTCGGCACGATCATCCCGGTGAACACCGGCTTCGACGCGCGGACGCCGGAGTCCCGGAACGTCTGGGTCGCGGACGTCAACGAGCTGGTCCGTGCGATGGTTGAGGAGGAGGGCGCCGTGCTGGCCGAGCTGTTCGAGCCCTTCATGGCCGTCCCGGACTTCCACACGCTCTTCTACGACCACGTGCACCCGAACGACGAGGGCTACGACATCATCGCGAGCGCGTTCTTCGAGGCCATCACGACGCCGCTCGAGTCGAGCTCCGGGGCGACGCTCGGCGGCGACCTCGGCCTCCTGGCCACGCCCGAGCCGATCCTGCCGCGGCGGCCGCCGCGCTCGCGGGGGCCGTTCCGGCGTTGAAGACCGGCCGCCTGCTGAAGTTCCACAGGCCCGGCGGGGAGGTCCACGCCTACCTCTACCGCGAGGGCTCCGGCTTCCGAGCCTCGATCTACCTCATGGCGGCCGAGAAGGGCTCCGGCAACGAGCCGCTGCAGCGGCTCGCGGCGGCCTCCGAGGCCGAGCTCGAGGCGGCGGTGCGGGCCTTCGTCGACGAGCGCTTCCCCAGGTGAAGCGGCTCGGAGAACTCCGCGGGCTCGCCTGACACCTCGCTTCACGGTCGTCGTCCCCACGTTTGCGCGGCCCGAGCGCCTCGCCGCGTGCCTCGACGCCCTGGCGCGGGTCGAGAGCCCGCAGGGCGGCTTCGAGGTCGTCGTCGTCGACGACGGCGGGGGCGTGCCGCTGGGTTCCGCGCTCGAGGCCGTGCGCGGACGCCTTGACGTCACGCTCGTGGAGACCTCGCATGCCGGACCGGCAGCCGCACGCAACGCAGGCGCAGCTCGCGCACGGGCCCCGCTGCTCGCCTTCACCGACGACGACTGCCTGGCCGACCGCGCCTGGCTTCGCGCGATGGACGCGGCCCTCACCCTGGACGCCGACCTGCTGGCGGGCGGCCGCACCCTGAACGGCCTGCCCGAGAACCCTTTCAGCAGCGCCAGCCAGGCGCTCCTCGACTACCTGTACGCCTACTACAACGCGGCGCCGGAGGACGCGCGCTTCTTCGCCTCGAACAACGTCGCCGTGTCGCACCGGCGCTTCGAGAGGATCGGCGGCTTCGACGCGGCCTTCCCGCTGGCCGCCGGCGAGGACCGCGATCTCTGCGATCGCCAGCGCCACGCGGGAGGGCGCCTCGCCTTCGTGCCGGGAGCCGTCGTGACCCACTGCCACCGGCTCGGACTCGCGGGCTTCGTGCGGCAGCACTTCAACTACGGCCGCGGCGCACGGCGGTTCCACGAGCGACGGGCGGCGCGGCGGGGCGAGCCGTTCCGCGTCGAGCCGCCGCGCTTCTACCTGGACCTCCTGCGCCATCCATTCCGGGCGGCCCGCGGCCGCCGGGCGGCGGGGCTGCTCGCCCTCACGGTCGTGGCCCAGGCGGCGAACGCCGCGGGCTTCGTGCGCGGCGCGCCGGGTAGAATCGCATAGGAGGCCGCGGGTGCCCGAACTCGTGAAGCGCGCGACGCGCGACGGCGTCATGGTCCTGACCCTCCAGGACCCCCCGGCCAACACGTACTCCTACGACATGATGCGCGAGCTCGACGCCGCGATCCTCGACGCGCGCATGGACGACGCGGTCCACGTGCTCGTGCTGACCGGAGCGGGCGAGAAGTTCTTCTGCGCGGGGGCCGACATCAAGATGCTGGCTTCCGTCACGCCGCGCTTCAAGTACTTCTTCTGCCTGCACGCGAACGAGACGCTGGTGCGTCTCGAGCAGACCCCGAAGCTCGTGATCGCCGCCCTGAACGGCCACTGCGTCGGCGGCGGCCTCGAGGTCGCGATGGCGGCGGACCTGCGCTTCGCCCGCAAGGGCGGCGGACGCATCGGCCTGCCCGAGGTCTCGCTGGGGGTGCTTCCGGGAACGGGCGGCACGCAGCGCCTGGTGCGGCTCGTGGGCAAGGCCCGTGCGCTCGAGCTCATGGCCACGGGCCGGCTGTTCGAGTTCGAGGAGGCGCAGGCGCTGGGCCTCGTGAACGAGGTCCTCGAGGCGGAGCCGGGAGCCTTCCTCGAGCAGGTCCTGGCGCGCGCCCGGGAGTACGTCCCGCCGAGCCGCGCCAGCAAGGCGGTGGGCCTGATCAAGCGCGCCGTCCACTCGGGCGCCGAGAGCGCGTTCGCCGAGGCCCTCGCCCTCGAGCGCGAGCTGCAGCAGCAGCTCTTCGAGTCCGAGGACGCCCGCGAAGGCCTGGCTGCCCACGTCGAGAAGCGCAAGCCGGTCTTCCGGGGGCGATAGGGAACCATTCCATGCATCAGCGCCGCGGCGTCGCGGTTGCGGGGGCGGCCGTCGCCGCACTGCTGTTCGGGTCTTCGTGCGGGACGAGCGAGCCTTCGGGCCCGTTCGTGGATTTCGTCGTGGCCGTCACGGACGAGACGTTCGTGCTGCGCGTCGCCGATCCAGAGACGATCTCCGCCGCCTACCAGAACCTGCGCGGCGCGAACAGCCGCTTCCCCATCGGCCCCCTGCGGCAGGGCGACGGCGGCTTCAACGAGCCGTGGTCCTGGCACATCGACCCGGGCGAGGTCCGGCTCACGGAGGTGGCCATCGAGCTGTGCGACGGACGGCCGTCGTACGTCGAGGACCACGTGGACGACTACCTGGCCGCCGGTTACTGCCCCTGGGGCGGCCGGATCGTGGCCGTCAGGCCCTGAGCGGCGTCAGGCCGAGTCGCGAGCGGCATCGACGGTGGCCCGCTGCGCCTCGAGCGCCGGGCCGCCGTCGACGACGAGTGCCGGGATCGCCGGACCCTCGCCGACGACGAGCTGCGCGCCCGCGCGGCGGAAGGGCACGAAGTAGAGGCGTGGCTCGCCCGGCTCCAGCTTCGCCGACTCGATGCCCTGCTTGAGGGCGAGGGTGTTGAGGCGCGCCGCGGAGGTCTTGCCGTTCAGGGCCCAGAGCACGAACGGCAGCGCCTCGCTCGCGTCGGCCGCGCCGAGCGTCGCCGCCACGAATTCCGGACGGCCGCCAAGCGGCACCTTGTCGTCGGCGAGCGCCGGCGCCGCGCCGTGGATCCACTCGACGAGGTCGTGGAAGGCGGTGTCCCCGAGCTCGGTGCCCAGCAGCCGGAGGGCGGGCACGAACAGGCGCGGTCCCCGCGGCGCGAAGCCCGGGGGCAGCCCGCGCACGTGCAGCGCCTTCGACCACGATTCCAGGGTCTCGTGCACGGCCGCTCCGGCGCGCAGCCGGAACGGGAACGCCCAGAACGGGAGCCACGTCGCATCGAGGCCGCCGCGGGCGTGGCCCACCGGCACGAGCGTGACGCCTTCGGGCCGCGGAGCGAGGCCGCGGTGGCAATTGGCGCAGGCGACGACGACGGCCCGGCGATCGAAGGCGGCCTCGAAGCCGCAATCGGGGCAGCGCGACTTGACGGCCACGGCGCGGGTCTCGCGCGACTCGCGGCCCTCGGGATCGGCCACCGCGGCCCGCAGCAGCGCCACGCCCTCGGCCTCGGACGGGTAGCCGGCGATGGTCGCGAAGCCGGCGTCGACGAGCACGAGGCTCTGTCCCGCGTCGGTGATCGCCCGGGCCAGCCACATGGGGCGGTAGACGAGGATGCGCCGCGCGAAGCAGAACCCGCCGCGCCGGGTCACCGCCTCGAAGCCCGGGATCAGGTCGCGCTTCTCCCACTGGCGGATCTCGCGAAAGGTCTGCTCCCGCGCCGGAGCCCAGGGCAGGAACGGACCGGCCGCGGCCTTGTCGGCCCGTCCGAGAGGCTTGACCCGCGAGCCGGAGAGCCGCAGGCCGCGGTCGCGGAGGTTGAAGCGCCGCGAGTCGTACGCCGAAACCGAGTGCTCCACCAGGAAGGCGCGCAGGCGGACCTCCTTGGGGCCGGTGCCCTCTCGGCCGAGCACGGCTTGCAGGAGCCACCCGCTGATGTGCCAATAGGGCACCTGGACCCGCTGCGCGTCCACGATCCGGGTCCGTTCCCGGACCTCTTCTTCGTACTCTCGGAGCTTTCTCTGCACGAACGACTCCGGAGGCGGCCTCCGGTTCCCCGCCTCGTCGTCGGTGCCCCAGCGCGCGACCACCTCCGCGCGATGGGACTGCACGCGGTAGAAGATCAGGACCTCCCGGACCGCGTCCGCGTCCGGGACGCGAGACTCCGCCAGGAAGAGCTCGTCGCGCCCGGGGTGATCGACCGTCAGGAAGGAGCCGCAGTGGCCACAGGAGAAGGAGACCGCGTCGGCCTCGATCTCGGTGGGAGCCCCGCAGTGCGGGCAATGAAGGACGTAGGAGAGCGGTCCCGAAGCCGGCGCGCCCTCGGGGCGGGTCATGACCGGCCGCGATTATAGAATCCGCGCCATGGCGGACGGCTTCCGAGTCGAGGAGCGCGGCCCGCTGCTGACCGTCACGCTCGCGAGACCGCCGGTCAACGTGCTGGACGTCGCGACCCTGCGCGGGCTCGAGGCGGCGCTGCGCGGCGTCCCGGCCCGGCGCGAGCTGCGCGCGCTGCTCGTGCGCTCGAGCCTGCCCGGCGTCTTCTCCGCGGGGATGGACGTCGCGGAGCACGCGCCCGAGCGGGCGTCGGAGATGCTGGACGCGGTCCGCTCCCTGTTCGTGGCCTTCGACTCCCTGCCCCAGTCCACGGTCGCGGCCGTGGACGGCCGCTGCCGCGGAGGCGCGTTCGAGCTGCTGCTCCTGTGCGACGCCGTCTTCGCGACGCCCGCCTCGGACTTCGCGTTTCCAGAGGTCGACGTGGGCTGCTTCCCGCCCCTGGCCGTGGCGCTGCTGCCTTCGCTCGTCGGCAGCGCCGCCGCCGAGCTGACGCTGGCCGGAGCGACGCTGAGCGCCGCGGAGGCCGCCCGTCTCGGGCTCGTCACGCGCGTCACCGAGGACCCCGACGAGGCGGCGCGGGCGTACGCCGAGAGCATCTCCGGGAAGAGCGCCGCGGTCGTCGCCGTCGCCCGGCGCGCGCTGCGCGAGGCGGGCGGCGTCGGCTTCCCGGAGCGCCTGCGCCGGGCCGAGGCGATCTACCGCGACAGCCTCCTGCGGACCGAGGACGCGGCGGAGGGCGTGCGCGCGTTCGTCGAGAAGCGGAAGCCCGTGTGGAAGCACCGGTAGCCGAGCCGAGACCCTTCCTTACGGCGCACTGGCGCCACCTCGCGATACTGAACTACGAGGTGGACCCCGGGGCGCTCGCCGGACACGTCCCGCGCGGGACCGAGCTCGAGTGCGACGCCGCCCGGCTCTACGGCGAGCGCTTCGCGCGTGCGCTGGGCGGTCCGCCCGTCTCGGCCTTCCTGGCCGTGGGATCGCCGGTACGCGTCTTCTCGGGTGTCCGCGTGGCCTGAGGGCTATCCCGCGGGGAGCACGAACACGGCCGTCGTGCGAGCCGGCACGGAAACCCGGCCGGTCGCGGCGTCGAAGCGGCTCGCTCGGGTGGACGCGTCGGCGGACCCGGCGAGCACCGGGTGCAGGCGAAAGGCGACTCCCTTCAGCGCTTCCTCCGTGCTTTCGAAGGGCACGCGGCGGGCGTTCAGGACGGCCAGGATCGCGGCGTACGGGTCGTCGACGCGATCGTCGCCCGCGTTGTCCAGCGTGAACACGATCACGCCGGGGACCTGGTCGGGCCCCGTGTTCGCGAAGCGCAGGCGGCGCTGCACCTCGTCCACCCGGCGAAGCCGGAAGAGACGGCTGCTCCGGCGCACGCGCAGCATCTCGCGGAAGTGCTCGGCGCAGTCCAGGATCTCGGCGCGGCCGGCCCTGAGGCGCGGGTCCGCCAGGAGAGGAGCCATCACCGGCCAGTGGCGGCGGTTTTCTCCGGGCGGCAGGCCCTTCGCCCATCCGTTCGTCGCGTAGCTCCAGTCGATCGCGTTCCACCAGTCGCCCGAGTCGTAGCTGTTCCGGTCGAGGGACTTGGAGCGCAGGATGTCGTCCCCGGCGTGGACGAACGGCACGCCCTGGGCCAGCAGGACCAGGCTCAGGCCGAGCTTCTGCATGCGCACGCGGTCGGCGATGGACGCGGTCGCGGCCGCCCTGAGCTGGATCGCGTCGAAGAGCGTCTCGTTGTCGTGGGCCGAGACGTAGACGACGTTCTCCTGCGGGTCCAGGGCGTAGCCGGCGGGCCGCCCACCGTAGTCGATCTCGGCACCACTCGCGAGCCGTCCGTCGGCGAGGGTGAACCGGTAGTCGCGGAGGTTGCCGGCGAGGCCGATGCGGATCCAGTCCATGTAGCGCAGCAGCTTGGCCCGCTGGTCCTCCAGCGAGCCCTGCGGCGTGCCGTTCGGGTCGTCGAAGAGGCCGGTCAGGAAGCCCTGCTCCTGAAGGCCGCTGAAGGCGCCGCCGCCGCGCGCCGCGTCCCGTAGCCGGTCGTTGAACGCGCCCAGGCCGGTTCCCCCGACGTTCGTCTGGCTCGCGTTCGCTCCGCGCGCCCCGCCGCCCACCTCGCCGAAGTCCCAGGCCTCGCCGTAGACGTAGATGCGCTTCCCGTCCACGCCGTCGCGGCCGGGCTCGAGGTCGTCCAGGGCGCGCCGCACCCGCTGCATGTTGGCCACCAGGTGGTGGCCCATGAGGTCGAAGCGGAAGCCGTCGACCTTGTACGCCCGGGCCCAGGTCGTGACGGAATCCACCATGAGCTTCTCCATCATCGCGTGCTCCGACGCGGTGTTCGAGCAGCAGGTGGAGTTCTCGACGCGGCCCTCGCCGTTCAGCCGGTGGTAGTAGCCGGGGACGATCCGGTCGAGGACGGACTGCGGATCCTGGCCGTGGGCGTGGGTGTGGTTGTAGACGACGTCGAGGACGACGCGCAGGCCGCTCTCGTTCAAGGCCTGGACCATCTCGCGGAACTCGAGGATGCGGGCCGGACCGTCGGGATCGCTGGCGTAGCTTCCCTCGGGGACGGTGTAGTGCAGCGGGTCGTAGCCCCAGTTGAACCCGTCCTTCGCCTTGAGCGGCTCGACGAGGGCAGCCTGCTCCTCCGAGTGGCCAGCAAGCGCGGCCAGGGCGTCCCAGTCGGGCTCCTCGCGCTCGGAGCGGGTCTCGTTCACGGTGGCGAAGTCGAAGGCCGGAAGGAGATGAAGGTGCGTAAGGCCTGCCTCGGCCAGCGCCCTCAGGTGCCGCATGCCGGCGCTCTCGGAGTGGGCGAAGGCCTTGAAGGTGCCCCGGTCCGGCTCCGGCACCGTGGCGTCGCGGATCGAGAAGTCGCGCACGTGGAGCTCGTACACCACGGCGTCCTCGAAGGCCTCGAGGGGCGGCTTGCGCAAGGCGTCCCATCCGCTCGGCTTCAGGGCCGGGTCGTCGAGGTCCACGATCTGGCTGCGGCGGCCGTTCGCCGAGAGGCTCACCGACCACGGGTCGCTGACGCGGTTCAGCTCGACACGGCCGCTCGCCGGCGCGTACACCTCGACGTCGTAGGCGTAGTACTTCCCGTACCAGTCGGGCCGGCCGACGGCGGTCCAGACGCCCGTGGTGGCGTCGGGGCGCATGGCCTCGGCCGCCTTCCACGCCGTGGCCGGACCGTCGGCCAGGTGCACCGTGACGGAGCGCGCCGTGGGCGCCCAGAGCCGCAAGGTCGGCACGCCTCCGGAGAGCGAGACGCCCAGCGGGCCGTCGTAGCGGTAGAGGTCGTCGATCACGCCGGGGATCTGCACGGAGGTGGCATCGAGCAGGTGGCCGTCGCGGCCGTACGCCGAAACCGCGAGCTGCTCCTTGAGGATGGCCCGGAGTCGCGCCTGGTCCGCCACCTCGACACGAAAGGCCGGCAGCGCGCCGAGGTGCGGGAAGCGCCGGCGCAGCTCGTCCGAAGCCGGGCCCGCCGGATGGAGAGCGAGGCTCTGCCCGCCCGCGAGCCCGCGCGAATCGACGTGGAGCGCGCCGCGGGGGCTGTGGTGGAGGGCGTAGCGGGCGCCGGCCTTGACCGGCGCCGGCCACAGGATCGTGTCCTCGTCGACCCAGTGGGCTCGCGCGAGGCCCAGGTCGGCGGCGGGGGAGGCGGCCTTCGCGCGCATCAACCGGGCCGGCCCGGAGGAGAGCGCCGCGATGAGGAGCGCGAAGCCGCTGACGCGTCGCATGTCGCTCGTTCCTCCACGCCGGCGCCTCGGCGGTATTCTAGCGTTCCCCGCGACCGCCTCCCTCGCGGACCTGCGCCACGGCCTGGCGGAGGCTGGGCTCAGGCGGCGTCTGCTGCGCGAGCTCGAGGATGCCGGACGGGGGCTCGGGCTGTAGACTTGCCGCTCCAGGAGGAACGATGCTCCTTCTCTCCCTCGTTCTCGCCCTGTCGGCTCCAGGCGACGCGTCGGCGCAGGACCCGAAGGCGGTCGCCATCGCCGACCAGGTGATGGCGGCGCTCGGCGGCGAGGCCGCCTGGAAGGCCACGCGCTTCCTTCGCTTCGACTTCGCCGTCGAGAGCGAAGGGAAGGTGGTCGCCTCGCGGAGCCACTACTGGGACAAGTGGAACGGCCGTTATCGCGTCGAAGGGAGGGACCGGCAGGGCTCGTACCTGGTGCTCATGAACCTAAACACGAAGGAAGGCTCGGCCTGGCGCGAAGCCAAGCCCGCCGAAGGCGACGCCAGGAAGCGCCTCCTCGAGCAGGGATACGGCCTGTGGGTCAACGACGCCTACTGGCTCCTGATGCCGTACAAGCTTCGCGACGCCGGCGTGTCCCTCGCCCTCGAGGGCGAGACGAAGGAGGGCGAGGTCGTCTACGACCGCCTGCGGCTGAGCTTCGAGAAGGTCGGGCTCACTCCGAAGGACCGCTACTGGGTCTTCGTCAACCGCGCCACGCATCTCGTGGACCGCTGGGAGTACATACTGCAGGACGAGAAGGGCCCCGCCACGCGCTGGGACTGGCGCGGGTGGAAGCGCTTCGGAGGCATCCAGCTCGCGCCCGAGCGCGTCAGCGACAAGACGAAGCGCCGCATCCTGTTCCCCGTGCTGGATGTCCCGGCGGCGATCCCCGACGCCGTGTTCACCTCGCCGGAGGCGGTCCGGTAGCGGCAGCCTCCTCGGGAGCCGAGCGGAACCACTCCAGCGCGAGCGACAGGTCGACGTTGCCGCCGCTGAGGATGGCGCCGACACGCTTGCCCCTCACGTCGCGGTGGCCGCAGAACGCCAGGGCGAGACCGAGGGCGCCGGTCGGCTCGACGACCGTCTTCATCCTCTCCCAGAGGAAGCGCATGGTGCGGACGAGATCGTCGTCGGAGACCGTCGCCATGTCGTCGACGTGCCGGCGGATCAGGCCGAAGGTCAGCGCGCTCAGGGACGGCGTGCGGGCGCCGTCGGCGATGGTGCGAGGGCGCTCCACGGTGGCGAGGCTGCCGCTGCGAAACGAGCGGTTCGCGTCGTCGCCCGCCGCCGGCTCCACGCCGACCACCCGGCAGGCCGGCGACAGCCGGCGCGCGGCGAGGGCGGAGCCCGAGAGCAGCCCCCCGCCTCCGCAGGGAACGAGGAGCAGGTCCAGCTCCCCCACCTCGTCGAACAGCTCGCGGGCGGCGGTGCCCTGTCCCGCGATGACGTCCGGATGGTCGAAGGGCGGGATCAGCGTGAACGACTCGCTCTCGAGCATCCGCGCGGCGACCTCCTCGCGCTTCTCGCGGGCGGGGTCGTAGGGCACGACCCGGGCGCCGTAGCCCTCCGTGGCCGCCCGCTTCGCGCGGGGCGCGTCGGCCGGCATCACGACCGTGACCGGAACCCCGAGCAGCCGGCCCGCGAGGGCGATGGCCTGCGCGTGGTTGCCCGACGAGTAGGCGATCACGCCGCGCGCCCGCGCGTCCTCGGGCAGGCGTTGGAGCGCGTTCATCGCGCCACGGAACTTGAACGCGCCGCCGCGCTGCATGTTCTCGGCCTTGAGGAACACGCTGGCGTCGAGGCGCTCGTTCAGGCTGCGCGAGGTGAGGACGGGGGTCCGGTGCGCCAGGCCCTCCAGGCGCCGCGCCGCCGCGGCGACGTCGTCGTAGGTCACCACGCGTCGCGATCATAGCCGAGCCGGGGTCGGGCGTGCCCGCGTGTGGCGCGCCGCGGGGCCGCTGCCTTATGCTCGTGCCATGAGCGCGACGATCGCCCGGATCCTCGATGCCTATGACCCCAGGTCACCGCTCGCCGAGGCCTGGACGATCCCCGGGCCGTGGTACACCGACCCGCGGGTCGCGGAGCTCGAGCGCCGCGGCGTCTTCGGGCGAACCTGGCAGATGGTGGCGCGCGCCGACCAGCTCCGCGAGCCCGGCCGGTTCGTCACCGCCGACATCGCCGGCGAGCCGATCGTGGCCGTGCGCGGCTCCGACGGCGTGCTGCGCGCCTTCTACAACGTCTGCCGCCACCACGCGACGGCGGTGATGTGGGAGTCCGAGGGCCGCGCCTCGGCGATGCGCTGCCCGTACCACGGCTGGACCTACAACCTCGAAGGCCAGCTCCGCGGGATGACGGATTGGGAGGGCGTCGCCTGCTTCGACAAGGGGAAGTTCGGCCTCGTCCCCGTCCGCCTCGAGACGTGGGAGGGCTTCGTGTTCGTCAATCTCGATCCGGGCGCCGAGCCGCTCGCGGCGACCCTGGGCGGGCTCGTCGACCTGGTGCGGCCCCTGGGCATCTCGCGGCTCGGCTTCTTCCAGCGGAAGGCCTACGACATCGCGTGCAACTGGAAGGTCTTCGTCGACAACTACCTCGACGGCGGCTACCACGTGCCGCACATGCACAAGGGCCTCTCGAGCGTCCTCGACTACGGCGCCTACACCATCGAGAACGGGCCGCGCTACTGCATCCAGTCGAGCCCCATCGAGGCGGCCAAGGGCGAGGCGAGCGTGGCGGCGGTGCGCAAGGGCGACCGCGCCTACTACCTGTGGGTTCACCCCAACCTGATGATCAACATCTACGAGGGCGTGATGGACACGAACCTGGTGTTCCCCCTCGGCGTCGACCGCTGCCGGGTCTTCTTCGACTTCTACTTCTCCGACGTGTCGGAGGCGGCCCGCGAGCGGAACGCGGCGAGCGTGGCGGTCGCCGACCGCGTGCAGGACGAGGACATCGCCATCGCGGAGTCGGTGCAGCGGGGGCTCCTCTCGAAGGCCTACGGCGCAGGGCGGCTCTCGGTCCGGCGCGAGGCCGGCGAGCACCTCTTCCACCGGCTGCTGCACGCCGACCTCAAGGCCTCCCTGGAGCCCGCGTGATCCGACTCGCGCTCGGGCTGCTGCTGACCGCCACTGCCGCGGGAAGCTCCTACGTCTCGGAGATCGAGGCGTGGCGGCAGAAGCGCGAAGCCCGCCTCAAGGCGGAGGGGGGCTGGCTGAGCGTCGAAGGGCTGTTCTGGCTGGCGGAGGGGGACACCCCCTTCGGCAGCGACAAGGCGAACGCGATCGTGCTCCCGGCCCACGCCCCGGCCCAGGCCGGCGTGTTCACGGTGGCGAACGGAGAGACACGCTTTCGCCTCGCCCCCGGAGTGACGGGCCTGCTCGGAGGCCAGCGCGTCGACGAGGGGCTGCTGCGTCCCGACAGCTCGGACGCCCTGGCCCTGGGCCCCGTGACGCTGCATGCCATCTCCCGCGGCGGCAAGCCGGCGATCCGCATGAAGGACGGCGAGAGCGCCCGGCGCCGCGAGTTCAAGGGGCTGCGCTGGTACCCCGTGCGCCGGGAGTACCGGGTCGACGCGCGCTGGGTCGCGTACGCCTCGCCCCGCAGCCTGAAGATCGCCTCGGTCATCGGGCACGTCGACGCGATGCCGAGCCCAGGCTATGCGGAGTTCTCCATCCGCGGCCGGAAGGTGCGCCTCGAGCCCGTGCTCGAGGAGGCGGACGCCACGGAGCTGTTCTTCATCTTCCGCGACGAAACGGCGACGAAGGAGACGTACGGCGCCGGGCGCTTCCTCTACGCGGACATGCCGAAGGACGGCCGGGTGGTGCTGGACTTCAACAAGGCCTACAGCCCGCCCTGCGCCTTCACGCCCTACGCCACCTGCCCCCTGCCGCCGAAACAGAACCGCGTGCCGGTGCGCATCGAGGCCGGCGAGCTGGACCCTCGCGTCCTGCACTGACGCGGAGGGGCCGCGGCGAAAGCCTCGTTAGAGGTCCGCGAGGATCTCCTCGGGGTGCGTCGCGGCGTTGACCTTGGGGTAGGCCTTCCTCACCCGGCCGTCGGGACCGATCAGGTAGCTGATGCGCTTCGCGAACTGCGCCCTGGCGTCGTCGGCGGCCCCGTAGAGCAGGCCCACGGCCCGCGTGGTGTCGCTCAGCAGCGGGAAGTTGAAGGAGAACCTGTGGGCGAAGGCGGCGTTGTCGGGC
>DASSJI010000013.1:0-2086 GCA_035691285.1 Vicinamibacteria bacterium | reverse complement strand
GCCTGGTCGATCACGTGGCGCTTGTACTGCTCCATCGTGGCCATCTGCCCCGCCTTGACGAGCTTGATCACCCAGCGCGGATCGAGGTCGACCATGAAGCAGATCCCGCCGCGCACCTGGCACAGGTGCTCGATCGCCAGGCGCAGGCGCCGCGGGCCCGAGGGGCCCACGTGGAGCCAGTCCGCGCCCTTTGGGAAGAACTCGTCCGGCAGCGTCGCGCTGAAGAGCGAGTAGTCGGTGCGGAAGTCCTCGACGCTGATGCGCGACTTGGGCACGCCGGTGGAGCCTCCCGTCTCGAAGACGTAGACCGGCGCGTGCGCCAGGCCCTTCGGAACCCAGCGCCTCACAGGTCCGCCGCGCAGCCACTCGTCCTGGAAGAAGCCGAAGAGGGCCAGGTCCCCGTACCCCTGCACCTCGCGCCGCGGGTCCCACCCGGCCCGCGCAGCGAACTCGAGCCAGAAGGGCGTCCCCGTGGCCGGGTCGAAATGCCAGGCCACCACCTCGCGCACCCAGGCGTCCAGGGCACGGCGGGCCTCCTCCGCCTGGTGTCTCAGCGTGGAGTCGACGCTCGGGGCTGTGCTCATCGGTTCTTCATATCCCAAGCCGCAGGCCGTCCTCCCGCACCTGCTTCAGGGCTTCGGGGTTGCGCCTCCCGTGTCGGGGATCCGGTAGCTCCTGGACAGGATCGCCACCCAGCGCCCCGCACGCTTCTCGAGAACCGTCAGCGACACGCCGCGGGCGTGCAAGGGCGGCGCGTCGCGGTCGAGGGTGTAGGAGCTGTCGACCACGGCCAGCGCCGGGGCGACGACACGGATGCGGTCCACCGTCCCGCCCTTGCGCACGTCCTTCATGGCGCCCGCGAACATCTCGAGATAGAAGGCCTCGATCGCGGCCCGCCCGACGACGGCGGGCTGATTCGGCCGCAGGATGTCGGCGTCCTCCGCGTAACCCTCCGCGACGCCCCTGGCATCCGCCCTCGCGAAGGCCGCATCGAAGGCGGAGAAGTGGGCGCGGATCGCGGCCTCGTCTTCCGGCCGAAGCGCCGGGGCGTCCGCCGCGGCGCGCAGCGAAACGAGTCCCAGGACGACGAGTGCGGCGAGCCTTGCGAGCATGGCACCTCCGGGGCAGAGCACGAGTGTACCGCGTCGCGCGGCGGCCCTAGCGGGAGCCGACCGAGAACTCCACCCGGCACACGAGCTCGAACGGCCGTGCCGGGATCGCGGACGCCGACCCGAAGCCGCGCGTCTCGTACTCGGCGCCGGTGATGTTCTTGAAGGTCATGCCGAAGCGCACCGGCCGGGCGTCGTAGGAGACTCCTGCGTCCAGGGTCGCGTAGCCGCCGATGCGGTAGCGGTTGTCCTCGGAGATGAACTGCTCGCTCACCGCTCGGACGCCGAGCGACAGCGCGAAGCCGCGCCCGAGGCTGCGCGTCGTCCACAGCCCGAAGAGGTGGCGCGGCGCGAACGGGCTGCGGTTGCCGTCACGGTCGACGACCAGGAAGTCCGGCGGCTGGAGCGGTACCAGCTCGGAGAAGCGCAGGAGCTCGGCGTCCGTGAAGGCGTACGTGGCGTAGGTGATCCAGCCCTTCTCGAGCTCCGACGAGAAGTCCAGCTCGATGCCCCGCGAGCGCTGGTCGCCGCTCTGGCGGGTGAGCCCCGATGCGTCGGGGATCGCGATGTTCTCGCGCTCGAGCTGGTAGACGCTCACGCCAGCGAAGGCCTTGCCCCCGAGGAACTTGAGCTTCGCGCCGGCCTCGAGCTGCCGGCTCTCCTCCGGGTCACGCGGCCCGACCACGAGGCTCGAGGGGGGCGCGAAGGCCGTGCCCCAGCTCGCGTGCAGCGCCAGGCGGTCGTCCGGCGAGTAGACGGCGCCGAGCAGCGGATTGAACCGCGTCTCGCTGCGCTCGGTCGCGCTCCGCGTCTCCTCGTAGTCGATGGTGTCGAGCCGTCCGCCCAGGAACACCCGGACCTTCTTCGACAGCGCCATCTGGTCGACGACGTACGGCGCCACGACCAGGCTCCGCGCGTCGCCCTGCTGGCCGAACTGGGGAAGCGGCACGACCGGTGGCGGCACCGTCTCCGAGGGC
>DASSJI010000012.1:0-50404 GCA_035691285.1 Vicinamibacteria bacterium | reverse complement strand
GCCGAGGCGGCCGCTGCAGCGGCCCGCGAGGGCCAGGGCGTCCGCGTGCCCGGACTCGCGATCCGCGCCTTGGCGCGGGCCTGCGTGCCGCTCCTGTCGGAGGCGGCGACGTCGAAAGAGGGCCTGGCCGAGACGCTGCTCGCGATCCAGGAGCTGGCCGACCGGCGGCTGGACGCCCTGCTCAAGGCCTACGAGGAGGACGCGGCGCGGCGAGTCGTGGAGGCCGAGAACGAGGCCGCGCGGGCCGCGGAGCGCGCCGTCGAGCTCAAGCGCGCGAACGACTCCCTGCGGCGCTCGGAAGCCCGCGGCCAGCACCGCGCCGAGCAGATCGCGCTCCTCGCCTCCGTGGCGCACCGCATCGCCGGGATCCTGGAGCCCGAGCGGCTCATGGAGGAGACCGCGAGGATGGTCCAGGGGCGGATGGGGCACACCTATGTCGCCGTGGTGGTGCTCGACGACGAGGGCATCCTCGTGGGCCGCTGGGCCGGCAAGGAGGGCGTGACGCGCCGCAGCGCGGGCCGCGCCCAGGGGCCGCCGGCGGGGATCATCGGGCGGGCGCTCCGCAAGAAGGCGCCGCAGGTGGTGCCCGACGTCGACCGCGACCCGGACTACCACCGCGACGTGGCGGGAACCCGCTCGGAGATGGTCGTGCCCCTGATGGAGGCGGGCGAGGCCGTGGGCGCGATCGACTTCCAGAGCGACCGGCCGGCGGCCTTCGATCTCGACAGCGTGGTGTCGGCCGAGGTGCTGGCGGAGTTCCTGATCGTCGCGTTCCGCAACGCGCGCCTGTACGCCGCGAACCGGCGGAACTAGGGCCGGCGGTCGAACACTGCGGAGAAGTGTCCGGCCAGGCGGTCCATCACCGGCTCGACCGGCACGGCTCGGCCCAGGATCCGGCCGAGGCTCGTGACGCCGCGGCCCTCGATGCCGCAGGGCACGATCAGCCCGAACGGGGCGAGATCGGTCGAGACGTTGAACGCCAGCCCGTGGGACGTGACCCAGCGCGAGATCCGCACGCCGATGGCGCCGATCTTGGCGTCGCCGACCCAGGCTCCCGTGAGGCCCGGGATGCGGCCGGCCGCCACGCCGTAGTCGGCGCAGGCGCGGATCATGACCTCCTCGAGGTCCCGCACGTAGCGGTGCACGTCGCGCCGCCCCGGCTCGAGCTCGAGGATCGGGTAGGCCACGATCTGGCCCGGGCCGTGATAGGTGACGTCGCCGCCCCGCCCGGTCTCGAAGACGTCGAAGCCACGGGCCCGCAGGGCGTCCTCGGGGAAGAGGACGTTCTCCCTGCGCGCGTTCCGGCCCAGCGTGAAGACGGGGTGGTGCTCGAGCAGGAACAGCGTGTCGGGCGCCTCGCCCGCCTGGCGCGCCCGGACCTGGGCCTCCTGGAGCGCGAGGGCCTCGGCATAGCCGAGGCGGCCGAGCTTCCGCACGACGAGCTCGCGCACGGAGCGTGCCTCAGAGGGCGGCTTCGTCGAACTCCTGCAGGCCCTTCTTCAGGTGGCCCATGAAGCGATCGGCGTCCGACCCGTCCACGATCCGATGGTCGAAGGTCAGGCACAGATAGGCCATGCTGCGGATCGCGATCGCGTCGTCGCGCACCACGGGGCGCTTCTCGATCGTGCCGATGCCCAGGATGCCCACCTGCGGCTGGTTGATGATCGGCGTCCCGAACAGGCTGCCGAACACCCCGGGGTTCGTGATGGTGAAGGTGCCGCCCTGGATCTCGTCCACCCTGAGCTTCTTGGCGCGCGCCCGCTCGGCGAGGTCGGTCACGGCCTTTGCGAGGCCCAGCACGTTCTTCTCGTCGGCGTTCCGGATCACGGGCACGATCAGCCCCCAGTCCAGCGCCACGGCCACGCCGAGGTTGATGTCCTTCTTGTAGACGATGGCCTCGCCCTCGACGCTCGAGTTCAGGACCGGGAAGGCCTTGAGGGCGTCGATCGCGGCCTTCAGGATGAAGGGCATGAAGGTCAGCTTCACGCTGCTGCGCTCCTCGTACGCCCCCCTGTACTTGCTGCGTAGCTGATCGACGCGGGTCATGTCGATCTCCCACACCGTCGAGACGTGGGCCGAGATCCGCTTGGACAGGGTCATGTGCTCCGCGGTCTTCTTGCGGATCGGCGACATCGGCACGACCTCGATACGCTCGCCGGGCTGGTAGGCCGGCACGAAGGGCGCCGGCGGCGGCTCGGGCGGCGGGGGGGAGCCGGAGGGCGGCGTGGGGATCGTGGGCTTCTCGCCACGGCCCTCGATGTGGCCGAGGATGTCCTGCTTGGTCACGCGCCCCGAGATGCCCGTGCCGGGCACCGCGCCGATGTCCACGCCGTGCTCGGCGGCAATCTTGCGCACGACCGGCGAGGAGCGCGTCTGGCGGAGCTCCTCGACCGTCATTTCGCTGCGCGGCCGCTCGGAGACCGCGGGCGCCGGCGCTGGCGCCGGCGCCGGAGGAGGAGGAGGAGGAGCAGCAGGAGAGACGACCGGCGGGGGCGGAGGCGGCGGGGGTGGAGCGACGGGCCGCGGCGCCTCGGGCGGCTTGGCCGGCACCGGTGGCGCCGCAACGGCCTCGCCCTCGGCGCCGATGACCGCAACCACCGTGTTGATCGGCACCGTGGCGCCGGCTTGCACCCGGATCTCCCTCAGCACCCCCGAGGCCGGGGCCGGGATCTCGGCGTCCACCTTGTCGGTGGAGATCTCGAAGAGCGGCTCGTCGCGCTGCACCTTGTCTCCGACGCTCTTGATCCACTTCGTGATGGTGCCCTCGGCGATCGACTCGCCCATCTGGGGCATGATGACGTCAGTCATTGCTCACCCTCGGCCAGGAAGGAACTCAGTAATCATATAGAGCGCGAATCGCTTTCCCAACCTTCTCTGCGTTGGGCAGGAAGTACTCCTCGAGGGTGGGCGCGTACGGCACGGGCGTGTCCGGCGGCGCGACGCGCAAGACCGGCGCGTCGAGGTGCTCGAAGGCCCGCTCGGCCACGAGGGCGGCGATCTCGCCGCCGGGGCCCCCGGTCCGGGTCGCCTCGTGGAGGACGATCACCTTGCCCGTCTTGCGCGCGGTGCCCAGCACGGCCTCCTCGTCGAGGGGAAGGAGGGTGCGCAGGTCGAGGACTTCCACCGAGATGCCGTCCTTCGAGGCGGCCTCGGCGGCCTCGAGCGCCACGTGCAGCATCGCGGCGTAGGTCACGATCGAGAGGTCCCGGCCCGCGCGGGCCAGGCGCGCCTCGCCGATCGGGACGACGACCTCGCCCTCGGGCAGCTCCTCCTTGATCCGCCGGTAGAGGAACTTGTGCTCGAGGTAGATCACGGGATCCGGGTCGCGGATCGCCGCGGTCATGAGGCCCTTCGCGTCCCGGACGGTGCCCGGCGCGACGATCTTCAGCCCCGGCACGTTCATGAAGTAGCTCTCGGGGTTCTGGCTGTGGAACGGTCCCCCGTGCACGCCGCCGCCGCAGGGCCCGCGCACCACGATCGGCACGCCGCCGCCCCAGCGGTAGCGGCTCTTCGCCGCGTAGTTCACGATCATGTCGAAGGCGCAGGAGATGAAGTCGATGAACTGCAGCTCTGCGATCGGGCGCATGCCCATGAGGGCCGCGCCGATCGAGGCGCCCACGATGGCGGACTCGCTGATCGGGGTGTCGATCACCCGCTCGCGGCCGAAGCGCTCGAGGAAGCCCTGGGTGACGCGGAAGGCTCCGCCGTAGGTCCCGACGTCCTCGCCGATGACGAAGACGCGAGGATCCTTGTCCATTTCCTCGAGCATCGCGAGCCGGATGGCCTCGAGGTAGGTGAGGGCGGCCATCAGGACTGGCCCTGACGAAGCGCCCACTCGATGACGAGGGGCGGTGTCGGGGAGCGCACGTCGCGGTCGCCGTACACGTCGTCGAGGGCCGACTCGGGCTCCGGGAACGGGCTCGCCTCGGCGTAGGCGACGTCGGCGTCGAGCTGCTTCTCGATGGTGGCCTGCACGGCCGCGAGGTCCGGCTCGGTGGCCAGGTGCTGCTCGAGCAGGCGCTTCTCGTAGCGCTCGATCGGGTCCTTCGCCTTCCACTCCTCGAGCAGCGCCGCCGGCACGTACTTCATGTCGTCGTGCTCGGCGTGGCCGCGCATGCGCATGGTCTCGGCCTCGATCAGCGTAGGACCCTCGCCGGCCCGCGCCCGCGCCACGGCCTTGCGCGCGGCCTCGTAGACGGCGAGCACGTCGTTGCCGTCCACCGAGTCGCCGAAGCAGCCGTAGGCCCGGGCCCGGTCCACGAAGCGGGTGTTCGCGGTCTGGAGCGCGGTCGGCGTGGAGTAGGCGTACTGGTTGTTCTCCACGACCACCACGAGGGGCGCCTTCTGGACGCAGGCGAAGTTGAAGCCTTCGTGGAAGGCGCCCGTGGAGGTGCCGCCGTCCCCGATCCACGTGAGGGCGACGCTGGCGCGGCCCTGCATGCGCTCGGCCATCGCCGCCCCCGCCAGGATCGACACCATGTCGCCCAGCATCGAGACCACCGCCAGGTTGCTGCCGTCCTCGCGGATCCAGCCGTAGTGCGTGTTGAGGTCCCGGCCCCGGCTCGGGCCGTCGCGGCGGGCCATGTACTGGCAGAACACCTCGCGCGGCTTGCCGCCGCGCACGAAGATCGCGCCCAGGTTGCGGATGAGCGGGGTCATGAGGTCGCCCCGGTCGAGGGCGTACGCGGCGCCCACGGTCGTGGCCTCCTGGCCGAGGCTCCGGTACAGGCCGCCCACGACCTTGTTCTGGCGGTACAGGTTGGCGAGGCGCTCCTCCACCATGCGCGTCAGCTTCATGTAGTGGTAGAGCGCGACGAGCTGAGGCTTGCCGAGCTGCTCGACAGGCGGCCTCAACTACGCGTCGATGGCGTGGCCGTACACCGCCTCGGCCGCCTGCATCATCGCCTCGGACAGCGTCGGGTGCGGATGGATGGTCCGGGTGATCTCCTCCACGGTCGTCTCCAGGCGCAGGCCGAGGCAGGCTTCGGCGATCAGGTCGGTCGCGTGCGGGCCGACTATGTGGACGCCGAGCACCTCGTCGTACTTGGCCTCGGCGACGATCTTCACGAGGCCGAAGTCCTGGCCGATGATGCGGGGCTTGGCGACGTTCGGGAATGGGAAGCGGCCCACCCGCACGTCGAAGCCGCGCTTCCTGGCCTCCTCCTCGGTCAGGCCGACGGCCGCCACTTCCGGCCAGCAGTAGGTCGCCGACGGCACCTGGTCGTAGTTGAGCGGCTCGGCGTGCCGGCCGGCGAGGCGCTCGGCGACGCCGATGCCCTCGTGGGACGCGACGTGTGCGAGGGCCGGGTGCGGTTTGCCGTCGACCGTGGCCACGTCGCCGATCGCGTAGACGCCGGGCTCGCTCGTCTCCATCTTGTTGTTGACCCGCACGTAGCCCTTCTCGAGCTGGACGCCCGTGGCCTCGAGGCCGAGGCCGTCGGTGACGGGGCCGCGGCCGACCGCGACGAGCAGCAGCTCGGCGACGAGGCTCTTGGCCTCGCCGGTCTCGGTCTTGAACGCGATCTCGACGCCCGCCGGCGTCTTGAGGACGGCCTCGGTCTTGGCCCCGGTGAAGATCGTCATGTGCTTCGCGAGGACCTTGCGCGCTTCCTTGGAGATCTCCTCGTCCTCGAGAGGGAGCACGCGGGGCAGGAGCTCGATCACCGTCACCTGCGTCCCGAAGCGGGCGAAGATCGACGCGAACTCCATCCCGACCGCGCCGGCCCCGATCACGACCAGGCTCTTCGGGATCTCCTTCAGCTCCAGGATCTCGTCCGAGGTGATGATGCTCTTGCCGTCCGGCGTGATGCCCGGGATCGAGCGCGGGCGCGAGCCCGTGGCCAGGATCACGCTCTTCGACGCCACGCGCGTCTCTCCCTGATCGCCCTTCACGACGAGGGTCGTGCCGCCCTCCAGGCGTCCGTGGCCCTTGAAGAGCGTGATCTTGTTCTTCTTGAACAGGTACGTCTCGATGCCCTTGGACAGGCGGGTGACGATCCGGCCCTTGCGAGCCTGGACCGCCGCGAAATCGATGCGCAGGTTGTCAGCGACGATCCCGAGCTCCCTGCCGTGCTTCATCTCCTCCCAGACGTCCGCCGTGTGGAGGAGGGCCTTGGTCGGGATGCATCCACGGAGCAGGCAGGTGCCGCCGGTGCCGGCCGGGTCCCTCTCGACCACGGCCGTCTTGAGCCCCATCTGGGCTGCCCTGATCGCAGCCACGTAGCCCCCGGGACCGCTGCCGACGACGGTGACGTCGAAGATCTCGCCGTTCGCCAAGCTCCCCTCCCTGAAGGACTTGTGAAGCTACCAGAGGGCGACCGGCAAGACAAGGGCGCGGATCCGCTAAAATAGGGGGCTACGATGACAGGATCGGGGCTGCTCATCATCGCTATCTTGCTGTGCCTGCTGGGGAACGGCTTCTTCTCCGGCAGCGAGATCGCGATCCTTTCGGCCAAGCGGAGCAGGATCGAGGCCCTGATCGCCGAGGGGAGCGGGGCGGCCCGCCGCCTGAAGGACCTCCAGGAGAACCTCGACACCTTCCTGGCCACGGTCCAGATCGGGGTCACCCTGATGGGCACACTGGCGGGCGTGCTGGGCGGCTACCTGGCCAGCCGCCACGTCGAAAGGCTGCTGCTCGCCACGCCCTTCGCCGGCTTGGTGGCGGTTCCCATGCTGGCCGGCGCCCTGGTCGGCGGCGGCATCGTGTACGTCGAGTTGATCCTCGGGGAGCTGGTGCCGAAGGCCCTGGCGCTCCGCTACACCGAGTCCGTGGCCCTGGCGGCGGCCTGGCCCCTCCACGCGATGGCGCGGGGATCCCTGTTCGCCGTCCGCTTCCTGACGGTCTCGACACGGGCGGTGCTGCGGACCTTCGGCATCCGCGAGTTCGGCCAGCGCACCTTCGTCTCCCAGGAGGAGATCAAGCACCTCGTCCAGGAGGGGCGCGAGCAGGGCGTGATCGGCGACACCGAGGTGGACCTGATCCACAGCGTGTTCGAGTTCTCGAGCACGCCCGTCAAGAAGGTGATGGTGCCGCGGCCCAAGGTCTTCGCCCTCGACGCCGCGACGTCCCCCGACGAGGTGGGCCGGCTGATCGTGGAGAGCGGCTTCTCGCGGATCCCCGTCTACGACGGCACGATCGACAACGCCCTCGGCCTCGTCTACGTCAAGGACGTGATCCGGCTGCTCGAGCGCCGCCAGCCCGTCGTGCTGCGGAAGATCCTGCACCCCGTCCACTTCGTGCCCGAGACGAAGCGCGTCGGCGAGCTGCTCAAGGAGCTGCAGCGGCGCCGCTCCCACATGGCGCTCGTGATCGACGAGCATGGCTCGCTCACCGGCCTCGTCACCCTCGAGGACCTGCTCGAGGAGATCGTCGGCGAGATCCAGGACGAGTACGACTGGGAAGAGCGGCCCGTGGAGAAGCTCAGGGACGGCTCCCTGGTGGTCGAGGGCACCGTGTCCGCGAAGGAGCTGCGCGAGAACCATCAGGTGCCGATCCCCGAATCCCAGGAGTTCCAGACCGTCGCCGGCTTCATGCTCGAGCAGCTGGGCTCGGTCCCCAAGGGCGGCGAGGTGGTGCCCGTGGGAGACTGGCGCCTGACGGTCGTCGACGTCGAGCGCAACCGCATCAGCAAGGTGAAGGTCGAGAGCCGGGTGAAGGTGGAGAAGCCGGCGGTCGCCGTCAAGTCCTAGCCGGCGGATCGGGAGCCAGCTTGCCGGGCGCCACGGCGCCGGCGGGCTCGTTGCGGCGCAGCCAGCGCAGCGCCAGCCAGACGAGCGTCAGGTCGTCCAGGTAGCCGACGAGCGGCACGAGGAAGTCCGGCAGCAGGTCCGCAGGCCACAGCGTGTACAGGATGGCGGCGACCAGCGCGAAGCGAGGGAGCTTCGCGACCCGCGGATCGCGGAGCAGCGCGAGCGTGCGCAGCAGCCGGGCGAACAAAGGTCTCAGGGTTCCGGCGGCGGGGGAGGCGCGGGAGTGGGCGCCGGCGGCCGGATCGGCTCGACGCGCGGCGGCTCGGGCCGCTGCGGCGCCAGGGCCGGAGGCGGCGGGATCACCGGCGCCTCGAACAGAACGGTCTGGGCGTCGGCCCCGACCTCGAAGGACTCGAAGTCCTCCCGGGTCAGGGCGGGGCGCTTCACCACGTGGGGCGTCAGCGTCATCACGATGTCCGTCTCGCTGTTCTCGTCCTTGTTGCGGGCGAAGAGCCGGCCCAGGAACGGCAGGCTGGCGAGCCCCGGGATCCCCGAGAGGCTGCGCCGCTCCTGGTCGCTGATGAGGCCGGCCAGGATGTTGGTCTCGCCGTCCTTGAGCCGGATCATGCTGGTCACCGTGCGGCTGTTGAACGTCGGCAGTCCCTGGAAGCCCGCCGGCCCGACCGCCGAGATGTCGAGCTTCAGGACCAGCGACACCTCGCCGTCGTGGTGGACCCGCGGCGTGATGTCGATGTTGACGCCGACGTTCTTGTACTCGAAGGACGTGATGGCCTGCTGCGACACGCCGCCCTGGGCGATGGGGGCGAAGGTCGTCACCGGCACCGGCACCTGGTCGCCGAAGCGCGCCTGCGCCGTCTGGCCCTCGGTGGTGCGGAGCTGCGGGTTCGCCAGGAGGCGCGTGGTGGCGTCGGTCTGGAGCAGGCGGTAGATCACCCCCGGCAGGTTCGAGAGCACGAGGTTGTCCTTGCGATAGGGGTTGTCGTCGAGGGTGGTCGTGCCGCGCGGGTCGGGGAAGATCCCGCCCGCCACGCCCTCGATGCCCGGAAGTCGCGACGTGATCTCGATCCCGTACTCCTTGAGCCGCGAGCGGTTCACCTCGAGGATCTCCACGTCCACCACGACCTCGGCGCGGCGCTTGTCGAGCACCTCGACGATGCGCTCCGCGGCTGCCACCTTCTCGGGCGTGTCGTTGATGGTCAGAGCGTTCTGGCCCGGCAGCGGGGCGACGCGGCGCGCGCCCAGGACGACGCGCAACAGGTCGATGGCTTCCTTGAGGTCGGCGTTGGAGAGGAAGAACGTCTTCACGACCTGCGGCTCGTACTCCCGGCGTTTGGTGGGCGTGTCGGGGACGACCATGAGCACGTGGTCGCCCACGACGCGGTGGAAGGTGCGGCCCACGCTCGCCAGGGAGTCGAGGGCCTCCTCGAAGGCCACGTCCTCGAGGTCCAGGCTGACCGGCGCGTCCTGGAACGCCGGGTCGAACAGCACGTTCACGCCCGCCGCCTTGCCCAGGGCCTGGTACGCCTCCTTGAGGCTCGCGCCGCGGAACACGAGGCCGAGGCGCTCCTGCGCCTCGGGGCCCAGGACCAGGCCCGCGAGGGCCCGCTCGCGCGCCTGCTCCTTGAGCTTGGCGATCTCCGGCGCTGCCGTGCCGCGCTGGCGCGCGCTCTCGGTCTCGCGCACCTCGTCGGTCAGGTTGGCCGACGGGTTCAGGTCGAGGGCGAGCCGGAACTCGTCCAGGGCCTCCTTGAAGTGTCCCGTGGCGGCGAGCCGGCGGGCCGTCGTCGCGTGGGCCTCGGAGGCCCGCAGCCGCGCTCGGGAGAGGCTCGTCTGGTACTTGCGGTTCTCCGGGTGCTCCTTGAGCGCCTTCGAGTACTCCAGCACCGCCGCGTCGTAGTCCTGCCGGCGCTCGGCCTGCTCGCCGGCGCGGAAGGCGCCCGACGTCGCGCAGGCCCCGAGGAGGAGGGCGAGGAGGACCGGGAGGGGGCGCCTCATCCGGCGATCACCTCGACGCCCCGCGGCGGCTCGAACTCGAACTGGTCGTCGCGCAGCCCGACGTTCTCCCGCACGTCGTCGAACTCGAAGCGGCTCCGGTTGCCCTGCGGGTCGGTCACCTCGAGGGCGCGCACGCGGCAGTCGGCGTCCAGGTCGAGCACGATCTGCTCGACCTCCGGGTCGGCCTTCCGAGGCACGAGCCGCAGGCGCGTCGTGCCGGTGGGCGCCGCCTGGACCTCGGGAGCGAAGGGCTCGAGCAGCGCGCCTCGGCCGGCGAGCAGGAGACCCGCGACGCCGGCGGCGTCCTTCTGGTCCCGCACGACGACCTGCCGGTCGGCGGGCACGTAGAAGTAGAAGGTGCGGCCGTCCGAGACGAACGTCTTTCGCTCGGGGAACTCGTACTCCCAGCGCATGCGGCCCGGGCGCTTCAGGGTCATCGTGCCGCGCTCCCGCACCTCGCGCCCGAGGGCGCCCGAGCGGTAGGTCTGGGTGAAGCGGGCGCGCATGTCCGCGGCGCGAAGCAGGCGCTCCTCCACGCGGCGCGCCAGATCCTCGGCGGGCGTCCCGGCGGCGGCTGCCGGCGCCGCGGCCAGAGCCAGCGCGGCCGCGCGCAGCGCGGCGTTCGGAGAACGCATCCGTCGGCTATGATAGCACCGCGTCCCCATGTCCCTGCTCGGCAGCCTCGAGGAGATCAAGCTGGTCGACGTGCTCCGGCTCTTCGCCCAGGGCAAGAAGAGCGGCCGCCTGCTCGTGACGAACGACGAACACCAGACGGCGCTCCGCTTCGAGAAGGGCGGCCTCGTCCACGCGCGGGCCTCGATCGGCCGCCTCGAGGGCGAGGACGCGGTCCTCGACCTGTTCGGCTGGCGGGCGGGCCAGCTCACCTTCGTCCCCGACGAGAAGACGGTGACGCCGAACGTGCGGCGCGGCATCGACGAGCTCGTCCTGGACGGGCTGCGCCTGGGCGAGACGTGTCACCGCATGAACCTGCTGATCCCCGACGACCGCGTGGTCTTCCAGATGGCGGCGCCGGCCGAGGACGCGGCGCCGTTCGAGATCGGCCCCAGGGAGTGGCGCGTGCTGCGCTTCGTGGACGGCGCGCGGGACGTGCGGGAGATCCTCGACGCGACCCGGCTGACCCGCGGGGAGGTGGTGCGTGCGCTGTTCGAGCTGGTCGAGCGCGGCTACCTCGAGCGGGTCGTGCCGGCGAAGAGCCTCAGGGCCGTGGCCCAGGGCCTCTTCGGCAAGGACAGCGCCGAGATGGACGCGCGCCACGACGAGGACTGGCGGCGGCTGCTCCGCTTCGGCCGCGGGGTGCTGCGGGTCGAGGTGCGGGCGAGCGGTGGACGCTCGGCGCTCGTGCCGGCGAGCTTCAAAGGTGGCCTCGTGCGCGACGTGCAGCTTCCCCGCAGCGTGCTGAGCGAGCTGGGCGTGCGCGAGGGCGACGACGTGCTGGTGAAGCCCGTCGCGTGACGCCCGCGCTCCTGCTGCTCGCCGCCTCGCTCCAGGCGGCCCCGGGGCGGCCCGAGCCGGAGCTGCGCGGTCTCTGGGTCGTGCGCACCGCGCTCGTGTCGCCCGAGTCGGTGGACCAGGTGGTCGCCGACGCGACCGCCGCCGGGCTCAACGCGCTGTTCGTCCAGGTCCGCGGCCGGGGGGACGCCTTCTACGCGTCGGACGCCGTGGCGCGCAGCCCCCTGCTCCACGCCCAGCCGAAGGCGTTCGACCCCCTGGCGCGCCTCCTGGCCCAGGCCCGCGCTCGCGGCCTCGCAGTGCATGCCTGGTTCAACGTGCTGCTCACCGCCCATCTGCCGAGCGTTCCCCGTGACAACGTGGTCGCTCTCCATCCCGAGTGGGTGATGACGCCGCGGGCCGCGGCGCGCGGGAGCCTGCCGGCGGACCGCCAGAGCCTGCTCCGGATCGTGCGCAAGCTCGGGAGGGAGGACCCCGACGTCGAGGGGTTCTACATCTCGCCGTCATCGCCCGCCGTGGGCGACCACCTGGAGGCGGCGACACGCGAGCTGGTGCGCCGCTATGCGGTGGACGGACTGCACCTCGACTTCATCCGCTATCCCGGTCCCGACTACGACTACTCGGTCGCGGCGCTCGAGGCGTTCGGGAAGCAACAGGGCGTGCCCGACCTCCTGAGCGGGCCTCTCGAGCGCAAAGGGGCCTGGGACTCCTACCGACGCGACGTGCTCACGAACCTCGCCGCGCGGCTTTCGCGCGTGGCCCGCGAGGAGCGTCCCGCGCTTCGCATCTCGGCCGCCGTGGTGCCTGACCAGGCCCAGGCTCTGAGCCAGCGCTTCCAGAACTGGCCCGAGTGGCTCCAGATCGGAGTCCTCGACGCCGTCTGCCCGATGACCTACACGCCCGACCGCAGGATCTTCCGCGATCAGCTCGAGGACGCCCGCGCTCACGTCCGGCCCGGGCAGTCGCTGTGGGCCGGCGTCGGCGCGTACCGGCTGACCCTCCCTCAGGTGGCCGACCGCATCGCGCAGGCCCGGGAGGCCGGCGCCGCGGGGTTCGTCCTCTTCTCCCACGAGTCGTTCAGCAGCGCCGGCTACCGCGAGTTGCGCACGCTGGCCGCGCTGGGCCCGCCGCCGGCCACGCGGGCTGCCGAAGCGGGGCGATGAGCGGGCGGCGGCTCC
Source organism: Vicinamibacteria bacterium (assembly GCA_035691285.1). Lineage (GTDB taxonomy): Bacteria > Acidobacteriota > Vicinamibacteria > Fen-336 > Fen-336 > DATFEN01. The sequence continues at coordinate 38,051 of DASSJI010000012.1, read as the reverse complement.
TGGTCGCCGCCCTCGCAGCCGCGACGGTCGCCTGCCGGAGGCCGGGTCCGCCCGCCGCTCCCGACGCGCCGCCCTCGCCGCAGCCCGCGCTGCGCTGGGCGAAGAAGACGCTCGCCGGCCTCAGCCTCGAGGAGAAGACCGCCCAGCTCGTCGGCGTCCGGGTGTCCGGCGTGTTCAGGAACGCGCGATCGCCGGAGGCGAAGCGGACGGCTGCCCAGGTCGCCGAGCTTGGGGTGGGCAGCCTGGTCGCATTCGAGTCGGATGTAGAGACGCTGCCGCGGGTCCTCAACGACCTGCAACAGTCGGCCAAGGTTCCGCTCCTCGTGGCCAGCGACTTCGAGCGCGGCGTCGCGTTCCGCATCCGGCGCGGCGTGGCGCCGCTGCCCTACGCCATGGCGATCGGGGCCACGCGCTCCGTCGAGGCGGCGCGCTTCTCCGGCGAGGTGACCGCGCGGGAGGCGCGGGCGCTGGGCGTGCACTGGACCTTCGCGCCCGTGGCCGACGTCAACAACAACCCCGCGAACCCCATCATCAACATCCGCTCCTTCGGCGAGGACCCCGAGCAGGTCGCGCGGCTCTCGGCGGCGTTCATCCAGGGCGCGCGCGCGGGCGGCCTGCTCACGACCGCGAAGCACTTCCCGGGCCACGGCGACACGGGTGTCGACAGCCACCTGCAGGTGGCCTCGATCCACGCGGGCCTCGAGCGGCTGCGCGCCGTCGAGCTGCTGCCGTTCCGGCGCGACCTCGACGCGGGCGTCGACGCGGTGATGCTCGGCCACATCGCGGTGCCGGCCCTCGATCCGAGCGGAGTCCCGGCCAGCCAGTCGGCTCCGGTCGGCCGTTTCCTGCGGGAGGAGCTGGGCTTCGCGGGGCTGGTGGTCACCGACGCGATCGAGATGGCCGGCGCCAGGGCGGCCTGGTCGGGGGAGGCGGTCGTGAGGGCGGTCAAGGCCGGCGCCGACGTGGTGCTGCTGCCGCCGGACCCCGCGGTCGCCGTGGCGGCCCTCGTGCGGGCCGTCAGGGAAGGCGAGCTTCCGGCCGAGCGCGTCGAGGCCGCGGCGCTCCGGGTGCTCGAGGCGAAGGAGCGCCTCGGCCTCGACCGCCAGCGCCTCGTCGAGACGAAGGGGCTCGCGACGCGGGTCGGACGACCCGAGGACGTCGAGCGCGCGTTCGCCCTGGCCCGGGACTCGATCACGCTGTTGAGGAACGACGGCGGCGTGCTGCCGCTCCGCTCCGAGACGCGGCTGCGCGTCCTGCATCTCGTGCTCTCGAGCGACGTGCGCAACGAGCTGATCCAGGGCTACCCGGAGGACGAGCTCGAGGAACGCCGGATCCCGACCGAGACCCGCGCGTTCGGTCCCGAGGTGTCCGAAGAGACGGCCGCCGAGCTCGCCGCCCGCGCCGGCGAGTTCACCCACGTCGTCGTGTCGGCGTTCGTGCGCGTGGGCGCCTCGAAGGGAACCGCCGACATGTCGCCGAGCCACGCGCGCCTCATCCGCGACCTGTCGCAGAGCGGCACGCCGGTCGTCGTGGTCTCGTTCGGCAGCCCCTACCTGCTGCGTCAGTTCCCTGAGGTGGCCGCCTACCTGTGCGCGTACGGCGGCGCCGAGTCGAGCCAGCGCGCCGCCATCGGCGCGCTGTTCGGCGAGTTCGAGGTCCACGGCCGGCTCCCGGTCACGCTTCCGGGCCTCTATGCTTATGGCCATGGCCTCACCCTGCCGAGGCGCGCGATGAGCCTGCGGACAGCGCCGCCCGAAGAGGTCGGCTTCCGCTCGAGCGGGCTCGCGGACGTGGACCGTGTCGTCGAGGCCTTTCTCGCGGACAAGGCCTATCCCGGCGCGGTGCTGGCCGTCGGCCGCGACTCCGCCCTGGTGCGCCTCAAGGCCTTCGGGCGCCTCTCGTACGACGAGGGCGCGCCGGATGTCGAAGCCGAGACGCTCTACGACCTCGCGAGCCTCACCAAGGTCGTCGTCGGCGCGACCATGGCGATGATCCTGGTCGACGAGGGCCGTCTCGACATCGAGAAGCCGCTGTCGGCTTTCCTTCCGCGCTTCCGCGGCGGCGCGAAGGACCGCGTGGCGGTCCGCCATCTGCTCACGCACTCGGCGGGGCTCGAGGCGGTGGCTCCGCTCTACAAGGAGCTCAGCGGCAAGGCCGCCTACCTCGACCGAATCCAGAAGATGGACCTCGTCTACGAGCCCGACGCGAAGTCGGTGTACAGCGATCTCGGCGAGATCCTGCTCGGCGAGGTGCTGGAACGCGTGGCGGGGGAGTCCCTCGACGCCTTCGCGCGCCGGCGCATCCTGGACCCGCTGGGCATGAAGGACACGCTGTTCAGGCCGGGAGCGGAGCTCCACCCCCGCATCGCGCCTACCGAGGACGACCCGTGGCGCGGGCGCGTGCTGCGGGGCGAGGTCCACGACGAGAACGCCTTCGCCATGGGCGGCGTCTCGGCTCACGCGGGGCTGTTCGGCACGGCGCCCGACCTCGCGCGCTTCGCCCAGATGATGCTCAACGGCGGCGTGTACGACCATCGGCGCATCGTGTCCCGCGAGACCGTCGAGCGCTTCACGCGCCGCGCCGGGATCGCCGGCTCGAGCCGCGCCCTCGGCTGGGACACGCCGTCGCCGGGCTCGTCGGCGGGCAGCCTGCTCTCGCCCAGCTCCTTCGGCCACACGGGCTTCACCGGCACCTCGCTGTGGATCGACCCGGAGCGGCAGCTCTTCGTCATCCTCCTCACGAACCGCGTCCATCCCACGCGGGCGAACGACGCCGTCCCCAAGGTCGTGCGCGCGGCGGTGGCCGACGCGGTGGTCCGGGCCCTGGACGCTCCGTGATCCAGGCGGTGCTGGCCGGCGCCGTCCTGGCCGGCCTCGACGCCGTCGAAGCCGCGGGAGGCGCGCCGCTCCGTGGCCGGCGCGTCGGCCTCGTCGCGCACGCGGCGTCGGTGGCGCTCGACGGGCGCCACGCCCTCGACGTGCTGCAGGCGCGGGGGGCATTGGTCTCGAGGCTGTTCGCGCCCGAGCATGGATGGCGCAGCCGCGCGGCGGCGGGAGAGGCCGTTGCCGACGGCCGGGAGGCCGGGCTGCCGGTCGTCAGCCTCCACGGCACGCGACAGGCGCCGACGCGCGAGGACCTGCGCGGGCTCGACGCGCTCGTGGTGGACCTCCAGGACGCAGGCGTCCGCTTCTACACGTACGCCAGCACGCTGCTCCTGTGTTTCGAGGCCGCGGCGGATGCCGGCGTGGAGCTCGTCGTGCTCGACCGCCCGAATCCGCTCGGCGGCGTGCTCGTCGAGGGACCCGAGGCGGACGCCACGACGGCGCGCTCGCTCCTGAGCCTCGCGCCCGGTCCCTTGATCCACGGGCTGACCCTCGGCGAGCTGGCACGGCTCGCGGCACACCGCTCGCCGCGCCCCGCGCGCGTCACGGTGGTGCCGATGCGGGGCTGGCGCCGCTCGATGCGCTGGGTGGACACGGGCCGCGTCTGGACGGCGCCGTCGCCCAACTTGAGGTCGTCGGAAGCCGCCCTCGTCTATCCGGGCACGGCGCTCCTGGAGGCGACGAGCCTTTCGGAGGGCCGCGGCACGGAGACGCCGTTCCTGCTGTTCGGGGCGCCTGGGCTGGATGCCGTCTCGCTGGCGCGCGGGGTGGACGCCGCCGCGTTCGGCCTGTCCCTGGAGCTGGCCGAGTTCACGCCCCGTTCCGGGGAAGCGGACCCCGCGCCGAAGCACCGCGATGCGCTCTGCCATGGTCTGCGCCTCTCCGTCCGGAGCTCCGAGGCGCTGCGGCCGTACGCGTTCGGCCTGAACCTGCTGCGCGCCGCGCGGGCGCAGCGGGGCTTCGAGTGGCGCGGCGAAGGCGTGGCCCTCGACGCCCTCCTCGGCACCCGCCGTGTCCGCGAGGCGCTGGAGCGCGGCGAGAGCGCGGACGCGATCCTGGCGAAGGACGCCGCGGCCGTCGAGCGCTTCCGCCGCGAGCGGGAGAGGGCGCTGCTCTACTGAGCCGGCGCGCGATGGCGGCTCGCCGCTACGCCCACCGCGAACGTCACGACCGCTCCGACCGCGACGTTCCAGGTCCAGGCCACCAAGGGCGCGCCGAGGGCGAGCTCGGCGAGCTTGCCGCAGGCCAGGCTGACCAGGAGGCCGGCGAGCATTCCCGTGATCGTTCCGCGCGCGTCGGCGCGGCGCGTCAGTACGGCCAGCAGGAAGGCGCCGACCGTGGGGCCGGACGCGTAGCCCAGGGCGGCCAAGCCTTCGCTCAAGGCCGAGTCCACGTCCTGGGCGAGCAGGGCTACGCCCATCTGGAGGGCGCCCCAGAACACCGTGAACGCTCTCCCCAGGCGCACCTGGGCCGCCTCGTCCGCGGCCGGGTTCACGTAGGGAAGCCAGAAGTCGCGGAGCGTGGTGGACGCCATCGAGTTCAGCGAGGGCGAGAGCGCTGCCGCCACGATGGCCGCCAGGACGAAGCCGGCGAGCGCGCCGGGCAGCCCGGTCGAGACGAAGGTCGGGAGCACCTCGTCTCCGCGAGCGAAGGCGCGGCCCTGATAGTGGGACCAGAGCAGCGTCCCGAGGAGGAGGAACAGGGCGAACTGCGCGAAGACCAGGACGCCCGACAGCACGAGGCCGATCGAGGCGTCGCGCCGGCTCCGCGCCACGAGCAGCCGCTGCACGAGGTAGTGGTCGGTGCCGTGCGTGGCGAGGGTGAGGAAGGCGCCGCCAATGAGCCCGGCCCAGATCGTGTACGGCGCCTGCGGGTCGAACGAGGCGTCGAGCACGCGCAGCTTGCCCGCCGCCGCGGCGGCTTCGAGGGCGCCTGCGACCCCGCCGGGCAGCGCCCCGGCGAGGGCGATCGCGCAGCCCGCCGCACCGGCGAGGTACACGAACATCTGGATCACGTCGGTCCAGACGGTGGCGGCGACGCCCCCCTCCTCGGTGTACACGATCATGGCCAGGCCGAGCGCCGCGATGCACATCCACTCGGGCACGCCCGCCGCGACCGAGAGCACCAGCGCGGCGGCGTGCAGGCGGATGCCGTCGCCGAGGCTGCGATAGAGCAGGAAGATCCCCGCCGAAGTCGCACGGACGGCCCCTCCGCCGAAGCGGCCCTGGAGCAGCTCGTAGGACGTGAACAGCTGCCCCCGGAAATAGGCGGGCAGCAGGACGAGCGCGATCAGCACGCGGCCGAGGACGTAGCCCAGGGCGAGCTGGAGGAAGGTCCAGTCGCCGCCGTAGGCGAGGCCAGGCGCCCCGATGAAGGTGAGCGTGCTCGTCTCGGTGGCGACGACGCACGCCGCAACAGCCCACCACGGGACCGTCCGGCCGGCGAGGAAGTAGGCCTGGAGGGAGCGCCCGCGCCGGCCGAGCCACCAGCCGAAGGCCGTGATCGCGGCGAGGTAGAGGACGAGGACAGCGGCCGCTGACGGCGCCAGCGTCACCGCTTTTCGGTCATCTGGGCCTGGACCACCTGCATCGCGGAGCTGAGGCGGCCGATCTTGCGGTTGCGGTGCTGCTGCTGCTGGGCGTCGTCCTGGGGCGGCACCGTGGCGCGGACCTCGCGCAGCAGCTTGTCGATCTCGTGGCGCAGGGTCTGCAGATCGGCGCTGTTCCAGCCCCGGAGCGTGTTCTTGTTGAGGAGGATGTAGCCCTCGCAGATCTGCGCCGCCATCGCGGAGCCGCTTCCGCCGATGAACCCGGCCACGGGGCGATTATAGCGGCCCGTGTGATGTAAATTCGCGTGGTGAGCTCTCTGCTGGTGCAGGCGATGCGGAGCTTCGCCGCGCTGATCCTCGGCCTCGCCGTGGCGATGGCCCTGTGGTTCAAGGTGCTGCCGGCCCTCGGCATCATCGGCCCGACGACCGACGAGCGCATCGGCTCCGCCGCAGAGGCGATCGAGACGGCGCGTGCGTACGGCGCGCAGGCCGAGCAGGAGGCGCTCAAGGCTGCTCTCGCCCGGCTCGAAGAGGCGCGCCGCCTCGCCGCGGCCGGCCAGGGGCTCAAGGCGCGCCGCGCGGCGCTCCTGGCCCGGGCCGCGGCGGTCGAGGCCCAGCGCAGCGCCCTCGTCAGCCGGGAGGAGGACCGCCGCCGCGCCCGCCGCATCGTGGACGAGATCGACGGCATGGTGAACGGCCTGGAGGACCTGCATTCGGTCTTGTCGCGGGGAGCGGATCGGGCCGCGCTGTCGCGCATGCTGACCGTGATGAAGACGGCGCGCGCCAGCGGCGCGGGGCTGTTCCTCGCCTTCGAGGAGGGCAACTACGGGCGCGTCCTCGAGGGCGAGGCCACGGTCAAGAACGCCCTGGAGCGAGCCCGCACGGACCTGGAAGCCGCGCGGCGCGCGCCTTAGATCGCTACTTCATGCAGACGGCTCGGACCTGCTTGAAGTCGGTGTGGCCCGCCACGACCTTCTCGATGCCGTCCTGGAGCAGCGTGCGCATGCCATCCTGGATCGCCTGCTTGCGCATCTTCTCGATCGGGTCGCGCTTCTGGATCATGCGCTTCATCTCGTCGGTGGCGAGCAGGAGCTCGTGGATGCCCATGCGGCCCTTGTAGCCGCTGTTGTTGCACCTGGGGCAGCCCTTGGGACGGTGAAGCGTGAACTCGGGGGTGTACTTGATCCCGAGCTTGTCCCACCACTCGAGGCCGTACTCCTCCATCAGCTCCGCGAACTCCTCCTGCGAGGGCTTGTACGCCTCCTTGCAGTCCTTGCAGAGCGTGCGCACGAGGCGCTGGGCGAGGATGCCGAGCAGCGCGTCGGCGAAGTTGAACGGGTCGATCTCCATGTCCAGGAGGCGGGTGATCGTCTCGGGCGCCGAGTTGGTGTGCAGGGTCGAGAGCACCATGTGGCCCGTGAGCGACGCCTCGATGCCGGTCGCCGCCGTCTCGTGGTCGCGCATCTCGCCGACCATGATCACGTCGGGGTCGGCGCGCAGGAAGGCGCGCATCGCGACCGCGAAGGTGAAGTCGATCTTGGGGTGTACCTGCACCTGGCGCAACCCCGCCTGGGTGATCTCGACGGGGTCCTCGGCCGTCCAGATCTTCATGTCCACGGTGTTGATGTAGCCGAGGCCCGAGTGGAGCGTCGTCGTCTTGCCCGAGCCGGTGGGGCCGACCACCAGGCAGATGCCGTACGGCTTCGAGAGGATGCCCTTGAACTCCCGCAGGTTGCGCTCGGAGAAGCCCATGCGCTCGAGCGGCAGCGGCTTGCTGGCCGCGAGGATGCGCATCACCACGTCCTCGTTGCCGCCGGAGGTGGGGATGGTGGCGACGCGCAGCTCGATGTTGCCCATCGGGCCCTTGAAGCGGATCTTCCCGTCCTGGGGCTTGCGCTTCTCCGCGATGTCCAGCTTCGACATGATCTTCAGGCGCTGCACCAGGGCGTTGCGGTGGGCGGGCGGGATCTCGATGTACTTCTGGCAATCGCCGTCGATGCGGAACCGGATCACGGTGGGGGCCTGCTTGCCGTAGGGCTCGACGTGGATGTCCGAAGCGCCCTTGTGGTACGCGTCGATGATGATCTGGTTGGCGAGCTTCACGATGCCGCTGTCGGTCTCGTCGATCTCCGGCTCCTTGGACTCCTCGCCTTCGAGCTCGTCCTCCTCGCCCGAGCCCAGCTCCATGATGATGCGGCCCAGGTCCTGCTCCTCGGGTGACGTCCCGCCCTGGATGCCGTAGCTGGAATTGATGTAGTCGAGGATGTCCTGGCGGATGCCGACGTGGAAGTCGTGGCGCGGCGCGAGGTTCATGGCCTTGATCGCGTCCAGCCGCGTGAGATCGTAGGGATCCTCGACGGCCACGAGGAGCGTGCCCTCCTTCTTCTCGATGGGCGCGCACATGTTCTTCTTCAGGAACTCGGGCGTGAGGCGCGCCTTGATGTCCTCGGGGATGGCGCGGCCGGCCGGGTCCCAGGCCTGGCAGTTGTAGAACTGCGCCATGGCCTTGAGGATCTCATCCCTGGCGATGCGATAGTCCTCGATCAGGATCTTCGAGACGTCCACCTGGTTCACCCGCGCCGAGGTGATCGCGTTCTCGATGTCCTTCTCGGAGAGCAGGCCCTTGTCCACCAGGGCGCCGAACTTGGACGGCTTGTTGCTCCGCGCGGCGCGGTGCTGGTTGTAGAAGGCGATGCCCAGGATCTTGGCCAGCTCCTCGGCCGCGCCCTCGTCCTTGGTCGTGAAGGGGCTGCCGCCTCGGGTGTTGATGAGCTGGAGCACGCCGAGGAGGTACTTCTCGAACAGGATCGGCGTGGCCAGGACCTGGTTCGTGCGGAAGCCGGAGGCCTTGTCCCAGCGGGAGTCGAACTTCAGGTTCGGGTGCAGGCGCGTCAGCTCGGCCGCGTCGTAGGCGCTCTTGATGTTCGCCGTCTTCCGCGACAGGGCCGTGAAGCCCGCGATCGATCCGAACGTCTTGGGGACCCGGATCTCCTTCACCTCGCTGCCGGCCTTGACGAGGGAGAACAGCTCCTGGTTCTTGGTGTCGAGGGCGAAGATCGTGACGCGCTCGGCGTCGACCAGGTCGAGCATCTTGTCCTTGATGTCGACGAGGATGTCCTGGATGCTCGACGCGGAGTTGATCATGTTGGCGATCTCGATGAGGCGCTTGCGGTAGGACAGCTCCTTCTGCGCGGTGTCCCCACCCACGGTCCGGGTGCTCATGAGGACGGCCTCCTCTCGATCGAAGCGGACGTCGATTGTCGATCGAGGATAAGCGTCCGGGGAGCGGGAATCAAGCCTTGGGAGCGCAGCCGCGACGGCGGTAGATCCGGACGCCCCCGACCGCCGCGACGAGCTCGTAGCCCTCCCGTACGAAGCTCGCGAGGCGCGGGAAGTCGGTCAGCGGGAAGCGGTTCCAGCGGTAGAGACCCGACGGCGCCGTATCGAGGACGAAAGTCGGGCTGTGCGCGAGGAGGTCGCTCATCAGGAGATCCCAGTGGCGTGGATCCACGAGGCCGCGCCCGTCGAAGCCGCCCCGCGTGCTGCCGACGTTGCCCGCCACGTAGCCCGTCAGGCCCGCCTGCGGCACGACGAATCGCGTCGCGGGCGGAAGGCCGCTCGCGACGTAGAACATGGGGGCGTAGCCCCACACGAACAGGCGCGCGCCAGCGAAGCAGGCGTCGCGCTCGAGGGTTCGCGCAACTTCGCCATAGAGGGGTCGTGTCTCGGCGTAGACGTCGAAGGGGCCGAAGTACAGGACGGCGTTCGCGACGGTGAAGCCGCCGAGGAGCAGGACCATGGCGGCGGCGAAGCGCCGGCCGGCGACGGAGAGGGGGCGCGTCAGGAGCTGCGAGACGCGCGGCGCCGCGAGCAGCGCCAGCGGGACGTACAGCGGCACGATGTAGTGCGGGAAGAAGCGGAAGCCGAGGAGCACCGGAGGGATCGAGAGGAACAGGAGCAGCGCGACGCGGCGCCGTGTCGCGCCGTCCCCGGGCCAGGGCGCTCGTGCGGCCCAGAGGAGCGGCAACGATGCCAGGACGAAAGCGAAGGGGCCCCGGGCCGCGCGCTCCAGGGCCTCGGCGGCCGAGATCGGGTTCGCTACGTAGCCGAGGTTCCATCGGAGCGTCCAGAACACGAGCTCGTCGGCGCCGCCCGTGGCGGCGAAGGCGACCCAGGTGGCGGCCAGGGGCGCCGCGAAGCCGGCAGCGACGGCGGCGACCAGCGCCGCCGCTCGGCCCGCGCGGGTCCCTATCGCCAGCGACGCGAGGGCGGGAAGCCAGAACGCCGCGGGCTGCTTGAAGAGCGTCGCGACTCCGAGCAGGAGGCCGGCGGCCAGCGCGCGCGCGGCGGACGGTGCGCGTCCTTCGCCGAGCGCGACGGCCGCCGCCCACGCCGCGGGCAGCAGCATCGGGATCTCGCTGTGGGCGGCGTGCATGTCATGGGCGAGGAAGGAGGCCGAGGCGACCAGGAAGACGAGCCCGGCCCAGAGGCCGCGCCGGTCGTAGCGGAAGAACGCCGAGAGCCCGAGAGCCGTCAGCGGCAGCGTCACGATCGCTGTGAAGAGGCGGACCTCGGGCAGGCCGCGGCCGAGGAGCGCCTGGGCGGCCGCGTAGTGGACGTAGAGCAGCGGCGGCTTGTTGTCGGCGAAGTCGGTGTAGAGCCGGCCTCCGTCCAGGAGGACCTGCGACCCGACGAGGTGCGCGGCCTCGTCGAGGTCGAGGACCGGTACGCCGAGGAACGCCCCCCGGGTGAGGAGGCTCGCCAGGACGAACAGGCCGAGCTGGCGGGCGCGGGACATCGGGGCGGAGTGTAGACTTGCCGGCGATGTCTCCCAAAAGAGCGCACCGCGAGCACGGCGGCGTCTTCCTCTTCACGGGCTTCCCCGGCTTCATCGGCGCGCGGCTCCTGCCCCGGCTGCTCGAGCTGCTGCCGGGCTCGAGCTTCCGGCTCCTCGTCCAGCCCAAGTTCGAGGAGGCGGCGCGCCACGCGATCTCCCAGATCGAGCGGAAGCACCGCGCCGCCCGCGGGCGCCTGACCGTCGTCCTGGGCGACATCACCGAGGAGCGCCTCGGTTTGACCGCCGCGGCCGCCCGCGCCCTGCACCGTGAGCTGACCGGCGCGTACCACCTCGCCGCGGTCTACGACCTGGCGGTGGAGCGCGAGGTCGGCATGAAGATCAACGTCGAGGGCACGCGCCACGTCCTCGACTTCCTGGGGGAGTGCCGGGCCCTCGAGCGCCTGCACTACGTCTCGACGGCGTACGTCTCGGGGACGGCTGTCGGCGTCTACCGCGAGACGGATCTCGACGTGGGGCAGTCCTTCAAGAACTTCTACGAGGAGACGAAGTTCCTGGCCGAGAAGCTCGTCGTCGAGAGCGGCGTGCCCCAGGTCACCTACCGGCCCGGCATCGTCGTCGGGGACTCGAGGACCGGCGAGACCGCGAAGTTCGACGGCCCGTACTTCGTGCTCTCGGCCATGGAGCGCATGCCCTCGCCTGGCGTCTTCCTCAAGATCGGCTCCGGGCGCAACACGGTGAACCTGGTGCCGGTCGACTTCGTCGTCGAGGCGCTGGCGCAGCTCTCGGCGGCCGGGCCGTCCCCCGGGCTCTGCTATCACCTGACCGACCCAGAGGCGCTGCCGGTCATCGAGATCGCGGAGCTCTTCGCCCGGGCGTTGGGCAAGAGCTTCGTCTACACGCCGGTGCCGCTCATGGCCGCGAGGATGCTCTTCCGCCCGTCGCCCGTGCAGCGCTTCTTCGGCATGCCGGTGCAGTCCCTGGACTACTTCGACCATCCGTGCCGCTACGACGCGAGCCAAGCCACCGCGGAGCTCGCCGGCCACGGCGTCGCCTGCCCGCGCTTCGGCGACTACGTGCAGCGGCTCGTGGCGTACTACCTGGAGAAGAGGGGCCGCGTGCGGCGGGAGGCGATGATCTGAAGGACGCCCCGGGGCCGTGTGCTATGCTGCGGTCGTTCTCTCCTGGGTGATTCATGCAGCAGCCGAAACGGCCGAGCGGCGGCCGGATCCTGGTCTGCGAAGACGACGTCGACCTGCAAGGCCTGGTGGGGGAAGTCCTCTGGGACGCAGGTCATGACGTGGAGTTCGCCGCGAACGGCGAGGAGGCCGTGGCCCGCCTGGGCCTGGGCGGCGTGGACCTGATCGTCCTGAACCTCGGCCTGCCGCGGCTCTCCGGATACGGCGTGCTCGGGGCCATCGGCTCGCTGGCGCAGTCTCCGCGCGTCGTGACCGTGACCGGAAACAGCGACTACGCGACGTTCTCGCGCGCCATGCGCGAGGGCGCCCACGCCCACCTCGTCAAGCCCTTCCGCCTCGGGGAGCTGGTGGCGACCTGCGAGCGGCTTCTGCAGGGTCCGACGCCGGCGCGGCTCGACCGCCGGAGCGAGCGTCGCCACGCCGTCTCGGGCTCGGTCCGCGTGTTCGACCTCGCGGGCAGCGCCCTCGGGCGCGGCATGCTCGTGGACCTGAGCCCGGGCGGAGCCCAGATCCAGCTCGGCGCCGCGCTCAACACCCAGGCGGGCGTCAGGCTCGCCGTCGACGGCGTCACCGGACCCGCCCTCGACGTGGAGGGTCGGGTGGCGTGGCGGGGCCTGGCGCCCGCCGGCTTCTCGCACGGCCTCGGCTTCGTCAACATGACGGCCCGCGCCGAGGAGCAGGTCTGGTCGCTGCTCCGCGTCTCCTAGCGGCGCCCGGAGTCTTGACGCGGCCGCCCTGGAGGCCTAGCGTTCGGCCCATGCGCTCCCTCCCGGCCGTCGCCCTCGCCGTGTCCCTGGCGCTGCCCTTCCCCGGCTGCAAGTCCGCCGGCGGTCCGAGCCCGCAGGCTCCCGCTGCGCCGCTCCCCGACGCGCTGCAAGCGTGGGTCGGCCAGCAGCGCTTCATCGCCGGCGCCGGTGAAGCGAAGAGCTTCGCACTCAAGGCGGGCGAGTCCCTGCCGAAGGGCGACTGCGACGTCGCCGTCCAGGTCCGCTCCGCGAGCTTCGAGCGCGGCACCGTGAGCGTGGCGCTCGACACGCTGGGGCGGGCGGAGATCGAGGGACGCATGCGCGGGCGCGAGTGCGGCGAGGTGCCGACGGGCCGGCGGCTGGTCGTGTCGGGGCTGGCCTCGGCCGAGGACGCGGCGCCCGCCCTGGAGCGCCTCCTGGGCACCCCCGAGGCGCATCTCGCCGCGCGCGACGTCGCGTTCGACCTGCCGGCGGAGAAGGCGGCGCCCAAGCTCGCCGCGGTGTCGTCGGAGGGCGAGGGGACGAGCGAGGAGCGCAACCTGGGCCGGCAGCTCACGGTGTGGCCCAAGGCCCTCCTGAAAGTGCACCCTCTGCTGTCCGGGCACGTGCGCCACGAAGGCGAGCTCGAGTTCGCGGGCACGGTCGGCTCCGACGGACGGCTCTACAAGCCGAAGCTGCTCACTTCGCTCGCGCAGGCGCAGGAGGAGCAGGTCCTGAAGCTCTTCGCGCTGTGGCGTTACGAGCCGGCGAAGAAGGGCGAGGAGCGCGTGGCCGCGCGGATCCGCGGGCGGGCGACGCTCAGGATCCGCTAGATCGCCTCGAGGCTGCGCCCCTTCGTCTCCTCGCCGAGCAGGACCACCGCGGCCACGCCGACCAGGATGACGGCGGCGAAGACCGTGAAGACGAGGTCCGTCCTCCCCGACCAGGAGCCGAGCAGCCACGCGACCACCATCGGCGCCAGGATGCCGCCCACGCGGCCGAAGCCGACCGCCCAGCCGGAGCCCGTGGCGCGGACGCGAGTGGGGTAGTTCTCCGGGGTGTAGGTATAGACGACGCCCCAGGCTCCGAGGTTGAAGAAGGACAGGAGGCAGCCCCACACGACGATCTCCGCGGGGCTCGCCGCGGAGCCGAAGGCATAGGCGCTCGCGGAGCAGCCGAGCATGTAGGCGGTGAGCGTTGGCTTGCGGCCCCAGCGGTCCACCAGGAGGGCCGCGCTGAAGTAGCCGGGGATCTGCGCCGCGGTGATCGCGAGCGTGTAGCCGAACGAGCGCGTCAGCGTGTGGCCCTGGGCGACGAGCAGCGTCGGCAGCCAGGTGAAGATGCCGTAGTAGGAGTAGATCATCGCGAACCACAGCAGCCAGAGCATGGCCGTGCGCCGCGCCAGCGGGCCCTTCCAGAGGTCGGCGAAGCGAGCCCCCTCGGTCGGGGGAGCGTCGTCGGGCTCCAGGGGGGCGGGCTCGACGCCGCAGCGCCGCTCCACGTCCCGGACCACCGCCTGGGCCTCCTCGTGCCGCCCGCGCGCCTGCAGGAAGCGCGGCGACTCGGGCACGGCGCGGCGCAGGTAGAGGATGTAGAGGACGGGAACGGCTCCTATGAAGAACGCCGCGCGCCAGCCGATGGTCGGGATCAGCAGGAAGGCGACCACGGCCGCGAGCGCCCAGCCGAAGGCCCAGAAGCTCTCGAGGACCACGACCAGCTTGCCGCGGTGGGCGCGCGGGGAGAACTCCGTGACCAGCGTGCTGGCCACGGGCAGCTCGCCACCGAGCCCGAAGCCGACCAGGAAGCGCATCGCGAGCAGCGAGGCGAAGCTCCACGCCAGCCCGCACAGGCCGGTGGCCACGCTGAAGATCGCGAGGGTGGCCTGGAAGAGCGCGCGCCGGCCGAAGCGGTCGGCGAGCGAGCCCACGAGCACGGCGCCCACGAACATGCCGACGAGGCCCGTCGAGGCGGTCTGGCCGACCTGCGCCGGCGTCAGCCCCCACTCCTTGACGAGAACCGGCAGGACGAAGGACACGAGGCCGGAGTCGAAGGCGTCGAACATCCAGCCGAGTCCCGAGGCGATCACGACGCGCCAGTGGAAGGCGCGGAGCGGCAGGGCGTCGAGCCGCTCGGAGAGCCTCAAGCGCGGAGCGGAGCTGTCAGTGGGCGATCACGTGGGCCGGCTGGCGGCGCCACCAGTCCTGGCCCGCCTCGGGCAGCGTGTAGACCGGGTCGTAGTACTCGTAGCGCCGGTCCAGGGCCTCGGCGTCGGCCACCTCCAGTCCTGTCCGGTAGTTCTTGGTCCAGAAGGTGATGCCGCGGTCCCGGTCGTACTCCTTCACCTGGTGCACCCAGCGCTTCCCGACGAACGGCACGTCGCACACGATGCGGGCCGTGGCGAAGCCCGGCAGGTAGCCCATGATGTCGTGCTGGAGCCGCTGGGCCTCGGCCACGCTCACGCGCCAGTGCTCCGAGTTCGGGATCATGTCGCACATGTAGAAGTAGTACGGCATGATGCCGGCGTAGTCGAGCAGGCTGAAGCACAGCTCGAGCAGCTCCCTGGCCGAGGCGTTGGTGCCGCGCAGGAGCACGCCCTGGTTGCGGACGTCGCGGAAGCCGATCTCGAGGAGCTTCCGCGAGGCCTTCGCCACGAGGGGCGTCACCTGGTTCGCGTGGTTCGCGTGGGTGTGGAACGCGAGGCTCGCGCCGCGCTGGCGGGCCTTGGCCGCCAGGCGCTCGAGGCCCTTCACCACGTCGTCCTGAAGAAAGTGCTGCGGGATGCCGATCAGGCCCTTGGCTGCGAGGCGGACGTCGCGGATGTTGTCGATGTCGAGGAGGGCCGCGACGAAGGGCTCGAGGATCTGGATGGGGAGGTTGGCGATGTCGCCGCCCGAGACGACCACGTCCCGCACCGACGGCGTCCGCTTGAGGTAGTCGAGGATCTGCTGGTAGCGGTCCTTCTGGGGCGTCTGGAAGCGGAGCTTGGCGACCTGCGGCACGTCGTTGCCGACGAGATCCATGCGCGTGCAGTGCCCGCAGTACTGCGGGCAGGTCTGGAGCACCTCGGCGAGCACCTTCGTTGGGTAGCGGTGGGTCAGCCCCTCCACGACCCACATGTCGGCCTCGTGGAGGCTGTCGCGGCTGGCCTTCGGATGGCTCGGCCACTCCGGGTGCCGGTCGTCGAAGGCCGGCAGCATGTAGCGCCGGACCGGGTCCTCCCAGAGGTCGTTCGTGTCCATCGTGTTGATCATCTGGGGCGGCACCAGCATGGACATCGTGGCCCGCTCCTCGATGTCCTTCTCGAGGTTCCTGGCCAGCGAGTCAGGGAGCAGCGAGCCCATGACCTCCTTGAGCTCCTTGAGGTTCTTCACGGTGTTCTGGCGCTGCCAGAGCGCGCTCTCCCATTGCGCCTGGGTGATGTCCTTCCACCCCGGGAAGCGGCGCCAGTCGGGCTCCGCGAAGGCCCGCTCGAGCGGGTACTTGAACGGCTGCTCACCGGCGCCGACCTTGCCTGCCGGCCGCCAGGTAGGTCTCGCCTTCGTGGTGCTCATAACCCATAATCATACACCGGCCGAAGCGGATGGCGGGCCCATGCTCGGCTTCTGAGCACGGCAAGGAGGCGAAATGGAACGCAGGTTGGCGAGCGCGCTCGGCGTCCTGGCGCTGCTCCTGGCCAGCGCGCCCGCGGACGCGCAGGCCGCGGGCAGGAAGCCGAACGTTCTCGTCATCTGGGGCGACGACATCGGCACCTGGAACATCAGCTACAACAGCCGCGGCATGATGGGGTACCAGACCCCCAACATCGACCGCATCGCGAAGGAGGGCGTCGCCTTCACCGACTACTACGGTCAGCAGTCGTGCACCGCGGGGCGGGCCGCGTTCCTGTCCGGGGCCGTCCCCGTGCGCACCGGCATGACCAAGGTCGGGCTGCCGGGCGCGAAGGAGGGCTGGCAGAAGAGCGACATCACGATCGCCGGGGTGATGAAGAGCCTGGGATACGCCACCGGCCAGTTTGGGAAGAACCACCAAGGCGACCGGGACGAGCACCTGCCCACCGCCCACGGCTTCGACGAGTTCTTCGGCAACCTCTACCACCTGAACGCCGAGGAGGAGCCCGAGAACGAGGACTATCCGAAGAACCCGGAGTTCCGCAAGAAGTTCGGCCCGCGGGGCGTGATCCACGCCTGGGCCGACGGCCGCATCGAGGACACCGGCCCTCTCACCAAGAAGCGCATGGAGACCGTGGACGTGGAGACGCTGGCTGCGGCGAAGGACTTCATCCAGCGCCAGCACAAGGCCGGCAAGCCGTTCTTCTGCTGGTGGAACGGCACGCGCATGCACTTCCGCACGCACGTGAAGGCCGAGCACCGCGGCATCTCCGGCCAGGACGAGTACAGCGACGGCATGGTCGAGCACGACATGCACGTCGGCGAGCTGCTGAGGCTGATCGACGACCTCGGGCTGGCGGGCGACACGATCGTCTTCTACTCGACCGACAACGGGCCGCACTACAACACCTGGCCAGACGCCGGGACCATGCCCTTCCGCAGCGAGAAGAACTCGAACTGGGAGGGCGCCTACCGCGTGCCGGCCTTCGTGCGCTGGCCGGGCCACTTCCCGGCGGGCGTCACTCTGAACGGGGTCGTGGCCCACGAGGACTGGCTGCCCACCTTCGCGGCCGCCGCCGGCGAGCCGGGCGTCAAGGACAAGCTGCGCAAGGGCTACCCCGCGCTGGGCCGCACCTACCGCAACTACATCGACGGCTACGACCAGCTCGACTACCTGAGCGGCAGGGCCAAGGAGTCGCCCCGCCGCGAGTTCATCTACGTCAACGACGACGGCCAGGTCGTGGCGATGCGCTACGACGCATGGAAGGCCGTCTTCCTGGAGAACCGCGGCCAGGCGTTCGGCGTCTGGCGCGAGCCTTTCACCGAGCTGCGAGTGCCGCTGCTCTTCCACCTGCGGCGCGACCCCTTCGAGCGGGCCCAGCACAACTCGAACACCTACAACGACTGGTTCCTCGACCGTGTGTTCGTGATCGTGCCGCTCCAGCAGATGGCAGGGCAGTGGCTCATGACGTTCAAGGACTACCCGCCCAGCCAGACGCCGGGATCCTTCAACCTGGAGAAGATCCAGAAGCAGATCGAGGGGATGACCGCCGGCAGGTAGGCGAGATCGGAACCAGGCCGGGGCGAGGGTAGACGGCGCCATGCGGGGGACGGTCGTCGCGGGCGTCGCGATTGTGGCGGCGGCCGCCGCGTCGTGCACGCGGCCCTCGACGCCCGCGCCGGCGGCGCGGACGTCGGTGCACCACGAGTTCCTGCCGACCGTTCCCAAGACGAATCCGTCGCCGGGGGATGCTCCCTCGGGGATGGTCTGGATTCCGGGCGGCGAGTTCTCGATGGGCGCGGCGCAGCAGGCGGGAATGAGCCCCGTGGGCATGCAGGCCACCCAGGACTCGCGGCCGATCCACCGCGTCCAGGTCGACGGCTTCTGGATGGACTCGACGGAGGTCACGAACGAGGAGTTCGCCCGCTTCGTGGCGGCCACCGGCTACATCACCGTCTCCGAAAGGACGCCGCGCGCCGAGGACTTCCCCGGCGCACCCCTCGAGAACCTCGTCGCGGGCTCGGTCGTCTTCACCCCTCCCGCCCGCGCGGTCCCTCTCGACGATCACTTCCAGTGGTGGAGCTACGTGCGGGGGGCGGACTGGCGCCACCCGGCCGGCCCGAGGAGCACCCTGAAGGGTCGCGAGAAGCATCCTGTCGTTCACGTCGCCTACGAGGACGCGGCGGCCTATGCGGAGTGGGCCGGCAAGCGCCTTCCCACCGAGGCGGAGTGGGAGTTCGCGGCACGAGGCGGGCTGAGCGGCAAGCTCTATCCCTGGGGAGACGAGTTCAACGACGGCGGCCGCTGGATGTGCAACAGCCACCAGGGGCGCTTCCCCCAGGAAGACACCGCCCTCGACCGCTTCACGGGAACCGCGCCGGTGGCCCAGTTCCCGCCCAACGCATACGGCCTCTACGACGTCGCGGGCAACGTCTGGGAGTGGGTGAGCGACTGGTACCGCCCGGACTACTACGCGACGCTGGCGGCTTCGGCGGACGTCGTGCGCGATCCGCGCGGTCCGGACACGCCGTACGATCCCGCCGAGCCTGCGGAGAAGAAGCGAGTGATGCGCGGCGGGTCGTTCCTCTGCACGGACCTCTATTGCTCGCGCTACATGGTGGGGACGCGCGGGAAGGGCGACGTGGGCACGGGCACCAACCACCTGGGCTTCCGCTGCGTGCGTGACGGGAGCCCTCGGCCCCGGGCGAGCGAGGGCTAGCGCAAAGTGTGCTACTTTCGCGTGCCCGGAGATCCTCGAGCTTGAAGCGGATCGGCATCCTGACGGCCGGAGGGGACACACCCGCCCTGAACGCCACGGTGAAGGGCGCCGTGGTCCGCGCCAACCAGCACCGGATCGAGGTCTACGGCTTCATCAAGGGATTCAGCGGGCTCCTGTTCCCCCACGTTCCGCACCTCCACCTGAACCCGCTCTTCATGGAGGTGCCGGAGCTGGACGCGACCCTGGGCGGGACGATCCTCGGCGCGTCCCGGGCGTTCGTGGACCCCCAGGATTCGACGACCCTCGACCAGGTGGCCGACCGCATCCGCCGTCTCGGCATCGACGCCCTCATCTGCATCGGCGGCGACGGCACGCTGAACGGGCTCCAGCCGCTCTCGGAGCGGTTCCCGGTGGTCCTGGCCCCGAAGACCATCGACAACGACCTCGGGCTCAACTACCGGAGCGAGCCCGACGAGTGGCTCCGCAAGCCCAGCTCGCAGCCCCCCGGCTTCGTGTACGAGCGCGGGCGCTCGCGCGAGGGCTTCGACCTCGACAACATGGTCAACTACGCGACGCCGGGGTACGCCACGTCGGTGTTCGTTTCGGCTGAAGGCGTGCGGCGCATCCGGACGACGGCCGAGAGCCACCGCCGCATCGCGATCGTCGAGGTGATGGGGCGCCACTCGGGCTACATCGCCCTGGGCTCGGCCTTCGGGCAACCGGACATCATCCTCGTGCCGGAGCACCGCCTCGACGTGGCCGCGCTCATGGAGCGGGTGTGGGAGCTGTACGAGCTGCAGAAGAACGTGGTGATCGTCGTGGGCGAGGGGATCGTGGACGAGGCCGGCCAGGAGCTGGGCGCGAAGCGACCGACCCACGACCCGGCGGGCAACGTCATCCTGACCGGCGCGGCCGAGGCCCTGCGCGAGCTGCTGGTCCGCCAGTTCGGCGACGAGTACTTCCGCAAGCACAGGCGGGCGCCCTCGGCCCGGGACGCCATCTTCACCCGTAAGGTCGGGCACACCCAGCGCGGCGGACGGCCCATCCTGTTCGACCGCTTCCACGCTTCCCAGCTGGGCGGCAAGGCCGTGGACATGCTCCTCGACGGCCAGAACAACGCCATCGCGATCCTGCAGTGGAGCGCCAAGCGCGGGTTCTACGTGGACGGCTACGACGGCAACGCCTTCCGGGACCGCTGGGGGTTCATCCACGCTCGCCAGATGCATCCCTCGTTCTACGACCCGGCCCTCATGAAGCCCTCGAGGGTCGGCATCGAGTACCTGCTTCCGATCTTCACCAACGCGATCGGCTACGACGACGTCGAGCACATCCGGGACTCGGTCTTCGACTCCGGCAACCTCACCCAGCCCTACCACTCGGTGAACACCGACGTGGCCAAGCGGATCCGGTACCTGGAGCAGCCCAAGGACTGACGCGGCCGGAAGCATCCAAGGGCCTGAACCCGAGAAACCGGAACCTCCTGCCGGCCTCGTCCGTTACCAGGGCCAGAGCGGCCCGGGGGGTCGCCGGAGGTCAGCGGTCATGAAGCGTTCGGTCGCCGTTCTCGGGTTCTCGGCCCTGCTCCTGGCGGGCGCACGGCCCGCCGCCGCACAGGCGAAGCCCTGGCTCCACATCCAGGTCGAGGAGGCCAAGGGGTCGAAGGTCCACGTCAACGTCCCGCTGTCCCTGGTCGAGATCGCCCTGAAGGCGGCCCCCGAGCCGATCCTCGACGAGAAGCACATCCGGCTCGGGAAGCACTGTGGCAGGCTGAGCGTCTCGGACGCCCGCAAGATGTGGCTGGAGCTGAAGGCCGCCGGCGATACCGACTTCGTGACCATGCGCGACGAGGACGAGGAGGAGACCGTGACGGTCTCCCGCAAGGGCGAGCTCGTGCAGGTCCGCGTCGAGGGCGCGCACGAGAGCGAGCGCGTGATGGTGGACGTGCCCATCGCCCTGGTGGACGCGCTGTTCGCAGGCGAGGGCGAGGAGCTGAACCTCCAGGGCGCCATCCGGGAGCTGTCGAAGCGGCGGGGCGACGTGGTGCGCGTCGAGGACAGGGACGACCGCGTCCGCATCTGGATCGACGAAGGGAGGTAGCGCGTGCTGCTCAAGATCGCCGGGGCCACGGCGCTGGCCGCCGGGGCCGGCCTCGCCAGCATGGACTACGTCGTCGTGGACGTGAAAGCGGACCGCGCCGCGCCGCGCATCGTCGTGCCGGTGCCGCTCCTGGCCGCGGAGGCCGCCCTGAGCTTCGTGCCCCAGCGCGAGCTGCGGGTCGACATGGGCAGGGACGCGGAGCGCCTGATGCCCGTGGCGCGCGAGCTGGCGGCCGAGCTGCGCAGGATGCCCGACGCCGAGCTGGTCACGGTGGAGGACGGCGACGAGACGGTGCGTGTTTCGAAGCGTGGTGACCTCCTGGAGGTCCGTGTCCGGAGCGGAAGCGGCGAGCAGGTCGACGTGAACGTGCCGCTCGAGTGCCTGGAGCGGGCGCTCGCGTCGTTCGCGTCGGGCCGCCTGGACGTCAGGGGCGTCCTTTCGGCCCTGCACCGGGCCGACGGCAAGATCGTGGAGGTCCGGAACGGCACGGAGCACGTGCGGGTCTACGTCTGGTAGGGCCGTCGACCGAGAGGGGAGGCGTCCGGACTAGCGCAGCTCGGCCTTGAGGAAGTCGACCAGCTCCTGGACCACGACCGGCTTGGCGAAGACGACGCGCCCGGCCCTCCGTGCCGCGTCGATCAACGGCGAGTTCTGGTAGCCGGTCAGGAACGCGATCGTGAGGTCCGGCCGCTGGGCGGCCAGGACGGCGCCGAGGTCGGCGCCGTCCCGGCCCGGCATCACGAGGTCGAGGATCGCCGCGTCGTAGCCGCCGCCCTCGGCGCGAGCGAGCGCCTCGTCGCCGCTCCGGGCCGTGTCGATCTTGAAGCCGTGTCGGGCGAGCGCCCGCGAGAGCATCGTGGCCACGGCCTCGTCGTCGTCGACGACGAGGATGCGCTTCGCTTCGGTCACGGCGCGGGATGGTACTACACTCGCCGCGGCATGAACGCCGAGCGGCGAGCCGCGCTCACCGACGCCGTCGGCCTCTCCGCGATCCTCCTGCTGCTCTTCGACTACCTGCGGCCCGAGCTCGTCCTCCTGCCAACGATCCTGGCCGGCGGGGACACGCCGTGCCATTTTCCGGCGGCGGAGTGGTTCTCCACACGGCTCCTGCCCGAGCTGCGCCTCCACGGCTGGTATCCCGGCGCCTATCTCGGCCATCCGCTGCTGCTCTACTACTTCCCGGTGCCCTTCGTCCTGATGGCCGCGCTGCGACCGCTTTACGGGCCGGAGGTGGCGTTCAAGCTCGGCGTCGCGCTGGGGATCCCTGCGCTGCCGCTCTTGGCGTACCTCGGCTTTCGTCGGCTCGGGTTCCGCTTCCCGGGTCCCCTGCTCGGCGCGGCCGCGGCCCTCGTGTTCCTGTTCCTCGAAAAGAACCCGATCTGGGGCGGCACGATCGCCAGCACCATGACGGGGGAGTTCGCGTACACGTACGGCACGGGCCTCGCGGTCTTGTTCCTGGGCGTCGTGTATCGGGCGTACACGCGCGGCACGTCGAAGCTCCTCCCCGCCGCGCTGCTGGCGCTGACCGCCCTCACCCACGGCTACGCCGTGCTGTGGGCCGGGCTGTCGGCGACCTACTTCCTCTACGTGTCCCGCCGTCCCGCGAAGACGCTCGTGTGGCTGGTCGCCACCGCGCTCCTCGCCTTCGCCCTGGCCGGCGTGCACATGGTTCCCCTCCTGTACGCATGGGGCATGACCACGCCCTACGACGATCCATGGATCGACGCCGGTATCGTCGACGTCGCGCCTGCGTACCTGCTGCCGATGTTTGCCCTCGCGGCGCTGGGTCTCCTGGCCAACCTCGGCCTCGCGCGCTTCGCGGCCGGGCCCGACCATCGCTTCCTGTTCCTGATGCACGCGGGCGTGATGGCCGCCGCCTTGGCCGCCGCCGGACCCGGCCTCGGGCTCATCGACGTGCGCTTCGTCCCCTTCGCGCAACTCGCATTGTGCCTGGCCGCCGCCGCAGCCCTGGCACGGTTCATCGAGCTCCTGGCGGCGCCAGGCCTCGTCGCGCTGGGCCTGGTGCTGGCGGCGGGGCTCTACGCCGACCGGTCCTCGACGTTGAGCCGTGCCTGGATCGAGTACAACTTCACGGGCCTGCAGGCGAAGGAGCTGTGGCCCGCGTGGAGCCGGCTGACCAGGGTCGTGGCCGGCGGCGTGGCCGAGCCGCGGGTCGCGGTGGAGTACAGCGCCGAGCACGAGAAGGCCGGCTCGATCCGCATGTACGAGACGCTGCCGTACTTCTCCGGGCGCTCGACCCTCGAGGGCGTCTACAACCAGGCCAGCCTTCAGACCCACTTCGTCTACTACCTCGCCTCCGAGCTCGGGGAGGCCTCTCCCAATCCCTTCAAGAAGCGCGAGTACTCCGGATTCGACACGGACAACGCGGTTCGCCACCTGCGCCTGCTCGGAGCGAACGAGGTCGTGGCCGTTTCGGCGAAGCTGAAGGAGGCCCTGGCCTCCCGCCCGGACATCGACGAGGTGCCGGCGCCGGCGCCTTACGCACTGTTTCGCTTGCGGCAGCCGGTGCGGTACGTGGAGCCCCTCGCCTTCGAGCCTGTGCGGTCGTCGCCGGCGGGCTGGCGGGACAAGGCCTACCGCTGGTTCTCGAGGAAGCCGCAATCGGACGTCCACCTCGTGTTCACCGGCGATCCGCGCTTCCGCGTGGCGGAGCGCGACGAGTGGCTCCCGCCGCCCGCGGTTCCCCTCGAGGGCGGAGTCGAAGTGGAGGCCGACGTGCGGCCGGAGGAGATGCGGATCCGCACCAGTCGTCCGGGCCACCCGCTGCTGGTGAAGGTGTCCTATCACCCACGATGGCGGGCGGAGGGCGCTGACGGCCCCTATCTCGCGTCTCCGGCCCTGATGCTCATCGTGCCGCGTCAGCCGGAGGTCCGTCTGACCTACGCGTCCGATGCGTCCGATCGGGCGGGTCTCGCGCTCACCCTGCTCGGTGTGCTCGCCGGGCTGATTTCGCGACGCGTGGCGGTCTCCCGGCGCTCGACGCCGGCGCCCGCCTCGCGCCAGGCCCTGCTGGAGGAATGCGGGCAGGCCCCGCCCATCCCGCGACGCTGGGGTGCGGTGGTGCCTCTCGGCCTGCTCGCCGTGCTGCTTGGCTTGCGGCTGATCACGGTGCTGCCGGAAGACCACGCCTCCCTGGGCCGCGAGCTGTACGAGCGCGGGTCGCGGGCCTACGCCGAGGGCCGCTTCGGGGATGCCGCCGAGTACGTGCGCCACGCCTTGCCGCGCTCGACGGATCCGGGCATGCGCCCCGAGCTACTTTGCCTCCGCGGCGAGAGCCTCCTGCGAGCAGGCGCCTATCGGGACGCCGTCGCTGCGTTCGAGCAGGCGCTCGAGGAGTCGGCTCACGGCCCTTACACGCCCCAGGCGCTCTTCGGTCTGGCGCAGGCGCTCGACGCCGCAGGCGAGTCGGAGCGTGCCCGGACGACTCGAGACCGGCTACGCCAGGAGCACCCACGCACTCCCTGGACGGCCCGCCTCGAACATGAGGCTTGACGCCTGCTCCGGCGGGTCCTAAGATCGCTTGCGGCAATACCGTCGGGGGAGCTTTCATGTTCCTGCGTGCGTGGTGTGTCGCCTCCGTCCTTGGCGCGGCGTTGGTGCCGGCCGCGGCGTGGGCCCAAGGAAGCATAGCGATCGATCACAAGGCCGTGGACTGCATCGTCGCGGGCAAGTTCCCCAAGATGAACTCGTGCTTCACGCCGAACAGCGACGTGGCCCGAGCCCGCGTGTACTTCCGCCCGGAGGGCGTGCAGAGCTGGTACTACGTAGAGATGAAGTCCGATGCGCCCTGCATGTCCGGCATCCTGCCGCGTCCCCGCAAGGACCTCGTCGGGAAGCATGTGGAGTACTACCTGCAGGTGAGCGACCGGAGCTTCAACGAGTCGCGGACGGCCGAGTACAACCCGCGGGTCGTCGGCAACGAACAGGAGTGCAAGGACAAGGCGCTTGCCCCCTACCTCTCGAAGGCGTCGGTCCAGGTGTTCCCCGGGCTCCCGGCGGGGTTCGCGGCGGGAGGCCTCGGCGCCGTGCCCGTGGTCGGCGCGGCGGCGGGCGTCGCCGCAGCCGGCGTGGGCATCGCGGCAGCGTCGGGCGGGAGCGACAGCACGACGACGACCACGTCGACAACCCCGCCGATCCAGAACACGACGACCACGTCGACGACCACGAGCACCACGACGTCCACGACGACGCGGCCCTCGCAGCAGGCGTTCCGTTTCGTGTTCAACGTGCTGCCGAAGCCACCCAAGGGAGTCGAGCCCCTCAAGGTGACGATCGACATGTGTCAGAGCACGCCGGCGGGGCAGCTCCGCTTCTTCTACAACTTCGACGGCGGCAACTTCGACCACATCGGTGGCCAGTGCTCCCAGACGCGCACCCTCAGCCAGACGGGCGTCAGCTCGCGATTCCTGCCGAGCACGACCTTCCCGCGCCAGTTCAAGTTCCCCCTCGAGGGCTGCGCCGAGCCTCAAGGCCACCCCGAGGACCGTCAGTGCGGGAACGCGACGGCCGTCGTCACGGAGGCCAGCCTCACCTCATCGGCCATGCGCGTCGCGCCGATGCGGCGGGGCGCGGCGACGAGGCGCCTCGCCTGGGCTTCGGAGCTGAATCTCGAAGGTGGCGCAGGCCAGGTCGTGGCCAACGGCCAGGACGCAGTGTTCGCCTCCAAGGGCCGCTCCATGGCCGTGGCCAGCGGTCGCAAAGGCGACAACCGCATCGAGGCGCAGGTCGTCCAGGGCTCGGGCAAGCCGGGGACGTGGAGGTTCGAGCTCGCGCCCACGGCCAGCCTGGAGCCCGGCAGCATCCGCGTGATCGCCGGTGACGTCGCGGTCCTGACGGGCGATGCGATCACGTTCCGTCTCACCGGACAGCCCGGGGAGCGGATCGTGTTCACCTTCAAGGCCGGGCGCTAGAACGGGCAGCTCCCCAGCCGGTCCTCGCACACGCCGTTGTTGCAGCTCAGCAGCGCCTGGCAGGGAAGGACCGGCGGGGCGCAGGCGCCGCGAATCGGAACGCCCGCGTCCGTCTGACCGCAGTCGGCGCCGGTCGTGATGAGCGAGGTGCAGTCGCAGGGCTCGCCCGGTGCGCCGATTACGCACGATCTGGGCGAGCAGATCAGCGTGGACGTGCCGGCGCTGTCGTCCTGGGCAGCCCGGTTCACCGCCAGCAACGCCCCGAGGCCGACGACGTTTGCTGCGACGAAGCCGAGCGCCCCGCTCTTGAGGCCCGGCCCCTTCGGCATGGACCCGGCTCCGCCTTTTCCTTCCGCGGTCCCGCCGGCCTCCGCCGGCGGCTCGGGCGATGGGCTGGGACCCGGGCTCGGTGACGGGCTCGGCGGCGTGCCCGGGGCCGCGGCCTTGGCGGCTGCCGCTCGACGCTCCGGGCCGCGGCGCCGGGAGAGCGTGAGCTCGCCGCTGAGGTCGGTCCCCGAGAACAGGCCGCGCAGCACGCCGGCCTGAAGGGCCAGGTTCCACTCGCGTCCCTGGGCGTCCTTGAAGGACGCGGTCGTCGGCGTGAGCGCCGTGTCGATGACGGGGGAGTCGACGGCGACGGGCGGGCAAGCCGTCCCGACGGGCGTCTCCAGGTTCATCCGCAGCCTTCCGCCACCGTCGGCGCGCAGCTCGAGGATCAGGGACGGCGGATCCAGGCCGCCCTCGTATCGGCACGGCTTCGCCCCGTCGGTCTGGAGCTTCGCCGCTCCGGTCCAGCGACCCGCGAGGCCGCCGGCGGGCTCGCTCTCCGGCTGCTGGGCCAGCGCCGCTGCGCCGAGCGCTGCGGCGAGGCCGATGGGCATCGTGCGCCAGCGCATCGCGTCCGGCAACGATACACGCGGGGGCTCATGGTCGCAATCGGCGTTCCTGCGGCTATAGTCGCGAGCGTGGGCGGAAGCTTCGACGCGCTGCTCGTGCTGTCCTTCGGCGGGCCGGAGAAGCCCGAGGACGTGGAGCCGTTCCTCGACAACGTCCTCCGCGGCCGCCACGTGCCGGACGAGCGCCGCAAGGAGGTCGCGGGCCACTACCTCGCGTTCCAGGGACGCAGCCCCTTGAACGACCAGAACCGCGCGCTGGTCGAAGCGCTGCGGGCGGAGCTCGAGGCCAACGCCATCCGCCTCCCGGTGTACTGGGGCAACCGCAACTGGCGCCCCTTCCTGGCGGACACGCTGCGCGAGATGGCGCGCGACGGCGTGCGGCGCTCCCTGGCCTTCGTCACCTCGACGTTCAGCTCGTACTCGGGCTGCCGGCAATACCTCGAGGACATCGCCGCGGCTCGCGCGCTGCTGGGAGCCTCGGCGCCGGAGGTCGAGAAGCTCCGCGGCCTCTTCAATCACCCCGGGTTCGTGGAGGCATGCGCGGACAGGCTGCGGGCGGCGCGGGCCGACGCGGGCCCCGACGCGCCGGTGCTCTTCACGGCCCACAGCTTGCCCGCCGCGATGGCGGCCACCTGCGCCTACGAGGAGCAGTTCCTCGAGACGGCCGGTCTCGTGGCGGGCGCGGCCGGGACGTCGCGCTGGTCGCTGGCCTACCAGAGCCGCAGCGGCCCGCCTTCGCAGCCTTGGCTCGAACCGGGGGTGGACGAGGAGCTGCGGCGTCTGGCCCGGGAGGGTGCCCGCGCCGTGGTCGTCTCGCCGATCGGCTTCCTGTCGGACCACATGGAGGTGGTCTACGACCTCGACACGGCGGCGCGCGCGACCGCCGAGAGCGCCGGCCTACGCCTCGTGCGTGCCGGGACCGCGGGGACGCACCCAGGCCTGGTGGCGGCCGTCCGCGAGCTGGTCCAGGAGCGGACGCACGGCGCCCCCCGCCGGAGCCTGGGCCGGCTGCCGCCGCTGCCGGACGCCTGTCCGGACGACTGCTGCCCTCCGGGCCGGTCCCGACCGGGTTAGCATCGGGCACGGATGGGGGGGAGGGCGAGGGGAGCCCTGGCGCCGGTGGTGGCGGGGCTCGCGGGCGTCGCGGCCGGTGTGGGAGCGTTCACGTTCTTCTATGCCCGCGGCGCGTCGTATCTGACCAACGATCCCAAGGCGTGCGCGAACTGCCACGTGATGAACGAGCAATACGACGGCTGGGTCAAGTCGAGCCACCGGTCGGTGGCGGTCTGCAACGACTGCCACACGCCGCCGGACTTCGTCGGGAAGTACGCGACGAAGGCGTCGAACGGCTTCTGGCATTCCTTCTACTTCACGACCGGAGCGTTCCCGGAGCCCATCCGCATCACGCCGCGCAACCGCGCGGTGACGGAGCGCGCCTGCCGCAACTGTCATTCGGCCGTGGTCGAGGCCATGGTGGCAGACCGGGCCGGGCACGGGGGCCGGGACGCGGTCTCGTGCCTTCGCTGCCACGGCTCGGTCGGACACCTGGAGCTGGGCGCGGGCGGCAGCCTGCCTGTGGGGTGAGACGATGCCCATGACTCGGGGACGCGTAATGGCTCTGGCAGGTGTGGCGGCCGCCACGGCTGCGGCCGCCGCCGCGCTCCTGATCAACATCTTCGAGCGCAAGCAGGAGGCGCGAAATCCGTTCTACCGGGTCGTCGAGCTGACCGACGACACCGAGGACCCGGCCGTCTGGGGCAAGAACTTCCCGCTGCAGTACGATGGCTACCGGCGGACCGTGGACCAGGTGCGTACGCGCTTCGGCGGTAGCGAGGCCGTGCCCCGCACGCCCACCGCCGCCGACCCGCGCTCGGTGGTGGCGCAGTCGCGCCTCGAGGAGGATCCCCGCCTCGGGACGATGTGGGCCGGCTACGCCTTCGCGAAGGACTTCCGCGAGGAGCGCGGTCACGCCTACATGCTCGAGGACCAGGTCTACACCGAGCGCCAGCAGGTCGCGAAGCAGCCCGGCACCTGCCTGCATTGCCACGCCTCGATGTGGGCGCCGTACCGGAAGGCGGGCGAAGGCGATCTCTTCAGGGGCTTCGACAGGCTCAACGCCATGCCGTACGCCGAGGCGCGCAAGTGGGTCTCCCATCCCGTGGCCTGCGTCGACTGCCACGACGCCCAGACCATGCAGCTCCGCGTCACGCGCCCGGGTTTCCTCGAGGGCATCAAGGCAGCCAAGGCGGCCCAGGGCGTCGCCGGCTACGACGTGAACCGCGACGCGACGCGCCAGGAGATGCGGGCCTTCGTGTGCGGCCAGTGCCACGTCGAGTACTACTTCAAGGGTCCCGAGAAGCGCCTCACCTACCCGTGGTCCAGGGGCCTCAAGGTCGAGCAGATCGCCGACTACTACGACGAGAGCGGCTTCAAGGACTGGGTGCACGCCGAGAGCGGCGCGCCGGTCCTCAAGGCCCAGCATCCCGAGTTCGAGATGTGGAACCAGGGCATCCACGCGCGTTCCGGGGTGGCCTGCGCCGACTGCCACATGCCCTACACCCGCGTGGGCGCCTTGAAGATCAGCGACCACCACGTGCGCAGCCCGCTCCTGAGCGTGAGCCACGCCTGCCAGTCGTGCCACCGCTGGCCCGAGCCGGAGCTCAAGGCTCGCGTGGAGGCCAGCCAGGAACGCGTCTTCGGCATGCGCAACCAGGCCATGGACGCCCTCGTGGCCTTGATCGGGGACATCAAGGCCGTGCGCGGCAACGGTGCCGCCGCCGACCGTGTGGAGGTCGCCCAGGGCCGGCAACGGCGCGCGCAGTTCTTCCTCGACTTCGTCGAGGCGGAGAACTCGACCGGGTTCCACGCGCCGCAGGAGGCGCTGCGCATCCTCGGCCAGTCCATCGACCTCTCGCGGCAGGGCCAGCTCGCGCTGCGCCCTCCGCTGGTCGCGAAGAAGTGAAGGGGCTTGCGGTCGCCGTGGCGTTCCTCGCGGCGCTCGCCCTGACCGCGCGCGCCGACGGCTCGCTGGGCGATGCGGCCCGGCGCGAGCGGGAGCGGCGCGCAGCGTCCGCACGGTCCACGGCTCGCGCCTACACCGACGCGGACCTCGCGGCCTCACGTTCCTCCTCCGGGCCGCGGCCCGAGGCGCCCCCGCCGACGCCGTCGCCCGCACCCTCGCCGGAGGCGGCATCCCGGGAGGCGGCGGAGCGCGCGGCCCTGGAGAGGGCCTGGCGACAGCGCTTCGCCGAGGCGCGGCAGCGTCTCTGGGAGGCCGACGCCCGGGCCTACGAGACGGTCGTCGAGCCAGTGCTGGTCGGCGACGGCCGGAAGGGGGTCTGGGTTCCGATGCAGGTGCGCAGGAAGATCGAGACCGAGGAGCTGCGCCAGGCGCGGAGGGCGCTCGCCGACCTCGAGGAGGAGCTGCGCGTCGCGGGCCTTCCGCCGGGCTGGGGCCGGGAGTAGCTCCCTACGCGTGGAGCCGGGCGTAGCGCGCCTGGAGGACCTCCTTCGATTCCAGGCGCTCCGGATCGGCGACGATGCAGTCCACCGGGCAGACCTCGACGCACTGCGGTTTGTCGTGGGCGCCCACGCACTCGGTGCACAGCTCGGGATCGACCACGAAGGTGGTGCCGGTGTTGCTGATCGCGGTGTTCGGACACTCCGGCTCGCAGGCTGCGCAGTTGATGCACTCGGCGCTGTCGATCTTCATGGCCATGGGGACGGACCTCCTTGGTTCTCCTCGTGCACGAATCGCACCACGGGCGGACGGCCCGGAGGGAAGGTGACTTCGCGCCGCGCTTCCGCAAGCGGTGCAGCGAGGGGCGTCTCGCACGGCAGAGTTTGCGCCGGAGAAGGCGGTGGCGCCGGCCATGGGCCGCGTGTGCAGGGCATACCGCTTGCACGACGCCTTGTGGGCGGGAGGTGGCCATGGAAGCCCGGACCCTTCGGCTGGCGCACGTGCTCTGTCCCACGGACTTCTCGGATTTCTCGGCACGCGCGCTGCGTCACGCAATCGCGGTCGCGAAGGAGCTGGGAGGCGACCTCACCGTGCCCTACGTCTGCCCGTACGTCGTGCCGCTCGGGGGCGAGGTGCCCTACTACGCCTCGGAGCAGCTCGGCTCGGTCGCGCGTGCCGAGATGATCGGCAGGCTGAAGGAGTTCTCCGAGCCCGCGGTCGCAGCCGGCGTCCAGGTGCGGTTCCCGCTCCTCGAGGGGGACCCGGCCCGCGAGATCGCGCGCCTGGCCGAGACGCTGCCCGCCGACCTCCTCGTCCTCGGGACGCACGGCCGAGGCGGCTTCGAGCGTTTCCTGCTGGGCTCCGTCACCGAGAAGCTGCTGCATCGCGCGGCCTGCCCGATCCTGACGGTCTGCCACGCCGACGGGCCCGGGGAGAGCACCCGGCCCCGGCGGATCCTGTGCGCGACCGACCTGCGCGGGGCGTCGGAGCCCGTGGTCGACTACGCGCTCGCCCTGGCCGAGGCTCGGCATGCCGAGCTGACGCTGCTCCACGTCCTCGAGGGCGCGCCCGAGTTCGAGCCGGGAGCACCCCTGCGCTTCTCGGTTCCCGAGAGCCACGAGCTGCGCGAGGCGCTGGAGCGGGCGGCGCGCGAGCGCCTCCGGACCATGCTGCCGCAGGAGACGCGCCGGCGCGTCGAGGTGCGCGAGCTCATCGCCGCCGGCCGCGCCTACAAGGAGATCCTCCGCCTCGCCCGCGAGGACGGCCCGGAGCTGATCGTCATGGGAGCCCACGGCCACGGCGCGCTCGAGCACATGCTCTTCGGGTCGACGACGCATCACGTCGTGCGCGAGGCGCCTTGCCCGGTCCTCGTCGTCCGCCCGCCAGCGCTGCGCAGGGGGCAGGGACAGGTCGCCTGAGTCAGGCGATCTGGAGCACGGCGGTGCCGCGCACGCGGCCCGCCCGGAGGGCCGCGAGGGCCTCGTTGGCGGCCGCGAGCGGATAGCACTCGACCTCCGGCCGGATGCCGGCCCGGGGCGCGAGGCGCAGGAACTCCTCGCCGTCGCGGCGGGTGAGGTTGGCGACGGAGCGCAGGCTCCGCTCCTCCCACAGGATCTCGTACGGGAACGACGGGATCGCGCTCATGTGGATGCCGGCGCAGACCACGGCCCCTCCCTTGCGCACGGCTCGCAGCGCGAGCGGCACCAGCTCGCCCGCCGGCGCGAACACGAGCGCGGCGTCGAGGGCCTGGGGCGGGGTGTCCGCTGCGCCGCCCGCCCACACGGCCCCGAGCGTCCGAGCGAACGCCTGGGCCTCGCCGTCCCCGGCGCGCGTGAACGCGAACACCTCGCGCCCCTGCCAGCGGAGGAGCTGGGCCAGCACGTGCGCAGCGGAGCCGAAGCCGTAGAAACCGACGCGTCGCGCCTCTCCCGCGAGGCGCAGCGCGCGGAATCCGATGAGCCCGCCGCACAGGAGCGGCGCGGCCTGGGCGTCCTCGTAGTCCGGCGGGATCGGGAGGCAGAAGGCCTCGTCGGCCACCGCGAGCTCGGCGTACCCGCCGTCGACGTCGTAGCCGGTGAAGCGCGCGGCGTCGCAGAGGTTCTCGCGCTCGGAGCGGCAGAACTCGCACGCGCCGCACGTCCACGCGAGCCAGGGCACCCCCACGCGCTGGCCCGGCGCGAAGCGCCCGGCCCGCGCGCCGAGGCTCTCGACGACGCCCACCACCTGGTGGCCGAGCACGAGAGGGAGACGCCTTGCCTTCAGCTCGCCGTCGAGGACGTGGAGGTCGGTCCGGCACACGCCGCACGCCGTCACGCGCAGCCGCACCTGGTTCGGCCCCGGCGCCGGAGCCTCGAGCTCCCGGGCCACGAGGGGTTGCCGCGGCCCGGCCATGACCATGGCGAGCACAGCTAGCCCCGGCCGAACACCCGGCGCACGAGGGACCGGAAGCGCGCCGTCCGGCGCAGCCCCGAGAGCATCGGGTCGACGCGGAGCCAGACGAGCCAGGGATCGCGTCCTTCGACGGCCGCGGCCAGCCGCGAGAGGGCGCGCGGCCTCGCGCCGAGGGCGGCGTCGACCGTCGCGAGCTGATAGGGCGAGACGTCCTCCCGCCCCTCGAGCCCGGCGAGGAGCGCCCGGGCCTCGCGGCGCCGGCCGGCGACGGCGAGGGTCCGGGCCAGGACCGCCCGCATGATCGGCGCGTCCTCCGCGAGGTCGAGGGCCTTGCGGTGCGCCGCCACGGCCTCCTTCCCGCGGAGCTGGCGCAGCAGCGCGAGGCCGAGGGCCCAGTGGCCGACGAAATGGTGCGGATCCAGCTCCACGGCCCGGCTCGCGCACCGCAGCTCGCGCGCGGGGTCTCCGAGCAGGGAGGCGAGCAGCGCCTCCATGCTCTCCACGACCAGCGACGTCGGATCGAGGGCGCGGGCCTTGAAGAGCTCGGCCTCGAACGCTTCGAGGCGGCCCTGAGTCGCATGCAGCAGGCCGCACCACTGGTGCGTGGCCGCCGAGTTGGGATCGAGGACGAGCGCGCGCCCGAGGTCCTTCTCGGCCGCCGCGAAGTCCCAGGAGTCGAACAGGCGCACGTAGGCCTTGGCGACGTGGGCCTCGGCCAGGTCGGGGTCGAGGGCGAGCGCCCGATCGGCGGCCTCGCCGGCCAGCCGCCAGGCGTCCCGAGGAGGCAGGATTCGCGAGAAGCCCGAGACCACGAAGAGGTCGGCGAGCCCGGCGTGGGGCGCGGCGAAGGTCGGATCCCTCTCTGTGGCCTCCTGGAAGGCCGCGAAGGCCTTCCGCAGCGTGCCGGCCGAGAAGCGGTTCCAGAAATGCCGGCCCCGCGCGTACGCTTCGTACGCGGCGAGGTCGCGCGTCGAGCGGGCCGTGAGCCGCTCGCGCTCGTCCGCGGTCAGCTCCAGCTCGAGGGCGGCTGCGACCTTCTCGGCGACCGTCTGCTCTACGTCGAGCAGCTCCCGATAGGGCTCGTCGAAGGCCGCGGCCCAGGGACGCAGACGCTCGGCCAGGGGCACGAGCTGGACGCTCAGGCGCAGCCGATCGCGCTGGCGCTGCAGGGCGCCGTCGAGGACCGCGTCGGCCGCTAGCTCCCTACCTGCCGCCAGGGGATCGCGCGGGCCGGCATACTTGAGCACGGCGCTGGTGGATCGGACGATCACACGGCCGGTCCGGCCGAGGCGCGTGATGACGGCGTCGGCCATGCCGGCCCCCAGGCTGGGCGCGTCCTTCGCGCCGAGGCATGCGAAGGGCAGCACCGCCAGCACCGGCGGCCCCGGCCGTGTCGCGCGGCGCACCGGGCCGACGAAGCGGTAGCCGCGTCGGTGCACCGTCTGGATGTAGGGCTGGCCGTTGCTCTGTGTGCCGAGAGCCTTGCGCAGCGCCGAGACGTTGACGCTGAGGTTGGCCTCCTCGACGAAGACACCGGGCCAGACGAAGGCGAGCAGCTCGTCCTTCGTGACCACCTGGCCGGCCCGCTCGGCAAGGGCGGCGAGGATCTCGGCCGCCTTCGGCGCGATCGGCAGGAGCTCCTCGCCTTTCCAGACCACGCGCCGGGGCGCGTCCAGCCGGTAGGGTCCGAACTCGATCATGACCTCCCGGATTATTCCCCACCGGGGGGCGAGCGGTCCCTTGGCGCATCCTTGGAAGTGTCTTGGCCGAGGCTCAGGACCCGGCGGCGCTCGCGGCCGATATTCCAGGCATGAGCACTTATGTCGAGGCGCGACGCGAGCTGGGGTTGACGGGCGACGTCGAGAGGCGCGTGCTGCTCTGGATCGCCGCGCGGCTGCCGGCCGGCGTCGGGCCGGATCACCTGACGGCGCTGGGACTTCTGGCGCTCGTGGCTGGGGGCATCTCCTATGCGCTGGCGGCGGCGGACCCGCGGTGGCTGCATGCCGTCAACCTGTGCCTCGTCGCCAACTGGCTGGGCGACAGCCTGGACGGGACGCTGGCCCGGTTCCGGGGCGTGGGGCGCCCGCGCTACGGGTTCTACGTGGACCACCTCGTGGACGGCTTCGGCGCCTCGGCGCTGCTCGCGGGCCTCGCGCTGTCGGGCCTCGCGCACCCGGCGGCCGCGGTCGCGCTCCTGATCGCCTACCTGCTGCTGAACCTCGAGATCGCCCTGGCGGCCCACGTCACCGGCGTGTTCCGGATCGCCCGCGGCCCGCTCGGCGGCACGGAGCTGCGCATGCTGCTGGGGCTCGTGAACCTGGCTGCGCTCGCCTGGCCGCGCGTCAGCGTGGCGGGGGGCGAGCTCCGGCTGTTCGACCTGGTCGCGGTGCCCGCGAGCCTGATCGTGGCTGCGCTCGCCGTCGGCGCGGGCGTGGCCACGGCGCGCCGCCTCGACGCCCTGGACCGCGCGGCCCGGGCCCTATAATCCGGGCTCCTGGAGGACGCGCCCATCGGTCTCGACCGCCGCTCGTTTCTCGCCGCGCTGGGCGCGGGCCTCGGCGCTCCGGCGCTCCTGCGCGCAGCGAAGGGGAAGCGCCATCCGATCGCCTTCTCCACGCTGGGCTGCCCGGCCTGGAGCTGGAAGCGGATCCTCGGCGAGGCGAGCCGCCTCGGCTATGCCGCGATCGAGCTGCGCGGCGTGCTGGGGGAGCTGGACCTCCCGAAGGTGCCCGAGCTCTCCGGCTCGCGGCTCGCCGAGGCGCGGCGGGACCTGGCCGCGCTGGAGCTCGCGATCTCGGACCTCGGCGCCTCGGCGACGATGCACGAGAAGGACGCTGCGGCGCGGCGCAAGCACCTCGAGGATGGCCGGCGCTTCATCGACCTCGCGCACGCGCTGGGAGTGCCCTACGTGCGGATGTTCGGAGACCGCCTGCCCCCGGACGAGCCGCGGGAGGACGTGATGAAGCGCATCGTCGACGGCTTCCGCGAGATGGCGGAGTACGCGCGTCCCGCGGGCGTCGTCGTCCTCGTCGAGACCCACGGCGACTTCACGCGCTCCGGGGAACTCGCGGAGATCCTGGCACGCGTGGAGTCGCCGGGTTTCGCGCTCCTGTGGGACGCGCACCACACCTACGTGACCGGAAGAGAGCGGCCGGCCCAGACACACGCCGCCCTGGGAAGCTGGGTCCGCCACACGCACCTCAAGGACTCGCGGGCCGAGGGCGACGGGCGAAAGTACGTGCTCACCGGTACCGGCGAGGTTCCGGTCCAGGAGCAGGTCGCCGTTCTGGCCCGTGCGGGCTACGCCGGCTACTACTGCTTC
Organism: Vicinamibacteria bacterium; assembly: GCA_035691285.1. Lineage (GTDB taxonomy): Bacteria > Acidobacteriota > Vicinamibacteria > Fen-336 > Fen-336 > DATFEN01. The sequence goes on along the minus strand of DASSJI010000012.1, from coordinate 2,477 downwards.
GAGTGGGAGAAGCGCTGGCATCCCGGGATCGAAGAGCCCGAGGTCGCCTTCCCCCACTACGCGCGCGTGATGGGGGAGTACCTCGACGCGGCGGGCAAGAGCCCGGCCTAGATCCGTCCGCGCTTCAGCTCCTCGACGGCGTGGTGGCAGGCGCGGGCCGTCAGCGCCATGTAGGTCAGCGAGGGGTTCTGCCAGCCGCTCGAGGTCATGCAGGAGCCGTCGGTGACGAACAGGTTGGGGACGTCCCAGGCCTGGTTCCAGCCGTTCAGGACCGACGTCCGCGGATCGCGACCCATGCGCGCGGTCCCCATCTCGTGGTTGGCGTTGCCGGGCACGCTCGGGCCGCGCCCCTCCGGCCGGACGTTCTTCGCCCCGGCCGCCTCGAGGATCTCGACCGCTGCGACGTTCATGTCGCGGTGGATGGCGAGCTCGTTCGGGCCGAAGGAGCACTCGACGTGCAGGATCGGAATGCCCCAGGCGTCCACGCGCGTGGGGTGCAGCGTGCAGCGGTTCTCCTCGCGCGGCAGCATCTCGCCGTAGCCCCAGAAGCTCATGGCCCAGGGGCCCGGCTCCAGGAGGCGCCGCTTCAGGTCCGGCCCGACGCCGCGAGCGCCCAGCCGGTCCTGCCAGTCCAGGCGCCGGGCCGCTCCCTGGAACCCGTAGCCCCGCGTGAAGTTCGCTTCGCGCGAGACGACGTTGCGGAAGCGCGGCACGTAGATGCCGTTGGGGCGCGCGCCGACGCTGGCGCTGTGCTCCCACCCCTCGAACTCGCCGTGCCCGCCGCCCCACTTGATGTGGTCCATCACGTTGCGGCCCACCTGGCCGCTCGAGTTGGCCAGGCCGTCGGGGAAGCGCCTCGACCTCGAGTTCAGGAGGATGCGGGCGCTCTCGAGCGCCGAGGCGCACAGGAACACGAGGCGGGCCTCGTACTCGCGCGTCTCGCGCGTGCGCGCGTCGACGACGCGGACGCCGGAGAGGCGGCCCGTGCCCTCGTCGAGGTCCAGGCCGTGCACGATGGTGAAAGGGCGCAGCGTCAGGAGCCCGGTCGCCTGCGCCGCGGGGAGCGTGGCGTTTGCGGAGCTGAAGTAGGAGCGCGTCGCGCACCCGCGGTGGCAGGGGCCGCAGTAGTGGCAGGCGGCGCGGCCGGCGAGCGGCGCGGTCAGGACGGCGACCCGCCCGATGGTCAGCGTGCGCTCGCCGCGGAAGCGCTCGCGCATGCGGTCGCGGACGTGGCGCTCCACGCAGTTCAGCTCCATGGGGGGCAGGAAGGGCCCGTCGGGAAGCTGGCTCAGGCCCTCGCGCTGGCCGCTCACGCCGATGAAGCGTTCGACGCGGTCGTACCAGGGCTCGAGGTCGCGGTAGCGGATCGGCCAGTCGACGGCGACTCCGTCGCGCAGGTTGGCCTCGAAGTCGAGGTCGCTCCACCTGTACACCTGGCGGCCCCAGAGGATCGACTTGCCACCCACCAGCCGGGCCCGGAACCAGTCGAACGGCTTGTCGGGCGGCGTCGTGTAGGGGCTTTCGACGTCGTCGATCCACGACGTGTGGCTCCACTCGTCGAAGAAGACCGAACGCCGCTGGATCGGCTGGTGCGCCTCGACCCAGCGGCGATCGCCCTTGCCGCGGAAGGGCATGCGCCAGACGGGCAGGTGCTCGCGGGAGTCCTGCCCGGGGTCGAAGGGCCGGCCGGCCTCCAGTACGAGCGTACGGAGCCCCAGCTCGGTCAGCTCCTTCGCGGCCCAGCCGCCGGTCATGCCCGAGCCGATCACGATGGCGTCGAAGCGGCGCTCCTCGGCGGGACGCACCATGGGCGGCCTACGACGACGGCACCGGCCGAGCGGACGCGGGGACGCAGCCTTCGTAGCGCCCCGCCCCGAGCGGGCTCTGAAGGAGGACGTTCGACGCCACTTCCTCGGACGTGAAGTAGCCCCAGATCGCCAGCTCCTTGAGCCGGGCGAACCAGCCTCCCGCGGCGGAGGCCTCGTCGTCCACGTCGCGGAGCAGCGCGGCCTGCTCCTCGGCGGCGCACGCGGAGAACCCGCGCCCGTGACGTTCGCGGCTGCGGGCGTCGAGGTCGCGCAGGCCGCCGAGGACGTCGTCGCGCTCGGCCGGAGAGCACCAGTCCGCCAGCATGCGGTCCACGAAGCGGTCGACTCCGACCTCGATCGCGCCTGGCGTGTCGCCAGCGGGCAGGATCCGCTCGCACGCCGCCACGAGCGTGCGGCCGGTCTCGAGGTCGAGCGCCCGCCAGCCGAGCGCGAGCAGCTCCTTCGGCCCGAGCGCAGTCAGCGTGGCGCCGGAGGCCAGCCATCGGAGCACCGCGCGCCGGTCGGTCATGGTCGGGGCGCCCGCCTGCCTTTCATGCCGGCCTCCTCCGCTCGACTGCGGCGTTAGCGTACACTGACTCGCCCCGATGGCCCTGCTGCTCCTGATCGCCTGCCTGGCGGCCCCTCTGGTCGAGGCGGCCGACGCCAGGC